>JADLBD010000117.1 GCA_020847975.1 Bryobacterales bacterium | reverse complement strand
AAGTCCTCGTAGTCTTCGATGCCCAATCCGCCGCGGCCGGTGGCGCTCACAATGCCCATGGTGACGGTCTGGCCGACGCCGAAGGGGTTGCCCATGGCGAGCACGACGTCGCCGACCTGCACCTTCGAGGAGTCGCCGATGGTGATGGCGGGCAGAGCCGCCGCGTCGATCTTGAGCAGCGCAACGTCGGTCTTGGCATCACTGCCGACCAGGACCGCCTTGAATTCGCGTTTGTCACCCATCGTGACGCGGATGTCCGTAGCGCCGTCGATGACGTGATTGTTCGTCAGTATGTAGCCATTGGGGCTCACAATGACGCCGGAACCGAGGCTCTGCTCGCGGCGGTCTTTGGGGATATTGAAGCGGCCGCCGAAATCCTCGCCGAAGAACTGGCGGAACATCGGGTCCATCTGGCCCGAGAATCCGGCGGGCGTGCGCACGACGCGGGATGAAGAGATGTTGACCACCGCGGGCAGGGCCTTCTTCACGATGGGTGCGTAGGTAGTGTGTGAAGGACCCTCATTGGGGCTCGCGAGCTTGACTGTGGCGGGGGGAAAACTGCTGAACGCGCGGTGGGCCACCACGGCGGCAAAGGCCCCGCCCGCGGCCAGGGCGAGGCTCAGCACCACTGCCGGCAGCTCTCTTGCCCCGGGAAAATTCATACCGATCCGTTTCATTCTGCCTCCTTGTCCTAACTTGGGGGCGGCCTTTCGGGCCGCCTAATCGTATGGACGGGAAGGGGTGCGGCGGGGATTATCCCGATGGGTCAGTATTCCGCGCTCCGGCGTCTGACTACAGGTCAGGAGATGATTCCCTTGCGGACGGCGAAAAGGATCAACTCGGGCAGCCCTTTCAGGTTCAGTTTCTCCATGATGCGGGCGCGGTGCGTTTCCACCGTGTAGGGGCTCACGTGCAGGACTTCGGCTGCTTCCTTGTTCGACTTTCCCTCGGCGACGAGTTGGAGGACTTCGCGTTCGCGGGGGCTGAGGAGTTCGTAGGAATCCTCGGCTCCGGTTCGCTCGAGTTTGCGCATGTAGTCTTCGAGCAGCACCTTACCGACGGCAGGGCTGAAAAAGGACTTCCCTTCCCGCACGGCGCGCACGGCGCGGATGAGGTCCGCTTCAGCGGAATCCTTCAAAAGGTAGCCCTTGGCTCCGGCTCGTAAAGCCCGCAGAATATAGCCCTCGTCGGAGTGCATGGAGAGGATGACGATGGCGATGGTTTCCGATTGAGCGTGAATCTGGCGGGCGGCTTCAATTCCGTTGAGGTTCGGCATGCCGATGTCGAGCACCGCGACATCGGGTTTGAGAGAAGCGGCGAGATCGACGGCCTGGCGCCCGTCGGCGGCCTCGCCGACGACGGTAAATCCAGGCTCCTGTTCGAGGACGAGGCGCAGCCCGGTGCGAATCACCGTATGATCATCGGCCAGCAGTATTCGAATCGCCTCGTGCATGCTTCCGTATCCTCAAGGCTATCGCAGAGGCAGGTCCGCCGCGACGGTAGTGCCGCTGGACCCCGATTCAATGCGCAGCGCGCCGCCGAAGCGTTGCACGCGTTCCTCCATTCCGAGCAGTCCCATGCCGCGCATCCGGGAGGGATCGAAGCCCTTTCCATCATCCCGCACCTCGACGAGGATGCGGCCTTCGCGCTGGCGGACGGCAACGATCACGTTGCGCGCCCCGGAATGGCGGCTTGCGTTTCGCAGCGCCTCCTGGACGAGGCGGTAGACGCAGGTTCTGTAGTCTTCATTGAGGTCCTCGGAGACATTCTCATCCACCACTTCGACCTCGGGGCCCCCCTGGCGGGAGGTTTCGCGGGCGAGCCACTCGAGGGCCGGGATGAGACCGAGGTCGTCGAGCATCGAGGGGCGCAGCAGGAGGCTGATATCGCGGACCTCGCGGAGCAGTTGCTCAGCCCTTTCGCGAATGCCGTTCAGCAAGGGGCGCATGCTGTCCTCGCCGGGCGGAAGAAGAGAGGCAAGCCGTCCGGTGTCCACCAGCAGCGCGCCGATCGATTGCCCCACCTCATCGTGAAGCTCGCGGGAAAGAGAACGGCGCTCCTGCTCCTGGGCCTCGACGAGCCGCGCGGAGAGTTCCTGCAATTCCGACCGGTGGCGGAGGATCTGTTCGAGATGCACTCTCGCATTCGCTTCCAGTCTCAAGATGTACGCCAGACTGCCGAGCGCGATCAGCAGACCAGCGCCCAGAGAGAACAGGAGGAAGGTTGTCCCTCTCTGCTGGAGTTGCGACAACTGTTGCGCCAGTTGAGAGTCGGCATCCTCGGTCATGTGCGAATCCAACTCCTGCAAGCGTTCGACGGTGGCGGTGAGTTCCGCCAAAGACGATGCCGAGGGGCATTGCCCGGAATCGATGGTCTGGCGATGTTCCCCCAACTCGGCACGGAGGCGAGTGAGGAGGGTCTGCTCCAGTTCGCTGGAAGGGGTGGGATAGCGGGTGAGAGCGGCGTCGACATCGAGTGAAAACCGTTTCACGGAGGACATGACCGGCGGAGGGGTTACGGGCGCGCGGTAGTCCGCCAGCCTTTCCACTTCGCGCGAGTAGAGCCACGTAGACCGCCGGATGACGATGACCGCGGCCACCCTGGCGCGGCGCTCGGCGCGGAGGTTCGCAATCTCGGCCTGCACCCTCTTCTGCGCGGACAGGCTGTCATAGCCGGCAACGAGCATCAGCAGCAGTAGCGCCACAAACGCGGCAATGAGGATCCAGCGTCCACCCAATTGCGTCTTGTGTTGCATTGACATCAGCATACGGGAAAACGGCCGGCAGACGAGGAGGGTATTCCGGCAGGCCGGCAGGTCTTGCGCGGAGGATGGAACGGAGGTTGTGGTAGCGTCAAGGGATGCTTTTCCTGGTGATTGAGCGCTTCCGGAACCGCGACCCGAGGCCGATCTGCCGGCGGCTTCGGGAATCCGGACGATCGATGCCTGACGGGCTCGAATATATCGATAGCTGGGTGGAGCCGAATTTCGATCGCTGTTTTCAGTTGATGCAGACGGACGATGCCCTGCTGCTTCAGCAGTGGGTCGCCGCATGGACGGATCTGATGGAGTTCGAAATCGTGCCGGTGGCGCCGTCGAAGCAGACACGGGGTTACATGGAGGCCCTGCTCGACGAGGAGGGCTGACGCGGGCGGGCTACCTGGGCGGGCGGACAGTCTGGCGCTCGATGGTGACGAGTTTGCCGTCTTTGCGTTCCTCGATGGTCTTGCGGAAGTTTGGCGAGTTCTCGATGGCTTCCTGTTTTTCGACGCGCAACACGGTGAGTTTTCCATCGAGAAAGGCATACTGGCGCGATTCGTAGATCATGCCTCCGGAGCCGCCGCGCTCGTAAGTCTTCAGCCGTTTGGCGGCCTGATCGACGGTAAAGACCGGATACTCCCCGAGGGACACGAAGTTGTGCGCGCCGGGATCATACAGCCAGTAGTCGGCATACGCGTTGGCGACGCCGTGGCTGATGATGATCATGAGATCCTTATAGCCGTCGAAATTCAGATCCTGTCCTCCGAAAAACACTTTGGCGCCGGAGAGTAGCGGCATCATGCCTTTCACTTCGAGGCTTTGGGAGGCGGCTGGCCCGCCCGGAGGCGTAACGGCAATGGAATGAACCACGCGGCCGGCGCCGGCGGGGGAGAAGGAGAAGCGGAAACGGAAGGCGCCCACGGCAGGCGAAATCTCGATGGCGCAGGGCTGGCAGTCCTCCACGTAGGCCGGGGCAGACAATGCGGTGGCTGGGGTTTCAGAGGCTGCCGTCTGCCGGGCCGGCTGCTGGGCGCATCCGGTGGCGGCCAACAGAATCGCGATCAGTCCGGCAAGAGGATACATTTCGCTTTGTTAGTCCTTGTCGTGCGGTCATCGAGTCCGTTATATCCACCGTTGATGGTGCGGGTCACAGCGCGGATATCATCGCTGTCGGCCAGGGCGTTGAGGCCGTTGGCGGACCAGAACCAGCCGGAGCAATCGACGGCAACGGAGGCATCAGTAGCGAGGAGGCGGTTGTTGGGCTCGGTAACGTAATCCGTGTGGCGCGAGGTTCCATAGGCGGTATAGTTGGAGCGGCCCGTGATCTGAATGAGCCCGCGGCCCTTGAAACGGACGCCGTCTCCGGTCTGGGTGTTGCCGAGGTCGGCGCGGCCTTCATAGGCCTCGCCGCTGGCGATCTCTTCGGTATAGCGCAGGTTGCCGCTCTCATGGCCGAGTTGCCCGAGAAAGTGGGACTGGCGGAGAGGGGTGTTGATGTTGTTGGCGGTGAGAGCGGCGGCGAAATGCGGGAAGAAGCGGTCGACAAGGGTGCCCGAGGCGGGATACATGATGATGCGAAACTTTTCCCGCGTGAGGCCGGCGCCGAGTCCTTCCTTGAGCTTCTTCCAGGTGTCGCCGCCGGGTTCAACTTTGCTGGTCGGACTGGCCATGTTCAGAACCCGGCGCTGGAACTCCGCAATAGCGCCCAGCGTACCGTCGCCGATCCAACCGTCTTCCACGAGGGGTGCGAGTGGGATGAGCTTGCCGAGATTGCCATTGATCAGCATCTGGACTAAGCGGACTTCCTCCCGCTTGTTATCGGAGAGGGCCTTGGGGCCAACTGATCCGGTAAGGCACATGCGATATTGCCTCCTGTAACTCTATTGGATTCTAGCTCAGCTTCATGCTGTTTTCTTGAAGGCGGCGGATGGCGTGGATTCGCACGTTGAGGAATGGCGCGGTTTCGCGGACCGGGATGATGTTCTGGTGAGGCATTGGAATCGGTTTTTCAGGCTGCTGTGCCGCAGGCCCAAGCATACTGCGGCATGGGATGGCGAGGTTAGAGAATTACGTTAACGGTTTGGGACCTAGTCCGCGTACAGTACCACACCCCGCATCGGCGTCCTGAGAATTGTGGAGGGGCGGAGGCACTTACCTAATACAAATAAGTTTGGGCCTTAGAAGGAGTACCTCCCCATGCCACAACTAGGCATACTATTCGATTCGCAAAAGCTCGGGTCAGGTTTCTATGGCTACACGGCATTTCGCATTTTGTTCACGGTGGCGCCGCCTCGCGAACTGGCCGGGAGCACGTTGTATCACGGCGAGATAGGAGACGGGCGGGCGAGACCCTATTGCATCGCCATCGAGACGGAGAACGCCGCGCTGCTTGGAAAGATTCGCCACATGTTCGCATCCTCGATGGCAAGAGGGCTGATGCCGGCAAGCGAGCGCTTCGCGGATGAGATGGCGCTGCAGGAGGAAGTGCTGGCGCTGGCGGCTCGGATTACATCCGCGGGCGAGATGGTGGAATGCCACTCGCGATGGCTGCAAGAGGCCTGGCAGAGAGGGCAGAGCTACGGACCAGTCACGTTGTCAGAACCGTCGCGGCCGGCGGCGCGGCCACCTGCGGAGGTACGGGCATCTCCCAGGGTTCCGGACAAAGCGCCGCTGGCGGTGAGAATCTCGCCGGCGGGCCGCAAGGCGTTCGCCTTGCTGCTGGCATTCAGCACGGCTGGAGCGCTGGTTCCCTGGCTCGGGTGGGGACTGGCGGCTTGCGCGATGGTGTTTGTGGCGGGGGTGGTGCAGGGATTCGCCATCCGGTGGAGGATGTGGGTGGAGGAAGGGACGCTCGAATCCGACGCGGTTCAGGAGACGAGGCGGTTGTTGACGGCGAAGGCAGTTGGGGAGACGTCGGAAAGGCTTGGAGGAGAGGCGGCACAGGCAAGTCCACTGCTGCGAAGGATCCAGGCGACGTTGAAGACAGGCGATATGGCAGGGGCTTGTTTGCTGGCCGAGCAGCATGAGCAGGCCGATCAACACTCGTTGAGAGGTGATGTGCACGAGATCCGGATGCACGCATGGGGTGTTGCGGCGGTGGCGGTATGCTCGCTATCGGCAATGGCGGTCTTTCAGGGGACGCGGTCAATGAATGTGGAAATGCCCCGACTGGTGCTGGCGGGGGTTACGGGGTTCGTCCTGCTGCAATGGATGGCAAGTCTGCTGCTGGTTGGCGGAGAACGGATGCTTGGCGCAATCCGGCGGGAGATGGGAAGCGTATGGCTGCCGCTTCTTTCCTCGGCCATACCGGCTCAGAAGGCGCAGTTCCAGGGGATAGAGAAAGCCATGCAGGAACTGACCCAGGAGTTTCAGGCGATGCGCGGCGCCTTGGAACGGCGCAGAGACGGGGAGTTCGTGGAGACGATGGCGGACCTGCGGAGGACAATCGATCAGTTGACGCCGGTGCTGGCGGGATTCCGCGAGCCGTTCGTGTTGCAGGCGGTGCCGGCTCCGGTAGCGCGGCCGAAAGTGATGGGCGCAACGGCGTGAGTTGAAAGGGAAGATCAGTCTCTGACATGCTGAGTTTCCCGTTCGGAGACAATCACCACCTGCATATCCTTGGCAAGGTCTACGATCTTCTGCACGAGGCTGCGCGAGAGAATGGGAAGCCAGGAGCGCTCGGCGGGGCGGGCGAGGAAGATCTGGGTAATGCCGTTGAGGCGAGCGAAAACGACCAGCGCGCGGGCGAAATGGTCACTTTCGAGGATGCGCGTTTCGATGTGCAGGTTGCGGGCGAAATTGAGATGGCATTCGATGGCCTCGCGATCGTCCGGGGCGAGTGTACTGTCAACGCCCGGGGGTTGCACGGCGACGGCGAAGCATTCCGCATCGAGGAAATCGCTGACACGTTTGGCCCTGCGAATGAGCATGGCGGTGCGCGGATCGGGCGTGATGAAGATCAGGATGCGGTGGCGCTTCAGGGAGGAAGCGGACAAGGGGCCGGCAGGGATGCGCTGCTCGACTTCGTGAGCAGCCTGGCGAAGGGCGAGTTCGCGCAACGCGACCAGCGTCTGCTCGCGGAAGAAATTTCTCAGGGCGCGTTCGGCCTGTTCCGGACTGTAGACCACACCACGCTCGAGACGGTGGAGGAGAGCCCTTGGGGTAAGGTCAGTGAGAACGATCTCGTCGGCCTGCTCGACGACCCAGTCAGGAATAGTTTCCCGGACGCGAACTCCGCTGATGTTGAAGATCTGGTCGTTCAGGCTCTCGAGGTGCTGAATGTTCATGGTGGTGAGGACATCGATTCCCGCGTCCCGGAGCACCTGCACGTCTTCCCAGCGCTTCGGCCGATCGGAGCCGGGAACGTTCGAGTGGGGGAACTCGTCGACGAGACAGACCTGAGGGTTCCTGGCCAGGATGGCGCGGGTGTCCATTTCCTCGAACAGGGAGCCGCGATATTCGATCTGCCGGCGCGGCACGATTTCGAGTCCTTGGGTCTTGGCAATGGTATCCTTGCGCCCGTGCGGTTCGAAATAACCGATGACGACATCCACACCACGAGCCTTCAGTTCCTGGGCTTCTTCAAGCATCTTGTAGGTCTTGCCGACACCCGCGGCGTAGCCCATGAAGATGCGGAGAGTGCCGCGCCGCCGGCCGTCTGTCAACTTCGTCATGCGCTATTGAGGGAAGACACGGATGTCCATGCCGCGCGAGCGGCGAATGAGATGATCCACCGGGTTGCCCCAGAGAAACGGCCGGATTCCAGCGCGCTGGCTATGCCCCATGAAGATCTGAGTGATTCCCCTTGATTTGGCGAAGTCGAGGATGGTCTCCACGAAGTTTTCGCCATGGAGGATCTCGATGGCGGCTCCGGCTTGTTTGGCGATGGCGATCTTTTGCTGGAGCGCCGCCTGATCAGACTCGGACAGATTGGGCTGGTGGACATAGGCGGCGATCAGTTCGCCGTGGAAGCGATCGGAGACGATGCGCGCCGTTTCCATCATCTCGCGAACGTTGGCTCGGGGAGTGATGCAGACGAGAATTCGCTCCTGTGTTCCGTAAGTGGGATCGATTCCGTGGTTTTCGAGGTAGGCGGATAGCTGGCAATCGACGACATCGGCGGCCATGACCAGAGCGAGTTCGCGGAGTCTGGAGAGGCGCAGGGAGCGTTCGGCGGCAGGGACTTCCGGCAAACGATCGAGGGGTAGTTCCGGCGGCGCGTCCACGATCTCGATCTCATCCGCGCTTTTGAGGAAGGCCAGGGGAACCGTCTGGGAAGCACGCTTTCCGGTGATGGTCTCGATCTGACCGGACAACTCCTCGACGTACTGAACGTTGATGGAGCCGATCACCTTGATGCCGGCCTGCAATAACTCCTCCACATCGAGCCAGCGGGTGGGGTTGCGCGCGCCGGGCGGATTGTCGTAGGCAAGGCCGTCAATAAAGCAGACGGCGGGACGGCGGTGGATGATAGCGTCCACATCGACGGCCGGTCCGCCGGCCAGGTTCCTGAGCGGAATCACTTCGAGTTTGACGGCCAGTGCCTGGACATCAGGCGGCATTTGGGGCTGGAGCGCGCCGACGACAACATCCTGACCCCGTTCCTGGCGCCGTCTGGCTTCATCGAGCATGCGAAAAGACTTGCCGACGCCGGAGGCGTAGCCAAGAAAGATTTTGAGGTGTCCTCTGCGCGCTCTTGCTTCCTCGGCCTGGATGGCGCGAAGCAGTTCTTCCGGTGTCTTGCGCCGTCGTTCCCCTGGCATAAGCTTCTCTTAGCATAAACGGCGGCAGATCAACGCCTGGGGAAAGCCTGATCCAGTGCAAGGTTGAGGCGAAGGACGTTGACACGCGGTTCGCCAAGCAAGCCGAAGTCAGGCCTTTGAGTAGACTGCTCGACTAGCTGATAAACCGCGTCGAGGGCGGCGCCGCGGGCTTTGGCGACGCGAGGAACCTGAGCAAGAGCGGAATCGGGGCTGATATGCGGATCAAGGCCGCTGGCGGAAGCGGTGGCGAGATCAGCGGGGATGGGGCCTCGGTAATCAGGATTCTCCCGCCGGAATGCCTCGACGGACGCCTTCACGCGATCGATGAGTTTCCTATTCGTGGGGCCATAATTGGAGCCCCCTGAGGCCGTGGCATCGTAGCCCTGGTTGCCGGCGGCGGAGGGACGCGGGTGAAAGTATTCGGGTCTCGAAAAATTCTGACCGATGAGTTCGGAGCCGATGATTTTGCCTGCCGCGAGAATCAGGCTTCCATTGGCCTTGTAAGGGAACAGGAGTTGTGAGATGCCGGTCATGGCGAGCGGATAGACGACGCCAAAGACCAGCGTCATGAAAAGCTTGATTCGCAATCCAGGCAGGATTTGTTGCCACATGGGGAGTCTCCTTAGGCGAGATGGAATGCCGCCAGCAGTTGATCCAGCAGCCAGATGCCGGGGAACGGGGCGATGATGCCGCCGATTCCGTAGATGAGGAGGTTCCGCCGCAGAAGGCCGGCGGCGTCGAGCGGGCGGTATTTCACGCCTCGCAGGGCAAGCGGAACAAGGGCGATGATGATGAGCGCGTTGAAGATGACGGCGGCGAGGACAGCGCTCTGAGGGGTGTGAAGTCCCATGATGTTCAGCCTGCCGAGGGCGGGGTAGGTAGCCATAAACATCGCGGGGATGATGGCGAAATACTTCGCCACATCATTGGCGATGGAGAAAGTGGTGAGCGCGCCGCGGGTAATGAGCAACTGCTTGCCGATAGCGACGACTTCAATGAGCTTGGTGGGGTTGGAGTCGAGGTCCACCATGTTGCCGGCTTCCTTGGCAGCCATGGTGCCCGTGTTCATGGCGAGGCCGACATCGGCTTGGGCAAGGGCTGGAGCATCGTTCGTGCCGTCGCCGGTCATGGCAACCAGGCGGCCGGCGGCCTGCTCATTTCTGATGTATTCGAGTTTGTCCTTTGGGGTGGCCTGGGCGAGGAAGTCGTCGACACCCGCCTCGGCGGCGATGGCGGCGGCGGTGAGCGGATTATCGCCGGTGATCATGACCGTGCGGATTCCCATACGGCGTAGTTGCGCAATCCGCTCGTTCATACCGCCCTTGACGACGTCCTTGAGGTGGATGATGCCGAGCAGTCGGCTACTGTCACAGACGGCGAGCGGCGTGCCCCCAGTACGGGAGATGCGTTCGCTCATCTCCTGAAAGTAAGGGGGCACTTCCCCGCCCATCTCCAGGACGAACTTGCAGATTGCGCCGGTGGCGCCTTTGCGGAGTTGGCGGCCTTCCCAATCGACGCCGCTCATCCGGGAATAGGCGGAGAACGGGAAGAAGGTGGCTTCGTGCTCGGGAATGTGCCGGCCGCGAAGGGCGAATTTTTCCTTGGCCAGGACGACGACGGAGCGGCCTTCGGGGGTCTCGTCGGCGAGGCTCGACAGTTGCGCGGCGTCTGCCAACTCCTGTGCGGTTACACCGTTGATGGGAAGGAAGTCGACGGCTTGCCGGTTTCCGAGGGTGATCGTGCCTGTCTTGTCAAGAAGGAGCGAGTTGATGTCCCCGGCGGCCTCGACGGCTTTACCGCTCATGGCGAGCACGTTGTGTTGCATGACGCGGTCCATGCCGGCAATCCCGATGGCGGAGAGCAGTCCGCCAATGGTGGTGGGGATCAGGCAAACGAGCAGGGAGATGAGAACCGCGATACTGGGGACGGCCCCGGACCCGGCTTGTGCAACGCTGAAACTCGAGAAGGGCAGGAGGGTGATGACGGCCAGAAGAAAGATCAGCGTGAGGCCGGCAATGAGGATGTTGAGGGCGATTTCATTGGGAGTTTTCTGGCGCTCAGCTCCTTCGACGAGGGCGATCATGCGATCGAGGAAGGTTTCGCCGGGGTTGGAGGTGATGCGAATGCGGATGCTGTCGGAGAGGACACGTGTGCCGCCGGTGACGGCGCTGCGGTCCCCGCCGGATTCACGGATGACGGGAGCACTTTCTCCGGTTATGACCGACTCGTCGACGGTGGCGATGCCATCGATGACTTCACCATCCCCCGGAATGAGGTCACCGGCTTCGCAGGCAACGATATCGCCGGTGCGGAGGGCGGAGGCAGGAACCTGCTCGATCCCGCCGGAGACAATTCTCTTCGCAATGGCATCTGTCTTGGTCTTACGCAAGGTATCCGCCTGTGCTTTGCCGCGCGCTTCGGCCATGGCTTCCGCGAAGTTGGCGAACAGCACCGTAAACCAGAGCCAGAGGGAGATCTGCGCGGAGAATCCGATGGCGCCGGCTCTGATGAAAATATCGCGGATGAGGAAGAGAGTGGTGAGCGCGGCTCCCACCTCGACCACGAACATGACGGGATTCTTCAGCAAAGTGACCGGATTAAGTTTGGCGAAGGACGCGGCTATGGCGCGACGAACGATTTCCGGGTCAAATAGGGGACGAGACCGCGCCGGCTTCTTCGGGAGAAGCGACGTGGAGTCCTTGTGCGGATGGGGCTTGGAAGGCGTGGTAAGTGTGGGCATGTCAGTCCTGCGTGAATCAGTAGAGTTTCCCGTTGAGCATGAGAAACTGCTCGACGATGGGCCCCAGGGAGAGAGCGGGGAAGAAAGTGAGAGCTCCCACAATGAGGACGGCGCCCACAAGCAGGCCGACAAACAAAGGACCGTGCGTGGGAAAGGTACCGCTGGTGGCGGGGACCCGTTTCTTAGCGGCAAGGCTTCCGGCGACGGCCAGCAGGGGAAGCAGAAAGAGAAAGCGGCCGATCAGCATCGCGAGGCCGATGGAGAGGTTATACCAGGGGGTGTTTGCATGGATGCCTGCAAAGGCGCTGCCATTGTTGCCCGTGGCGCTGGTATAGGCATAGAGAACTTCTGAAAGCCCATGCGGCCCGCTGTTGTTGATGTTGGCGGCGGCTGGTCCGGGTGGGTTCCAATAGCCGTGCGCCGGGAAGCCGGTGACGGAGCTGATGCCTGTAAAGACGAGGATGCTGAACGCGGTGAGGACAATCGCGATCATGCACATCTTCACTTCCTTCTGCTCGATCTTTTTCCCGAGATATTCCGGTGTCCGGCCGACCATGAGCCCCGCGATGAAGACGGCGATGATGCAATAGAGCAGCATGCCGTAGAGTCCGGCGCCCGTACCGCCGAAGATCACCTCACCGGTCATGATGTTGAACAGTGGGACGAGTCCACCGATAGGAGTGAAGCTGTCATGCATGCTGTTGACGGCTCCGCAACTGGCGTCTGTGGTGACGGTGGCGAAGAGGGCGGAATTGGCGATTCCGAAGCGGACTTCTTTCCCCTCCATGTTGCCGCCAGGCTGCCCGGGAGTGGCGGCCGTTTCGATACCGAGCTTAGCCAGAAGCGGGTTTCCGGCCTGCTCGAAGGAGTAGGCAACCAGGACACCGGCGAGGAACAGGGTGGACATGGCGGCGAAGACAGCCCATCCCTGCCTTGTATCCCCCGCCATCTCTCCGAACGTGTAAGTAAGTCCGGCGGAGATAGCAAACATCAGGAACATTTCGAATAAGTTGGTGAGCGGCGCCGGGTTCTCGAAGGGGTGGGAGGAGTTGGCATTGAAGAAGCCGCCGCCGTTCGTTCCCAGTTCCTTGACCGCCTCCTGCGAGGCAACGGGGCCCTGAGCGATCACCTGCTTTGCGCCTTCGAGCGTGGTTGCCTCGGTGTACGGTTTCAGGTTCTGAACGACGCCCTGGGAAACCAGAAACAGGCATGCCGCCGCGGCTATGGGTAAGAGGATGTAAATGGAGCAGCGCGTCACATCGACCCAGAAGTTGCCAATCGTTTTCTTTTCTTGCCGGGCGAAACCGCGCACCAGAGCGATGGCGACGGCGATACCCGCGGCGGCGGAGGCGAAATTCTGTACGGTGAGGGCGGCCATCTGCACGAAGTAGCTAAGCGTGGACTCGCCGGAATAGGCCTGCCAGTTGGTGTTTGTCGTGAAACTGACGGCTGTATTGAACGCGAGGTCCGGGCTTACATTGGCGGCGTTGAAGTGTTGCGGATTGAAGGGGAGCAAACCCTGGAGACGCTGGATGAGATACACGAGCAGGAAGCCGAAGATGCTGAAGCTGAGCAAAGAGGCGGCGTAGGTAGTCCAGCGCTGCTCGGTTTGTTCGCTGACGCCGGCGATCTTATACGTAAGAACTTCGAGCCAACGCAAAGGAGGGTGCAGAAACGTGCGTTCCCCATTGAACACTTTGGCCATAAACATCCCGAGTGGTTTCGTGCAGGCAAAGACGAGCGCGAAGAAAACAGTGATCTGAAGAATGCCGATGTTGGTCACGGAAGCCTCCTAAAACTTCTCTGGCCGGAGCAGCGCATAGATCAGGTAAAGGAAGAGGCCAAGCGATGCAATGCCGGCGATCACGTAATCCATGACGGTCCTCCTAGAGCTTTTCACAGGCCTTCACGAAGGCCCAGCAAAGCAGCAAGAACACGCAGCCGAGGGTTGCGAAGAAGAAGTCGGGCATGGGACTTACTCCATTTCGGTGAGAATGGCGCTGTGTCCGGCGCGGCGCAATTGGCGCGCCAGGCGGGATTCCTCCCTGGGCCACAGTCGCCTTCTGCCGCCGATGACCACAGCGGCCTCAAACGATGTGAGGATGACGCTGATGTGGAGCGCCGGCTGGGCAGTGGTTTCCGAGGGGAGCCCGATGACAGGTTGAAGGTGCTTTTCCAGGGCAAGTGAAATGTCGTTCCGTGTCTCCACACCTGCAAGAGTAAGAGGAAACCCCTGAAGAAGTCATAGAGAAGACATGAAGAAGTTATGAAGATGAGGGCGCCGGCGGGGAGTTAAATCGGTAGCCGACCCATGGTTCGGTTGTAATGAATTCCGGACTCTCGGGGTTGCGTTCTATCTTCTTCCGCAAGTTCTTGATGAAGACGCGGAGGTAATCGACCTGATCTCCGTAATCAGGCCCCCAGACGGCCTGCAACAGTTCGCGATGAGAGACGGCTTCGTTGGTGTGCTGAGTGAGATAGCGAAGTAAGTCGAGTTCTTTCGGGGTGAGATGCGATGACTTGCCGCCGCGGGTCACGGTCCTGGCAGTGAAGTCGATTTCCAGGACTCCAAAATGGATCTTAGCAGGGGCGGACTGCGCGGGAACGCGGCGCAAAGCAGCCCGGATGCGCGCCAGGAGTTCGGGGGTGCTAAAGGGCTTGGCGACGAAGTCATCGGCTCCGGCGTCGAGCGCCTCCACCTTATCGGTTTCGGAATTGCGCACGGTGAGCATAATGATGGCGATGTTCGTGTCCGCACGGATGGCGCGGCAGGCGGCGAGACCGCCAATGCCCGGCATGTTGACATCAAGCAGGACAAGATCGGGCCGGAAGTCACGGACTTTCTCCAGGGCTTCTTCGCCGGTCTTGCAATCATCGATTTCGTAGCCCGCGGCGGTGAGCGTGGCGCGCATGATGCGCCTGATCTGGGGCTGATCGTCGACCACGAGGATTCTTGCGGCGCTCACTTGCCGGCTCCAATCGACACAAGCGGTAAGGTTATGCGGAAGGTCGTGCTTCCCGGGCGGCTGAGGACAGTCAGATCCCCATTATGAGCTTTCACGATGCGATGGGCGATGCTGAGTCCGAGGCCGGTGCCCGGCACGAGGTGATGGGCGGAAGGACTCCTGTAATAGCGCTCGAAGATGCGGTTCTGCTCTTGGACGGGGATACCTTTGCCGAGGTCTGTGATATCCAGGGTAATCAGACCACCGTTTTCTTCCAGCCGGATGGTCACCGCGGTGTCCGGAGGCGAGTATTTCAGGGCATTATCCAAGACTTGCTTCACGGCGAGTTTGAGCAGGTCCGGATCGAAGGCAACGGAGGGAAAACCGGGCGGGCATACAACTTCAATGATGCGGTCCTCCACTTTGTCGCGCAAGGAGGCAATGACGTCGCGAACGGCGCGCGCGAGGTCGCCGGTTTGCGGCTGAATGGTGATCTGGGCTTTGTCGAGACGCGCCATGTCGATGGCATCGTCGATGAGTTGCTGGAGATGCTCTGCCTCCTCGCCGGCGATTCTCAACAACTCCGTCCGGCTTTCGGAGGGCTGGTCAAGCTCGGCCAGCAGAGCCGTGGTGGCCGCCTTGATCGAAGTGAGCGGGGTTTTGAGTTCGTGCGCCATGGCATCGATGAGGGTGGTGCGCAGTTGCTCGCTGCGGTTGGCGGCTTCGACCTGGTGCGCGAGTTCCTGCGCGCGGGCGCGCTCGAGTCCGATTGCAACGAGGTTGGCGATGCCTTGGAGAACGGAATCCGGCATCGACACGCCTTGCAGGGCGAGTGCCGCGATGGGTTCGGAACCGAGCCGGACAGCGGTAATGACGCGGCATTTTGGGGGATCGGTAAAGGTGGTGCCGTTGAGCGCCGCCTCGCGCAATTGATCATAGAGGCCCTCGAGTTCCGAGGGGCCGGCGCGGTATACGGTATCCTCCAGGCGGTCGTAGAGCACGACAGCGTCCAGCGCAAACACTTCGGATAGCCTCTGCGCCAGTTGCCTGGGGAATGGTTTGCTTTCATCCATCAGGAGAATCGCCCGGCTGAAGGAGTAGAGGCGTTCCACGTCCTGCTGGCGCTCGATGGCTTCTCGCGCCTGCCGCCGCGCTTTGCCGGACAGCCTGCTGGCAATCAGGGATGTGGCGAGGAAACTGAACAGGGCGACCCAATTCTGGGGGTCATAGATGGTGAACGCGCCGACTGGAGGAAAGAAGAAGAAATTGAATGCCAGCGTGGAAAGGACGGAGGAGACGGAAGCCTCGACAAACCCCCAGGTGCTGGCGAGGATGAGAACGAACAAGAGATAGGCGAAACCGACGGCGGTTGGATTGTCCGGGATGAGACGAATGGCGGCGGCCGTGATGATAGCCACGCCTCCCACGGATGCCGTAAGCCGGATCACAAAGCGTGCTTGCACTCATGGACATTTTAGGAAATTCGCACTTCGGACAGCAGTCAGGCGTCTCTTTTTTGATGGACGGTGTAGTTGGCGGCGCCATTCCCAAGGTCTTTGGACTAGCGGCGCAAGCATGCCGCTGTTCATGCGAGCCAACCCATTCCAGCGTCAACCTGCGCTCCTGGTGTGCACGGCGGCGGCCGCCCTCGTGGTGGTAGTGGCGCGCGCGGCCACGCAGTCGATCACCATTGATGAAGCGGATACGTTTCTCAGTTGGGTAGCTCCCTCTTCGGCTTCGCACTGGGCGCCGGCATCGAACAATCATCTGCTGAACTCGATGTTGATGCGGTTGGCTGTCTCGTTGTTTGGAGCCTCACAGTTCACGGTGCGCCTGCCGGCGATTGGCGGCGCAATCCTCTACACGGTCGCCTCGTATTGCCTGTGCCGGATGATTGCACGGACTGTAATGCGGCAGTGGATACTGCTGGCGTGTCTTGTTTTCAATCCGTTCATTCTTGATTACCTGGTGGCGGCGCGCGGTTACGGCTTGGCGTTGGGATTCCTGTTGTGCGCCATCGCATGCACAGCGCACGAAGACGGGGCAAGCGGGAACAAGTGGCGCGCGGCTGCTTCGGCGTGTCTGGCGCTTTCCTTTGCCGCGAATTTTTCTTTCGCGTTCGTGGATGCGGCTGCGCTGCTGTTTCTGTTCCTCTGGACCTCTTCGCGCGGACCTCGCGGAACAGGCGTGCGTTTGTTGACACTTGCCGCGCTGCCTGCCATGGGAGTGAGCCTACTCTTCACGGCATCAACCCTGGCTCACTGGCCCAAGGGCCAATTGTGGTTCGGCGCATCTTCGCTCGGCGAGACCTTCGGAGGAATTGTCGAGTCGTCGTTCTACCAGTTGAATCCTCACTTGGCCAATCCGTGGGTTTTCCGGATTCTGCAACTCTGCCGGCCGGCCGTGCTGCCGTTGTTTGGGGTGTTGTGCCTGTGGCAGATTGGGCTGATTGCACGAAACATCAGGATTTTTGCGGATCCGCACATCCGTCGTTTGGCGGTATTCGGCGGAGTGGCGGCAGCCATCTTCGTGACGGCGCTGTCGATGCACTGGCTCGCCTTCCGGTTGTTTCACCTGCTGTTGCCCAAAGAGCGCACAGCGATCTTCTTTGTCCCTCTATTTACGCTGATGGCGGCCATCGCCGTGGAGATGACCACGCCGGGGGTTGCGGGAAGGTGCACACGGGCGGGGTTGATTGCGGTGATGGGGTTCACCGCAAGTTACTTCCTGTTCTGTCTACGTCTGAGTTATTTCAAGGAATGGAAATGGGATGCGGAAGTAAACCAGGTATATCCGGTGCTTTCTTACTACAACCACACTTATGGAGTTCAGGATGTTGGAACAAGCTGGATGTATGTGGCGGCGCTGAATTTTTACCGGACGCTCTCCGGCCGGGAACGTTTCACAGAGTTTAGCAGTGCGGCTCCGACTGCACCGCCGCGTGGAAAGGCGGCCTATGTGCTTCATGCTGTCCTGGACCGGGAGTTTCTCGAACGGGAAGGGTTGAAGGTTGTTTATCACGGCCAGTTAAGCGACGTTGTGGTGGCCGTGAGGCCGGATGTGCTGTCATGTCGGGAGGGCTGCGCCAGCCCTTGCGAATACCCATGGACCAAGGATACCGATTCGAAGCGTGGTTTCTCCGCTACTGGTCGCGAACCACGTTGCCCGCGGCCGCCGTGCTGCTTGCCCTCAGTCCGTTCCTGCTGCGGGGTCTCGGTTTTGCCGCGTTCCTCGTGTTTCTTCAACTGCCCGTCTACATGATCCATCAGTACGAGGAGCACGCGGAGGGGAGATTCAAACATTTTGCGAATGCAATGTTCGGACGCGGGAAGGAGGTGCTGGGAGACCGTGCCATCCTGTGGATCAATATCGGCGGAGTGTGGGGCGTCGACCTGCTGGCTTTGTACGCCGCGTTCTACTATGGAGCGGGATGGGGTCTGTTGGCCGTGTATCTGCCGCTGGTAAACGGGGTGAGTCACGTTGGGATGACGCTGAGGAAGCGCGTCTACAACCCGGGATTATGGACGAGCCTGGCGCTGTTTCTACCGTTGGGAACTTACTCTGTTTGGAGGATCGAAGGGAGCGCGGTGGAACACTTGGCGGGGTTGGGACTGGCGATTGGGATCCACCTGGCGATTATTTTCCATGTAGCGAGGAACGCGAGGCAAAGGGGGTAATGGAACTGAGACGCTTGTCGCGTGGAAAATTTGCTTACCTTTGTGAAATCCGACCAGAGGAGGGTTCTCGATGACACAACAATTTGTTGCCGCGCTGCTTACTTCCGTCGCAATGTGGCAACTTCCTTCCGCCTTCGCACAAGTGAGGGTGAACATAAGACCAGTACAGTTTGTTGGCCGAACTTCTCTCGCAGCCGGCGGCGGTTCCGCCACAACCGCGACGGGGCTGGAGACTCGCCGGAGCCCCGAAGAAGACTCGAAATTCGACAAACTGATCCGCGGCGGCAATGCCAGCCGGGCTCGAGTACCGGCAGCGCATGTGCCGCGGCCGGCCAGTCTTCCCTTATCGGCGGCCTCCGGGCTGACCGGGTTTCCGGGCCTCACGCACGCCGGCCAGCGGCTGGCAGGCTCTGGCAGTTATGCGGACACGCAATTCAGCACGGAGCCTCCGGACCAATGCCTGGCGGTAGGGAACGGATCCGTCCTGGAGGGCGTAAACAGCGCGTTTCGAGTGCGGAGTGTTGTGGGAGGAAATCTGACCAATCCCATTCCAATGAACCAGTTTTTCGGTCTGGCTCCCGGAATTGTTCGTACGTCCCCGGTAGCGTACGGTCCGTTCACCAGCGACCCGAAGTGCCTATATGATAAGCCGTCGCAACGGTGGTTCGTGACTATCGTGGAAATTGATGTGAACCCCGCGACCGGCGACTTCCTGCCCGCGTCGCCGGTGATGATTGCCGTGAGCGATACCGGCATTCCAACGGGAGGGTGGAAGGTATTCAAGCTGGACACGACGAGCAACACCGGCACGCCGGATCACGCCGGCTGCCCGTGCTTCGGGGACCACCGCTGATTGGAGCTGACGCGAATGGCTTCTACATCACGACGAATGAGTTTCCCATCTTCGTGGCGGGCTTCAATGGAGCGCAGATCTATGCGCTCTCGAAAGCCGCACTCATTGGAGGTACATTACCAACAGCCGTGCAATTCAGTGGAATTCCTCTGGCCGAAGGCTTGGCGTACACGGTGCAACCGGCCACAACACCGCCAAGTGAGGCTTTCGAAGCCGCGCATGGAGGAACGGAATATTTCCTGAGCGCGCTCGAGTTCACGGGAACATTGGACAACCGGATTGCGGTGTGGGCGCTCACGAACACGAGTTCGCTGGCATCGGCAGCGCCTGCGCTGAGCCTGCACAGCGCCGTGCTGGATAGTCAAGTGTACGGGCAGCCCCCGGATGCGCAGCAGAAAGATGGACCGTTGCCTCTGGCGGACTTCATCTTCGCGGGCGGACTGGGGGTGAAGACAGGCAAGCAACACTTGCCGCTGATCGCCGGCAATGATGACCGGATGCAGCAGACGGTGTTCGCTGCCGGATATCTCTGGTCCTCCTTGAACACCGTGGTGAAACCTGACAACGGACCGACTCGTGTGGGCGCAGCGTACTTTGTCGTGCAGCCGAACTGGTCCGGAGGGAAACTGGGCGGCACAGTAGTAAACCAGGGCATCGTGTCCGTCGACCGGCACAGCCTGCTGTTTCCAGCGATTGGCGTGGGCAGCGGTGGGCAGGCCGTAATGGGCTTCTCAATGGCGGGACCGGATGTCTATCCGAGCGCAGCCTATGTGACATTCACAGCCACATCCACTCCAGCAACGGTGAGACTGGCAGCGGGCGGCGCCGCTCCGGACGACGGGTTCACAGGCTACCCGGTGTTCACCAATGAAAACACCGGACGCTGGGGCGACTATTCGGCCGCAACCACGGACGAGAACGGAAACGTGTGGTTCGCCACGGAGTACATTCCCAATGCGCCGCGAACGATCCTGGCGAATTGGGGAACCTCCATCGGGCAGATTGCAACGGGCGGCACGCAGTAATCGGCCGCGCATTCGACCTCAAACCGGGAGTGGGGAGGCGGCGAAGCCTCCCCCCTGTGGTTTGCGGCGCGGCAGACGTGACATAATCCATATCGACACCGACTCGAGAGGTTGCCACACATGCCGTCATCCACACGCCGCACTTTTTCGAAGATTGCCGCCGCCGGCGCCGCCGCGGCTCCGTTTCTCGCCAAGGGCGCCAGGAAACCTCTGGAACCACTTGCGCCGGGAATCAAGGTTTCCCTCCAGATTCCCACGGATGTTCCTGACGAAGACCTGACGCTCGCCAAACAGATTGGAGTGGAGTGGGTCAACGTACCGACAGGCGGCGACAAGGCCACCGCGGAGAATTTCATCCGCATTGTGAAGAAGGTGGATGCCGCCGGGTTGAAAGTATGGAACATCGGCAACAGCAATGTCCACAATATGCCCGAGGTGACACTGAACCTGCCGGGCCGCGATCAAAAGATCGAAGAGTACAAGCAGTTTCTTCGCAATCTGGCGAAGGCGGGGCTGACGTATACCACCTACGCGCACATGGGCAACGGCATCTGGAGTTCGGAGCGGGAGACCGCCAGAGGGGGCGCGCCCGCACGCGCTTTCCGGCAGTCCACGGCAAAGGGCTATTGGGCGGGGAAGGTATTCGAACCGCCACTCACACACGGCCGCAAGTTCAGCAAGGAAGAGATCTGGGAGAACTATACCTACTTCATCAAGCAGGTGGTTCCAGTGGCGGAGGAAGTGGGAATTCGTATCGGCATTCATCCGGATGACCCGCCGGTACCGGAATTGGGCGGAGTGCCGCGATGTATCTTTGGAAATTTCGATGGATACATGAAGGCGCTGGAGATCGCCAACAGTCCCAACGTCGGTGTGTGCCTGTGCTGCGGCACCTGGATGGAAGGCGGCAAGTATATGGGCAGGGATGTGTTCGGGGCAATCCGTGAGTTCGCAAAGATCGGGAAACTGTGGAAGATCCACTTCCGGAACGTGAGCGGTCCCATTCCTTACTTTGTGGAAAGCTTCGTGGACAACGGATACACGGATATGCGCAAGGTGATGCGCACGCTGGTGGAGGTGGACTTTCGGGGAAATCTCATCGCGGACCACGTGCCGGCGATGGTGGGGCACCGCATGGTGGGATGGGCCTACTCGATCGGATATATTCGCGCGCTCTTGCGGGACGCTAATGAGGATTTGAAGAAGGCGTGACATGAAAGTTCGTACGCTTGTTGCAGTTTTTCTGTTGTGCGCAGTGGTTGTTCCCGGGCAGGAGAAGAAGGGGTATCGCACTTCGCCGGTAGGATATTCGGATACGCCGGTGCTGCCGGGGCAGAAGTGGCGCGTACACGACATCGCGCGCCCGCATCCGGCAGTGGTTACTCCTGGGGCGAAGCCGGGCGATCCACCATCGGACGCCATTGTCCTATTTGATGGAAAGGACCTGTCGCATTGGACGGCCGAGACGAAACACGGACCCGCCGCGGCAGCCTGGAAAGTGGAAAAGGGCTATATGGAAATCGTGCCCGGAAGCGGAACGCTGGTGTCTAAGGAGAAGTTCAGCGACATCCAACTCCACATCGAGTGGGCCGCGCCGGCGGCAATTACCGGCGACAGCCAGTGGCGCGGAAACAGCGGCATACTGATCATGAACCGCTACGAAATCCAGGTGCTGGACTCCTATCACAACCTGACGTATGCCGACGGGCAGGCCGGGGCGATCTACGGGCAGTGGCCCCCACTGGTGAATGCGGCCAGAAAGCCCGGGGAATGGCAGTCCTATGACATCGTGTTCGAGGCGCCGAAGTTCGAAGGGGGAAGATTAGTGAAGCCCGCATATGCCACGGTGTTTCTGAATGGCGTTCTGCTGCATAACCGCAAGGAGATCATCGGGCGGATGGCCCATCGAGTGGTGGGCACCTATGCCCCGCATGCGGCTGAGGAACCACTGGGTTTGCAGGATCATGATACGCCGGTGCGGTACCGGAACATCTGGGTGCGGCGGGTGAAGGGATACGACCAGCCGTAAGGGTTGATTGGGGTGAGAAGAAAGAAGGGCTTCTGCACCCGGAAGAAGGGCTTTGGAAGAAAAATTGCGGTGGGTTTGAGGTTCGGGCTACACTGAAGGTTTCGCGCTATTTTCCCCGGTCGTCTAACGGTAGGACAGCGGCCTTTGGAGCCGTGAATCGTGGTTCGAATCCATGCCGGGGAGCCATACCGTCTACGTCCCAACCCCAAGGCTCATTATCTTGACGGCAGCGCTGGCTGCGGCTTTCGCCTGTATCTGCCACATTCCGCAGGTTCTCGCGCCCGCGCGTTCTCTCTCGTTGGAAACCACGATTCGCGGGGTGGCGCACTCAACCCCCGGGGTTGAGGCCGGACCCCAAGTTTCCGCGTACCAATTCTCGGCTTTCTCCTGTTGACAGGAGACCTTTGTTGACGGCCCCGTCCAACGCGTCGGACCACGCCGAGGCGATTTCCAACTCGGTCGCTCGGCGGATTATTATGAGAGCCGATGGGTATCGGCGATCTGCTTTCCGATGGGTGACCTGGCAGCCTTCATTTTGGTCGGCGTGCGGCCGGTTCGCTGCGCCATCTTCAGCTTCGAATTACGCTAGTATTTTCAAAGTGTTCTGGGCAATCGACGGTTTGTCGGCTCAGAGCTTAGGGACCAGTATCCCATGAGCGGCTTTCAACATGACGAACTCGCTGACGTTAATCTAATAACCGACAACCTGCGGGATCGCTACAAGGATCAGTTTTCGATTTTGAAGGAGTTGGTCCAGAACGCGGATGATGCGCACGCGACGAATCTCCGGCTCGGCTTGTTAGGCGGCGACGCGCAGCACGCGCACCCCCTCCTCCGCGGGCCGGGGTTGGTCCTCGTCAACGACGGCCCTTTCAGCGACTCCGATTTTCGCGCGATTTGTAGCTTCGGTCTGAACAGCAAGGCCGGCGACCCTGGGACGATTGGCAAGTACGGGCTGGGGATGAAGAGTGTCTTCCATTTGGGCGAGGCGTTCTTCTTTGTTGCGGAGTCGCCGGAACGTGTGTACAAGGAACTGCTGACTCCCTGGGGCTCGATCCGCGCGGATTGGGACTTGACGGACGAACAATGGTCGAGCGAGTTGCCGGCCTTGCGGCGAAACTGGTTGCAGGCCGTGTGCTGGCCGGGGGAAACCGCGGCTTTCATCTTGTACATTCCGCTCCGCAGGAGGGCTCATCTCCGATTGCCGGACGGTCGAACCGCTGGGGCAATCATCGAGAACTATCCGGGCGACGATCATGGTCTCCTGAAGCTCCTCAATGACGAAAACACATCGGGACGTATGACGGCGCTACTTCCTCTGCTGAGAGACCTCATCTCCATTCAGGTATACGTCCCGAGCGACGACGGCAACGCATGCTGCGTCCACGCCAGCGAAATGGACCCTGACTTTGTCCGACCGCTCCGCGAACATCGGCCAGGTGACTCCGAACTGCGGGCCGTGATCAAAGCGGGACCACGGAGGGTGCTGTCGGCCGGATGGCAACGTTTTCAATTCACAGAGAAGCTTCTTCGGCTGCGGTCGTCCGTAGCGTGGCCCGCGAGCTGGGTCCGGGAGGGGTTGCAGGAACGACAGGTGCCGGACAAGGCGCAGCCTCATGCGGCCGCCGTGTTCATGCGGGACACAGTTCCGGGCAAATTCACCATCCGATGGGCTGTCTTCTTGCCAGTCGATGAGCATGGAGAGAGCATTGAGATTGACCCACGCATGGGGGGCTACAGCCTCACCCTGCACGGGCATTTCTTCGCAGATGCCGGGCGAAACGCGCTTTATGGGCTGGATGACTTCGGCGACCCGTCGGCTTTCTCAAACGACGAAGCACGCATTCGCCGGGAGTGGAACGTCGGGTTGGCCGAGGAGGCCACGCTGGATCTGGTCCTGCCCGCGCTTCGCTCCTTTTGCGAGACCCTCAAGATGGCTGAGGATCGTGTCGCCGCACTGAGTGGTGCTCTCAGAAGTTCGAAAACATGGGCGAAGTGGAAGGCGAGCGTCGCCGCCAACTACAAATGGCTCCGTTTGATAACGCCAGAGGGATTCCGCTGGGCGCTGATCTCCGATGAACGGACGCTCCCGTTGCCAGCAGCGCCGAAAAAGGATCCTGGCCGACCGTGGCGAGTCTTTCCGGGCCTGGCAAGTCTGGGCAATCACGTAGTCCTATTCGACCCGATTGCAGATAATCTTGTGGCCCGTGATCGAGACCTCGGATCGTGGGAGGAAGATGAAGCCGTCGAACTAATCGCGGGTATCGATGCCGCGCGGACGTTCAATTCCTCGGTGGACGCCGACTACGCTGCAGACTTTCTAAAGCAGCTGACGGTTGTCAGCTCGGATGCCGTGCAGCGCGCACTGAGTGCGTTACTCCGCAGGGCAGTGGAGGCGGTCGGCCTCGAGCGCCTGCGAAGCATGGCAGCGAGCGTGTCGCGCATCGCCGAGATGATCCAGCGCGAGCGAAAACTGCGCATCGCGTGGCGCAACCCGAATGTAGCGGAGCTTCTCATCCGGCAAGAGACGGAAACGCTCGCCTGGCCGAAGGATCTGGACGCCGGCGAGGCCTCTACAGAAACCGCTATCGACACGCTCGAAGCTCTCCTGACAGCGCTCGCCGGACATTCAGGCGATGCCGATGCGTGCCGTCTCTATGCCCAAGAACTGCTCGACCGGGCGACCGTCGAAACTCGGCGCACGTTGCTGAAACGTGCCGGTCACTTGGCGATCCTGAGTGCGTTTGAGTGCCGGACCGAACAGCGGACATCGGTAAGCGCAGAGTTCATGCTCCGGTGCTGGCAGCGGCGGACGCTTTTCCGCACGGGGCAGGGGACCACAGAGCGCGAGAGGGCCGAGCTTGGCCGTTTGCTCCAGGCCGTGCTCCCACAAGAGACGATCCTCGTCGTGAACAAGGAACTCGCAGCGTTGGTCCTAGGTGCGGAAGAAGCCGACCGGATACCGCCGTGCAACGCCAAGGGCGTGCTGGGCTCCCTTGGCCATTGCTCGCGAGATTTGGGTGGCATGGCGGCACGTCGCGAGTTGCTGCGCTCACTGAAGCTTCCCGATCCAGACGCGCAGACGGTTCGGGGGATGCGATTCCTGCTCCATGGTACGCCTGATGGCTTCGACCGCAGCGATCAGCTGTGGACGGGTCGTGGAGAGAGTCGCGGTGCCTGGCGCAAGCTGTGGGAGGCGGCTAACCAAGAGGAGTTCCGGTGGACTGTTATTGATCCGGGTCTCGCGGAACTCGTGACGCCCGCCGACCAGGATGCATTGAACTTGCACGCCATCGAACCAGAGCACGTCGTCAAGCTCGTCGCTGAACGCGGCGCGCCTGCGGCGTTGGACCTGAACGAAGGCGAATTCGACGCGATACTGGGATATGGGCAGTGGGAGGAAGGGACATGGAAGAGCCTGCCCGCGCACCTGACGGCTCGTGGCGAGCGAGTTGCCATTGGCGAAACGACGTATCTCGCCGGGGGCGGTGTGCAACTGCCGGCCGAGCTCTTGTTGGGTGCCACGATCATTCAGCAGAGCACGAGGCCTGAGGTCCGCGACCTTCAGTCACGATGGATTCCTCGGCTCGATCTGCGCGCGGCTATAGTTCTCGCACTCAAAACGAACCAGCCCGAGGTATGGGGTAAACAGATTCTCCATGGCTCGCACGGCAGAAGGAAGAAGCCGGGCGGGCGGACCCGCCCCCAGGTTTGCATAGCACGCCTTGGCTCAGGCTGCGCTCCGGCGCCGCCCTAGGCCCCGATAAGCTCATCGTCCTGCGCGAGGCCGAGAGCGAGATCACTGATATCGCGGAACTCTCGAACACCTACGTCACCCCATCAATGCTGGCCGACGGCCTAGGTGGGAATCCGACACTCGACATTCTGTGCGACCGGTCCGCCAGTGTCGGCACACTCCATTCCATGCTCCGCGACGAGGCCGGCGCGGCATTAGGCAAGATCGAGATCAAAGCAGAGTTCCTGCGGTCCAGCGCCGAGACGATGCAGTCCTGTCCGGATGAGTCGAGCCGTGGCTGGCGGCTGGTCGCCCGTGTTTGCACGGCTTACGGCGATGAGGAAGGACAGCGCGCGTTTCACTGCATGACGAAAGCCCTGCCAGCAGGGCGTGTGAGAGGCATTCTCGATTGGCTCGTGGAGCGGCCTGGATCCGATGGGCTCTTCAGCGCCTACCTAGCTGCGTTTTCGCAGACGGCACAGGGGCCCGGCGTGCTGCGCGGAATGAAGCTGCGAACCGCGTCCGGGACCTGGAAGTCGGCGCAAAAGATCTGCATTGATGTACCCGGCGCCGAGAGGGGCTCGGTTCTTTGCAGGGAACACCGTGAGATCTTGCGGGAGTTGGTGCGCAGCAAGCCGTCCCTGCGGACCGCACACACCACTCCGGATTCGCTCGCGCCGTCCGTTGAGAAAATAGTCGAGTACTTTACGCCATGGCTCCGAAGAAGCAGCGGCATCCGCGCACAGACAGGAGTTTTGGTGGCCTTGATGGCCGGATCGACTCGGTTGAAAGTTCATGCGGATGAGATGCTCGCGCCGCACACGCGGGAATGGGCGTTGAGCCAAATACCGTGGAAGAACGAATGGGCGGGCCAACCCCTAGACGCGATGACCATCGACAGAGCAATTGCCTCGTGTACGGTCCATTTCAGGGCTGAAGAGATCACCGAGATCTCCTGCACTTCGATCACGGGCGACCCGCTTACTGTCCCGGCGGAAAAGAAGCCAGCGAGTCTGTTGGCCGGCCAGCCGGGGCTCCGATGGTCGCAAGTCGACGAAAGAAAGGTTTCATATGACGTGACCTTTCGCAAGATCGACATAAGCGGAGTTGGCAACAGCGAATTGAGTGCAATCTTGCGGGCGACGGCGGAGGGCTTGCTCCGTTGGGTCTATCTGCGGGGCATCACGGACCTCGGCCCATTGTGGGCCAGGCTCGACCAAACCGAGCAGCTACATCTGGAAACGGCCGAGAAGCTGATACTCGAGTATTTGCCCTTCTATCTCGGGCAGGTCCGGCCGAGAGGTGTGCCAGCCCTGACGGCACAGCTTCGCAAGATCGAAGATCTCAGGCGTCTTCGCATCGAATATTCCGATGACCCGTCCAAGGCCAGCGAGTACCAGGCCCAACGGCTCGTATTGGGCAGACTGCTGAAAGAGAGCGGTGAGGTTCAGACTGCGGTCCTGGGCGGTTTGCGCGCACGGTTGCGCGACCTGGAGTACCAGGAATCGAGCATTGCCTTTGAGCTATTCCAGAACGCTGACGACGCCTATGTACAAGCTCGCGAGATGCGGCCGACACACACGAGGAGCCGCTTCGTGGTCCTAATCGAGGACGAAGCACTGTCCTTTCTGCATTGGGGACGGCCCATCAACGACGTCGGGCCCACAGGCTTCAACGGGCGTGAACGCGGATACCACCGCGACCTTGAGCGGATGCTCACCCTGGCGGGCTCAGACAAGCAGGAGCCGCTGGAGGCGGGCCACTTGGTGACAGGCAAGTTTGGCCTGGGCTTTAAGAGCGTTTTGCTCGCGTGCGAGAGACCGGAAGTGGCCAGCGCCGGGTTGGAATTCGAAATTCGAGCAGGGGTTCTCCCGCACGCATTGGAGGCCAGCCGGGCAGCGCACTTGCGCGCACGAATGCAGCAGTGGTCTGGGCCGGAGATGGTTCCCGGCACAATCCTCCGCCTTCCCGGCGCGCAAGATCGAACCGCGATTCTGGAGGACTTTCGTCGGAATGCCGGATGCCTATGTGCTTTCTCATCATCAATCCGAGAAATCTCGGTTGAGGATGCGAACCGACCGCATAAGGCCGCTTGGGAAGGTCGCAAGGTCGCGGGCAAAGCCTCGTTAGAAGTTGGAAGGCTGCAGTTTGGCGACGACGCCATGAACGTGCTCCGCATCCAACTGGATGAAGCAGTCGCACTGTTCGGGCTCGGACCGGACGGCATTGTTGATCTTCCGAAAGATACTCCCGCCGTTTGGGTAACGTGTCCCACAAGGGAGCCCCAGCACTTCGGATTCGCCGTGTGCGGAAGGTTCAATGTTGATCCCGGACGCGCCCGCCTGTCGAACAACGCCGAGAACGGAGAATTGGCCGTCAGCATTGGAGCGCTCCTTGGCCAACGGCTCCGCGAACTACGGCTAGCTCAGTGGGACACGGTCAGACGTGACCTCGGGTTGCGTCAAGAAGCCATTGAATACGATTTCTGGGCGTCGCTATGGAGGCTCTTCCAGCGGACGGTCGGGCAGCCCGACTCCGCGGTTGCCGCTATCCTGAAGCCCATGTTCATCGTGGCCATGAAGGCCGTGGCTGCCGACTTACCCGTCGTTCCTAACGGCCTATCCGGCAGCGCCAAGGCGCTGACCACCGGCCCCAAGTTGAAGCATAAGCTGGTAGGCGTGCTTGGCATCGACGGCGCGGTGGGACCGCTGTTTGGCTGGGCGGAATGGAAGAGTCGGCAATACGCCCCGGATGCGGTGATTTCCGGCGCGGCGTCCGAAGGCCTCCAGAAACTTGGTTTCGACCGTCTGGCCTCGATCGGCATGGCTTCTGTCGCATCCTGGTTGGACGGGAAGACGGCCTCGCCGGACGATGCCGCGGCCCTCGGTGAGGTCTTACGAGCACTGCCCAAAAGAGACGACCGTTCGCAAGAAGTCATGGACGACCTCAGGCGGGCGGAGCAGACGCTCGAGAACGTGCAATTCCGCTCGGCGGGCAGAACCAGCGAACGAGCAAGAGATCTCTTGGCGACGGGCGGCGAGGATGAAGAAGTCCGCCGGGAAGCTTTCTCCCCGGAGAATCGCCGCCTTGCGCCCGAATACGGCGAGGCTGCACGCGAGTTCTTCCGCTTCTGCCGCAGGAAGATGGCTATAAATGCCCCTGAACTCGCGCAGTGGATTAGACAAGCCGCCGATAGCCGTGCGCGCCGCGCTGCGCTGACCTACCTTGTACGGGGCGACCTGGGCCTCCAGGTGCAACGGCAGATCACGGCGCTGGGTAGGGACGGCACGTGGCTTGCCGAACTCTCAGCGGACGAACTCCCGGAAGAACTGCGGAGCGACTTGCTGACGCCGGCTGTACAGGTGCGAGCAACCGCACCGGTTGTGGTGAGAGTCACTGATCCGCGTCCCGCGCTGGAACGGATAGAGCGATGGTGGCTGCGCAATGGAGAGACGCAAACAGCCGAGTACAACCGACGAGTGTATCCGAACGGTAGGGCTCCGCGGCTGAAAGCGCCGTGGGCAGAAGATTTCGACCGAAGCGATCGGAGTGAATGGCTCACGCTGTTCGCGCGCGCCGCTTTCTACCGGGCAGGTAGATCGACCGACGAGCAGCATCGCAGTTTCATTGAGATGTCCAGGCAACATGGGTTTTGGGCGGTCTACTCCGCCGAAGATCCGAGAGAGCGGGCCGACGAGTGGATGGGAGTGCTGGAGCGTTTTTGCGAGGACCAAGTGGATACCGATACCTGGGCGCACTGGATGCGGTTCTTCCCCCACCTCTACAAGCTCTCACGCCGGCTGAACGAGTACGCCGAACTGTTTCTGAACCTTGAGGCAGAAACCAACGACTTCGAACTGAACGAAGTCTTGGCTCCCAGGGCGGACCACACCCAACAAGGAGGAGGGATCAACGTACCGCCACCAAGCCTGGGGATCGGCGCATGTTTTGTCGTACGCGAGCTTCTGCGTCTCGGTCACTTGAACAACCGGTTCGCTCATCGGCACGCCTTCGTTCCGACGGGTGGCGTCAGGGAGTTGTTGATCCGCATGGGGCTGCAGCTTGATCCACTCCCGGATCCTGCCGTCTCCTGCCAAATTCATGAAGAGATCGCCCGATATCTGGATGAGGATCGCGCCGCCTTCGGTATGGCGTTCGATATCCCTTTGCAGATCATTGCCGCAAACCCGGATTTGGAACACAGGCTCGTCTGGGACGCGAGTTCGTCGCGCGCCTGAATTGAGCGACTATGCCGCATCCAAGAGTAGCCTGCTACGGCAATTGCTGTGTTGCCTCCCCAGGCCACAATATTGCATGCAGCCGTGGGGCCGGCTCAACGAAGGGTAAGCGCAGGTCGCGCAGCCGACTTCGAAGGTTGCGCTCGGCCACCTCGCATGCCCTGCCGACTTCTTCTTGCTTCGCACACGGATTCACCTTGCCGGTGCTCATGCCGTTTAGCAGTTCCAGCAGTTCCAGGTCGTTGAGGAGGCGGCAATCGCCACTTGTACCCTCCACTGCCACCCCGATCGCCGAGGTCTGAAGCGCAGCGGCGTGTTCGGTGACCTCGTCGAAGATCTGGAACACCACGATGGGCTGAGGCAGACCCTTCACCCCAGCCATGCTAGAGGCTGAAGCGAGGGCCTGGCGCAATGCCTGGTCAAAGGCGCGGTGCCCGACTCCGATCACGTCCTCACCGCGCCCGGAACGCGAAAAGACGAGGTTCTCGTACTTGCGCCTCACGCCCCGATCGGCAATCCACGGATCCGGCGTGATAAACGCGAGCTTGCCGTCTTTCCACATCGGCTTGCGGCTGTTCCGGCGCAGTGCATTCTCAAAGAAGGTAGCAAGCGCGGGCAGGTCTGTCTTTGGGATGTCGCACAGACCCTGGTAGTCGAACTTTGTCGCATGTCCCACAAGCGAGCGGACGGTTTCTATCGCCGCCTGGCCGCCAAAGGTCCCGGTTTTGCTGTCGAACCAGTCGGCCAGATGCTCCCTGCGGATGCGTGTTCCCTCGGAAAATAGCTCATCGAAAACCGCGCCACCGGCCATTCCAAGAACGAGTTGCAGTAGGTCTTCGGGGTCGTCCATGGCGTTACCGAGGGCGAGCATGATCAGGTGCAGCTTCTCGTTCAGCTTGTCCCAGATCAGGCTTTCCACTGTGTCCGGATTGCGGAGCGTTACCACCTGGACCGTTTGCTGCTGGCCATACCGGTTTAGACGCCCCACCCGCTGGTGGAGACGCATGGGGTTCCATGGCAGGTCCACGTGGACGAGCGAGTGGCATCGGTGTTGGAGGTCGATGCCCTCGCCTCCCGCTTCAGTGGAAACCAGAAAGCGCACCCTACCGGCGTTGAAGTTCTCCGCGGCAGCTGTGCGCGGCTCCCGGAGTTGTTCCAGCTTTCCGGACTGGCTGATCACCGCGTCGATCTGTTCGTCTCCGTTGATGAAGGAGACACAGCCGTCGCCGTATTTCTTCTGAAGGGCGGACATCACCGCAGCCTGAGTTGCCTTGTACTCGGTGAAGAAAAGGACCTGGTCCTGCGGAAAACGAGACTCCACGATCTCAACTAGACGTTCTATCTTGGTTTCGCGCGTAACGGCCCGCGCCGCATCGAGAAGCACCTCCAGGTGCCGGATCTCGTTGCGCATCAGCGCCACGGAGAAATCGGGCACCGACGCCACCTGCTCAACTGCGGGCTGCTGCTCGTCAAGCAGGTCAGCGTCCGTCGCTTTGAGAATTTCGGTGTCGGGCTTTTCCACAGCGGCCGCGCTGCCCTTGCGCAGCCTGTCCAGGCGGCGCTCAATTGCCCTCCGAATGGCGGCTACTGAACTCGACGCCAACTTCTGCATCGCGATGAGGACCAACATGACCTGCTGCCCGCCCTGCAATGAAAGCGATGAAGCGTAGGCTCGCCCGGTTTCGATGAAGTCCGTGAGCGTGCGGTAGAAGAACTCCTCCTCGGGGCTGTAGCGGTAAGTTTCAGGATGCTGCTCGACGGGTTGAAACAGCTTGTTGCCGTGCATGTCGGTAACGCTCTGCTTGTTGTTGCGGATGAGCGCCTCGCCGAGGCGCTCGTACTGCTCGCGGTCCGGGCGCTCAGGATCGAACAGGTCCTCGCGCAACAATCGGAGTAGCGACCAGAAGCCGTACTGCTTGCCGCGATGGGGCGTACCCGTGAAGAACAGGCACGACACCACCCGGTCATTCGTCATGAGTTGCTCCAGGAGTTCGTAGCCAAGAGTCTTCCCGCTCTTCTCGTCGGCGTTGAGGTGGTGCGCTTCGTCCACGATCACCAAGTCCCACGGTTCGGCGGATAGCAACCTATCGTGCCGGCCATTGCGGTCGGCGCGCAGAGTGTGCAGCGAGGCGACCACCTGTTGGTGAGTATTGAAGAAGTCCGAGCGGGGGGTGTCCAACTCAGGGAGGTATCGGTACAGGCGGATGTCGAACATCTCGCGCAGGCGCTCCTGCCACTGGTCAACGAGTTTGGCGGGACACAGCACGAGCAGCCTTTCCACAATGCGTTTGGAGAGCAGCGGCCAGAGAATGAGCCCGGCTTCAATCGTTTTTCCAAGGCCCACGTCATCGGCAATGAGCCAGCGGATAGGCCAGCGGCGCAGGACGCGGTGGCAGACCCAGAGTTGGTGCGGCAACAGTGCGATCCGCGACCGGGAGAACACCCCCCAGGAATCGTTCAAGGACGTAATGGCGGCCGCCTGCGCCTTGCTGATGACTTCGATGGGTTCGCTCCAGGCCAACGCGGATATCGCATCTCGAGGGCTCTGGCGCGCCTCGAGCGTTGTAGGCTCGCAGCTTTGGTATTGGGTGCCGAAACGGACCAGGACAGTGGCGCCACGATCGATCTCAACTTCGCCCAAGCCGAATCGGGCATGATAAACGTGAGTTCCCTCAGACCACTCGGGCTTGCGTCCTTCCATCTCAAACTCCTGTTACGGTAGCGCCTCCGGACAAGAACGGACTGAACTCGCCAAAGCCGGTGATCGACGCCGACTTTTTCGCCCTGGTCAAGGCTACGTAAAGCAGCGCCCTTTCAGCCGTTTCAGCATTCCGTTTGGCGACTGCATCCTCGCCGTCCCAGATGGCTTGGTCGAGGGGCACCATCCCTTTGTTCGCGGAAACGACGAGCATGTGCTCGAACTCCAGGCCCTTTACGCGGTGCATGGTGGCGATTCGCACGCCGGGCTTGTCGCGCTGCTCGGCGGCGTCGCGCCGTATCTCGTACGTCTCCATGCCTTCGCCGCGCAGATACGCGGTGTACGCCTCCAGAACTTTCCGGGTTCGGCCAACGACGCAGATGGCTTCCGGTGATGCGCCGTGAGAAGCCAACTCCTGAATGCGGGCTTTCACGAAAGCGGCTTCCTCACCAAAGTTCCGGAACCGGCGCACGATCGGCGGTTCGCCGTGAGTCAGAGACATGTAGCCCTTCTGCTGGTCCTGGCCGCCGTCCAAGTCGTCGATGTCGCGGCCTTCTAGCAGCGCGACTGCAAACCGGCGAGTTTCCTCCGTGGTCCGGTAGTTGACTTTGAGTTTCTTTCCACGGCCCTTGATGTTGATTCCGCACTGGCCGAGGGTCACGCGGTGGTGATAGATGCGCTGATGGGCATCACCCACCAGGAAGATGTCGTTCTCGCCCGCCGGCACGATGGCCCGCAACAGCCGGAAAGCCTCCGCACTCATGTCCTGCGCTTCATCGATGACCACCGACCGATACGGTAGCGTAATCTTCCGCGTCTCCAGCAACGAGCGGGCATCGCGGATGAGATCGATGTACTCCTTCTTGCCCTGTTCGTTCATCTGGGCCCGGTATTCCTGAAAAACTGGCCAGATCCGTTTCTTCGCGTCACGGCCTAGTCGTGTACCGCGTCCCAACCGAGCAGCCTTCACGTACTGTTCGACGCTCGTGATGTTCTGGGCCTGGATGACATCTTCCCACTCTGTCCGGTAGAAGCTCTCGGGCAGAGCCAGTTCGCCTGGAACGAGGTTGAGCGCGTTGCGCCAGCATTCGTTGCCTTCGTCATCGAAGACCACTTGGTGCCGATAGCCTTGCGTTCGGAGGAAGTTGGACACCCAAGCGTCAAGATTCACGACCTCGACCCGCGCCATGGCTTCGGCGGCGCAGATCTTGCGCAAGTTCTCGAATATGTCCGTGGCCAGGTTCTTGGTGAACGTGGTGACCAGGATGCGATCTTCTTTACCCGTGAAGACCTGCTCGGCGAGGTGCTGAGCACGGTGCATGGCCACAACGGTCTTGCCCGTGCCTGCGCCGCCCAGCACGCGGACCGGGCCGCTTGCCCGCATCGAGATCAGCTTGCGCTGCTTCGGGTGCAGGAAAACTCGCCACTGTTCCAGGGGCGCGCTCAGGATTTCGGTGAGTTCCTTGGCCTCGTCCACCACGTAGAACCGCCGCCGGGAGTCCTCGTTTTGTAGGGCAGCCACGAAATCGCCGGTGTTGACCGGGACCTCGTCGTCCCGCTTGTCCACCTCTTGGAAAACCTCGTCCAAGGAGTAGCCCGACGCCAACAGGAACAGGGCCTCGTAGGCCTCCTGGGGAATCTGTTTCTCCGCTTTTTCGAGGTCCGCGTCCGTACGGAGGTCTCGCACCAGAGGAAGCAGGGTCTCGGGCAGGCCCAGCCGCAGCAGGTGCTTGTCTTTGACGTCATCGAACAATCCGGCAACTCGCGGTCCACGAAGTTCGGCCGCCACTGGCGCCGATTCAACCACTTCCGTGTTCAGCACCTGCAACGCGCCCGTGAGCGGGTTGATCTGGAACGTCTTCGATGCGGCCCAATCATAGGCTGCGTCATGGTGATCTACCCACGTCAGGACGTACACCGTGGATGCCGGGTGGAACACCACCGCACGATAGGCTTGGTCTACCCGGACCGAGTAAAGGCCCTTGCCTTTCGCGCTCTCTATGGGCTCATAGTGGATGCCCGGTGAATCCGGCCGTTCGCGGAAAAGCTCGATGAACTCGCGCACCTTCTTCTGGTGGCTCTTCTGGACGCTGGAATAGGCCAGCAGAAAATCGTTCGAAAGCGCTACGGTCATAGGTCTCCTCCAGGCAGGCTACCGATCAGGCTGTCTTGCCACTCGGCCATCGCAGCCGCTACGTACACGGTCCAGCCCTGCCCGACAAACCGCTCCAGATACTCGACCTCATGGTCCATGAGGACCGCGATCTTGGCGCCTTCCCACGCCAGCTCGGCCGTCCCGGCTATCGCCCCGTCGCCGCCGACGAGCTCGAAGCCCGGCGTAGGCGACGTGCGCCCGGCCGCCGCCACCGCTTGTACCAGCGGGCGTAGACTTATGTCCACATCGGCGACCAGTGCGGCGAGACCACCAGCCGCCCGTTCGCGGACCCCGGCAACCTCGACGCCCAACAGGCTTCCATAGAGTCCCTCACGCAGCCCGGTGGTGGCAACGAACTCTGTAGCGTTGGCGAATTGCACGATATTGAACAGCCGCAGCCATTCACGCCATGTCCGCTTCCAGGCCGTCCGGTCAGCTGAGGCCGCTTCGTCGAAGAGTCGCAAGGTGGCGCTCAAGCCTTCCATCTGCCGGAGTCTCTGGGCATCCGCCCGGACCAGCCCCGCGGCGAGCAATGGCGAGCCAGTGCGCAGCACGCCGCACTTCCAGCCGGTGCCTGGCGGAATGCTCGCGGATTCAGCCCACTCTGCGTTTTGGGCATCGAGCAAAGCACCACGCGTCGCGTCTAGCGCCGTGCTATCGCAATTCTGCCCGTCCAGCATGGCGGCGAGCCATAACCGCCCATGCTGCCCCCAGTTCAAGGACCGTCCCGCATCCAGCCGGAACACCAGCCACTCGAAAGAGCCTTTCTCGTAAACACGCGACCAAGCCGTTCGGTTCGCCGGGTCTATCACACCGAGTGCGCGATCCAGCTTGCCGGCGTGCCCGGGTACCGGTAGGGCCATATTGTCGGGCTGCTCGCGGAACTGACTTTCCACGTCGTCCCAGGTCAGCGACCAGACGTGGAAGCGGCCAGACCGCGCAATTGCCATTCGCTGCGCCGTGTCGATTCCCACGCGCATGTTGCCGGATTGCGGATCGGCATGATACTCGAACCCATCGGTGAAAACTGCAATCGGTAACTCGCCTTCGCCGGGCCGTTCCGGCCGGATGACGAAGTCAGCAATCGAGGGCACGCTGACGCCATCCTCGGGCCCCAGGGCAACCTGCGGCTCCACGAGGTAGCTCCCCCCGGGCGTTCGCAGGTACCAGCCCTGTTTGCCGTTCACCACCTGATTCGTAAGCTGCCGTTCCGGCTCGCCTGGCCTGGTCCTGCGCAATGCCTCGATGAAACGGGCCTCCAGTTCGCTTTCGAGCAGGCGGTTCAGCCTTATCTGGCTGAGCCGTTCGGTGCTCTTCAGCTCGCCTCGATGCGCCAGGATTTGCGACAGCAAGCGCATGGCCGCCGACCGCGACGTATTCTCCTGATCGTGCCGCCCCCGGTACGCCAGCAGGCAGCGATAGCAGCCGTCCTTCTCCGGATCGTTTCGGCACTCGCAGTTCGTCAGGACACCGTGCGCGAGTTCGAAGACCTTCATCAGGTTCTCCGGTTCCCGCATCAACTCCTTAAGATAGCCGGTCCCGCCGGGAACCCCGTCGTACAACACCAGGTAGCGCTTGCGCGCGTCGCTGCCGGGAATCGGCTCGTCGTAGGTGGTGGTCAGCAGGTGACCGGGATCTCCATGGAAGTACTTGCGCAGGCCCAGATCCAAAGCGGCCAGGAAGGAGTGCGTGTTCAGGTCCACTTCCTGCGTGGCCACCGGCAGCAACATGCGGATCGCTTCGGAATTGAACTCGCGATACAGATAGCAGGCGCTTTCGACCTGCTCCTTCTCTTCCTGCCCGCGGTAGCTACAGAACAGCGCGTGGTCGATCTTGCCTTTCTTCTGTACTTTGCCGCAGCGCTTGCAGAATATCTGCATGTCCTGCTCGGAGTTGCACACGCTGTACCGCGCCTTCACAGAGGCGGGCGGCCACTGGTCAACTTTCATCATTTGGGCGAAGAACACCTTCACCATGGGCCGAGCCGACTACCAGCGTCAATACGAGCCGATGCTCTACGGCTGGCGGGATGGCACGGATCACTTCTGGTGCGGCGCTCGCGACCAGGGCGACGTGTGGCTTGTGAAGAAGCCGGTGAAGAACGATCTGCACCCGACTATGAAGCCGGTGGAGTTGATTGAGCGAGCGATCCGCAATTCCTCGAAAACACGCGACACGGTGTTCGATCCGTTTGCCGGATCTGGCTCGACGCTGATCGCCTGCGAGAAGACTGGTAGGCAGGCACGGGTAATTGAACTCGACCCGAAGTATTGCGATGTAATTTGCCGAAGGTACGGAGCGTTCACGGACAACGTCGCCACGCTCGAGTCCGGAGGCCAAACGTTTGACCAGGTCGCAGAATCTCGAGGCGTTGTCGCGGCGTGACAGTTGAGGGCATCCCCGATCTTGAGCTCGGAAAGGCTGCCGAGCATTTGGTGGTGGCCGACCTGATCCTTTCTGGATACCGAGCTTATCTCACCGAGCAGGGATTGCCGTACGACGTCGTGATTGATCACGAAGGGAGCTTGTATCGGGTTCAAGTGAAGGCAAGCCGTTGTGCAAAGAGAATGCCGCAGCGTGCAACGGTAACACCAGGCTACTTGTACAACGTGCGGAGGGCCGGTAAGGCTGGTAGACGCCAGTATGCAGATGATGAGTTCGATGTGGTTGCTTTGGTTGCCATGGACGTGCGGATTGTCGCCTATTTGCCGTTCAAAGGGCGAATTCTGCAGACGATCTATCTGCGTCCACCAGGGCACGTAGGGTCGGCGCGCACGGAGCGGACACGCACTATAGACCAATTCCCAATCGAAGCTGCGATGGCGGCACTTACAGGCAGGCGCCCAACACTGTCTCCAAGAACGGAGGATGTTCGGGTTGTGCTCAAAGACCAGGGGCGCCTGTTTGAGATTGCGTGATCTGTTTGCCGGACGGTACGAGATCACCAGAGAGCGACGCCCAGTGGCAGCGCGAGGTCGAGCGATGTCACGCCGAGATTGCCGGAATCGAACGCTTGTTGCTCGACGGGCATCCGGACGTCGAGGGGCTGTGCCTGGCGTTGATGGATTGGTCTGCTGAGCTGCGCATTCTTGAGAGGGAACGTGAACGAGCACTTCATTCAAATACTGATTCCGGCCAGCGGGCTGATCTCCGGTCTGATCGGGACTTTTGTCGGTTTGCAGAACCGTGCACTGTTGGCCGAGGTGCGAAAGGAGTTGGCCGAACTGGAGAACCGGATCATCACCCGGATTAACGGGACCTTTGTACGCACCAGCGAGTGTCATCTAAGAGAGGACCATCTGCGCGAACGGTTGGATGCGTTGTCCGAGGAACTGAAGAACAGAACCGCCGCCGGCTTGTGAGGCCGGCGGCGGTAGGAGGAGGGAGTGGCTACTGGGCTACGCGGTAGGCGCGGTCGCCGCTCTCGGATTTGAAGGACTCGACCTTGATGCCCATCTTCTTGGAGAGGCTGCCGGAGATGAAGCCGCGGACGCTGTGCGCCTGCCAGCCAGTGGCGGACATGATGTCGGCGAGAGTCGCGCCAGCCGGGCGTTTCAGCATGTCGAGAACGATGGCCTTCTTGCTGCCCTCGCGCGCCTCTTTGGGCACTGCGGCGTCGTCCTTGGGCTTGGCCTCCTTGGTCGCCTTAGCCTTCTTCGGCGCGGCGGGGGCCGCGTGTTGCGCGGGGGTGGGCGTCAGGGCTTGGACCGCCTTCCAGATGCGGGCGACCGCCGTCTTGCGGTCCGTGAACTTCTTGACCGGCTTCAGCGTGTCGAAGGGGACCACGCCGGCGAAGGTGTTCCAGACGTCGACGAAGCGGCCGATCGGCCACTGGCTGGTCAGCTTGGCCAGTTCTTTCTCGCTGGCGAAGGTCCCTTCGATGCTTCCGATGCGGTGGTTCAGGGCATCCTCGTACTCGGCAAACGCCGTGATGTTGTTCTCGGTGTCGATCGTAAACGTAGTCATGGTTGTTCTCCTGTCCTATCGGTTCATGCCGGCGAGCTTGCCGTCGTCGGTGATGTTGAGGTTTTTGAGATAGCCGCTGGCCAGGCGTGCCCAGCCAAACGGCGTCGAGATTTCGTGGCGTGCTGCGATGCGGCTCAACTTCAGCCGATGCGTGCCGTTGTCGAACTCCTTCTTGAGGTGGCCCCAGCGGTCGAGTTTCCAACCGTTGCGGGTGGCCCAGGCGATCAGTTCCTCGCGGGTCATGTTCAGTACTCCAGCCCCTTGGCGTCGACGGCGCTGTGGTCGCCGAGGCCGGCCAGGACGTAGGCGAGTTCTTCGGTGACGCGGCCGAGGTCGCCTGCGTACCCCCAGTTGGCGGGTTCCTGGGTCTGATCCTTCTGGTGTTGATCGAGGCGGGCGGCGATGCGCTTCAGCAGGTCGGCACATTCGGCGTGCCGTGCGGCATAGCATTCCGCGGCGGTCTGTTTGGTTTGCTTGTTGGTGCGCTGCATCGATGACATTCATCACTTTGAACGCCCGTGATAGCAAGGCAAGAATCGCGATTCTCTGGAAGAAAGATTCATGGCGACGGTAAGCCAGCGCGCTTATGCTCGGCATCGCGGCATCAGCCTTGCCGCCGTGCAGAAGGCGATCAAAGCTGGGCGCATCCGCACCAACGCCGACGGTAAGATCGATGTCGAGATCGCAGACCAGGAATGGGAGCGGAACACCAACTATGGAGCGTCACCTGCTACGGGCGAGGCCTCGGTGTCCGGGCCCAGCTATGCGCAGTCCCGCGCGATCCGCGAGGCCTATCTGGCGCGGCTGGCCAAAATCGAGTACGAAGAGCGGCTCGGTAAACTGATCAACCGCGATGAAGTGCAGGTGGCGGCATTCAACAAGTTCCGGATGTTCCGGGACGGCATGCTGAACATCCCTGACCGGGTGGCGGCGGTCCTGGCGGCCGAGACCGACACCCGAAAGGTGCACGAGCTGCTCTCGGTGGAGATTCGGAAAGCGCTGAATGAGTTTGCTGACGGCAGAAACCGCTGACGAGATCTATGGGGCATCGGCTGCAGCCGGCGCGCGGCCGGACCCGCTGCTCACTGTGTCGGAATGGGCAGATCAGTACCGGACTCTATCAACGCGGGCGTCCGCCGAACCGGGCCCATGGCGCACGGATCGGACGCCCTATCTGAAGGAGATCATGGACTGCCTCTCCCCGTCGTCGCCGGTCGAGCGGGTCGTCTTCATGAAGGGGGCTCAGATCGGAGCCACGGAAGCCGGTAACAACTGGATCGGCTACGTGATCCACCAGGCACCAGGTCCAATCATGGCCGTCCAGCCTACGGTGGAGATGGCCAAGCGCAACTCGAAGCAGCGAATCGATCCGCTGATTGAAGAGTGTGAGGTGCTCCGCAAGCTGGTGTGCGATCCGCGGTCGCGAGACTCGGGCAACACGGTCCTGGCGAAGGAGTTTCCGGGCGGCGTGCTCGTGATGACAGGCGCCAACAGCGCGGTGGGTCTTCGTTCGATGGCCGCGCGGTACCTGTTTCTGGATGAAGTGGATGCCTATCCGGGCGACGTCGACGGGGAAGGCGATCCGATCCAGTTGGCGACGGCGCGCACGCGAACCTTCGCGCGACGAAAGCTCTTCCTGGCGTCGACGCCCAAGATCGCCGGCCTGAGCCGCATTGAGGCCGCTTTTGAAACGAGTGACCAGCGCAGCTACTGGGTGCCGTGCCCGGCCTGCGACGCGATGCAGATATTGAAGTTTGCACAGGTCACATGGCCTAAAGGGAGGCCGGAGGAAGCCGTCTACGCCTGCGAGCACTGCCGCGCGCGCATCGAGAATCACCAGAAGCACTGGATGCTCGAGCGGGGCGAGTGGCGCCCGGGCGCAACCGGCGATGGGAAGACCGCTGGTTTCCACCTGTCGAGCCTGTACAGCCCAGTGGGGTGGTTCGGCTGGCCAGAGGCCGCGGTCATGTTTGAGAAGGCGCAGACCAATCCGACGCTGCTGCAGGTCTTCGTCAATACGGTCCTCGGTGAAACGTGGACGCAGATGGCCGAGGCTCCTGACTGGCAGCGGCTCTATGACCGGCGCGAAGACTACCGCTTGGGCGTGGTGCCTCTTGGTGCTCTCTTTCTGGTAGCCGGCTGTGACGTGCAGCGCGATCGTCTTGAGGTGCAAGTGACCGCCTACGGTCGAGGCCGCGAGAACTGGCTGGTCGACTACGTTGTCATCGATGGCGATACTTCGCTGCCAGAAGTGTGGGACCGGCTAACCGACGTGCTGAACAGGGTCTACCCGCACCAGGCTGGAGTAGAACTCGGAATCGTCAAGATGGCCGTCGACTCGGGATATGCCACACAGCAGGTCTATTCGTGGGTCCGGCGACAGGGCCCCGGACGTGTGCTGGCGACGAAGGGATACGAGACGGGGACCGCTCCGATTGGACAGCCGACGGCCGTTGATGTGATGGTCACGGGTAAGCGCAGCAAGCGCGGCATCAAGGTGTGGCCAGTAGCGAGCGGGATGCTGAAGAGCGAATTCTACGGCTGGCTGAAGCTGGAGCGGCCGACAGTGGAAAGTGGGCAGCCGTTCCCACCGGCGTACTGCCATTTCCCCGAACTTCAAGAAGAGTTCTTCCGGCAACTCACCGCCGAGCAGTTGGTCCCGAAGGTCGTTAAAGGGTACAGGAAGCTCGAATGGGTGAAGACGCGGGAGCGGAATGAGGCTCTCGACACCTTCGTACTTGGGCGCGCGGCAGCCGCCCAGTTTGGAATGGACCGCTTCACAGAGCGGCACTGGCGCGTGCTCGAAGAACAAGTGGGAATGCTGGGTGCGCGAGCGCCCGTAGGCACGGTGGAACCGCCGGCGGAGGCGCCGCGCAGCGTGCCACCAACCCTGCGCCCGGCGGCAACTCGCCGGGTGGTTCGCTCTCGCTTTCTGCACAACTGACATGCCCTACACCGAACAGCAACTCCAGGCGCTGCGAGACGCGCTCGCCAGCGGTGTGCGACGTTTGCGGTTCGCCGATCGCGAAATGGAGTTCCGGGACGTGGCTGAACTGAAGCAGGCCATTGCCACCGCCGAAGCCGAGATCGCCAAAGCCGCCGGAGCTCCGGTGGTCCGGCAGATCCGGATTTCCACGGAGAAGGGTTTCTGAAGCGATGACACTGCTGGGTCGACTGAAAGCCGCCTGGTCGTCGCGCTCTCGCATGGCGTCTGGATACGAAGCCGCCGCCAACACGCGCCGGACGACTGGCTGGTGGCCGGCGACCAGCGACATCAACACCCTGGTCTTCGGCGGGCTCGACACCCTGCGGTCCCGCTCGCGCGAGATGGTTCGACGGAATCCCTGGGCAACGAATGCGCTCGATGCCTTCGTCGGCAACTGTGTAGGAACAGGCATCAAGCCACAGTCCTTGCACGCCGACCCGGCAATTCGAGAAAGCATTCAGAAGCTGTGGCTACGGTGGACCGACGAGGCCGACGCCAATGGATTGACTGACTTCTATGGGCTGCAGTCGTTGGCGTGCCGGTCGACAGCAGAGGGCGGCGAGTGCATCATCCGGATGCGTTCGCGTCTGCCCAAGGATGGACTGAGTGTCCCGCTCCAACTTCAGATTCTCGAAGGCGAGCACCTTCCGACGAACGAGAACCGGATGCGGGAGAACGGGAACTATATCCGGGCCGGCATCGAGTTCAACGCGATCGGTAAGAGGGTCGCCTACCACCTGTATCGGGAGCACCCGGGTGACTCGTCGAACCCGATGGCCTCGACGGAGTTGGTTCGCGTGCCGGCAGAGTCCGTGCTGCACCTGTTCCGGCCAATTCGCCCAGGACAACTCCGTGGGCAACCCTGGCTGACGCAGGTTCTCGTGAAACTCCACGAGCTCGATCAGTATGACGACGCTGAACTGGTCCGAAAGAAGACAGCGGCGATGTTTGCCGGTTTCGTGATCAAGAACGCGCCGGAGGATCAAATTCTCGGTGAGGGTGAGGCCGACTCGGGTGCTGCCGCGCTGACCGGCTTAGAGCCTGGCACCCTACAGGTTCTCCTGCCAGGCGAGGACGTGAAGTTCTCCAACCCGGCTGACGTCGGAGCCAGCTACGAGACGTTCATGCGTGTGCAACTGCGTTCCATCGCAGCGGGCATTGGGATCACCTATGAGCAACTCACCGGGGATCTGACCGGTGTCAACTACTCCTCGATCCGGGCGGGATTGCTGGAGTTCCGTCGCCGCTGCGAGCAGTTTCAGCATCAGGTCCTGGCGTTCCAGATGTGCCAGCCCATCTGGCGGCGATGGATCCAGGCTTCGCTCGAGGCGGAGGCGTTGCCCTACACCGGCGATCCCGAAGCCTATTCCGAGGTGAAGTGGATTCCACCGGGCTTCGCCTGGGTCGACCCGTTGAAGGACATCAAGGCCCAGATGATGGCCGTGCGCGCTGGTTTCAAGAGCCGCTCCGAGGTCGTCTCCGAGCAGGGCTACGACGCCGAGGCGATTGATCGGGAGATTGCCGCCGACAACCGGCGAGCCGACAATCTGGGCCTGAATTACGACACCGATCCGCGGCCTGAGGAGCCCCTGCCCGCAGACGAGAGCAACGTATGATCACCCGACGAGATCAACTCCTGCGCCTGTTTGGCGCGAAGCCTCTGCTGATCGAGGCGTCGAAACTCGACACCGCCTACGCCGCGCGGCGGCCCTACGTCTTCCAGGACGGCGTTGCGGTCGTCGATATCGCCGGTGTCCTTGCCAACGAGCCGTCCCTGTTCGAGGCCGTCTTTCTCGGCGCGACAGCCTATGGGCAGATCCTCGATGAGGTGGAGCAGGCAGTCACTGATCCGGAGGTGCGCGGCATCCTGCTTCGCATCAACTCACCTGGGGGTGACTCGGACAACGCATTTGAGACTGCGGCTGCAATCAACCGGCTCGCCAAGGAGAAGCCCATCTGGGTCGTCGCCGACAACAGCGTCTTCAGTGCGGCGTATCTGCTCGCGACCTCAGCCGCGAAGATCTACGTTCCCGAGTTCACCGGCGGAGTCGGCAGTGTCGGCGTCTACGCCGAGCACGTCGACTGGAGCGAGTACAACCGCAAGCTCGGCGTGAAGGTGACCTACATCGCCGAGGGCGAAGGCAAAACCGACGGTAATCCCAACGAGCCACTGTCGGACGCCGCGCGAACGGCACTTGGCGCAGAGGTTTCCCGACTCTATGGACTCTTCGCGAGTGCCGTCGCCCGTGGACGGGGTCTCACGGAGGATTCCGTCCGCGAGTTCGGCGCGGCCCTCAAGTATGGTCCCGAGGCTCTCGCGGCAGGCCTCGCCGATCGCACAGGAACCTTCCGCGACGCGTTGGCGGGATTGATCGCCGCCACCAGAAAGTCCGGCGCGTTCGCGGGTCCCATGATCTCAACTCACCCAGGAGGCAATACCATGCAACAGGAAACGGGGCAGGCCGAAGCGGTTCACGCCGCCACGCCCGAGCCCACCATCGATATCGAAGTCGTCCGCACCGAGGCTGGACGCCAAGGCTATGCGGACGCGCGGGAGATTGTGGAACTCTGTGCGCTCGCCGGAATGCCCGGACGCGCCCCGGCTCTGCTGGCCCGGCATGCCACTCCCAGTGAGGCTCGCCGACAGTTGATCGAGGCGCGCGCCGCCGAGGACTCCGTGGAGATCCGCTCGCACGTCATGCCCGAGACCGGTGCCAGTGCGACCGGGTTGCCCGAGAACAACCCGGTGGTCAAAGCCGTCGAGCGGCTAATGACCGCTGCTAAAGGAGGCAAGTAACCCATGTCCGTTCAGACCGAGTCGAAGCGCTTGGGCGACTGGCTCAAGTGGGAAGAGGAGAACCAGTACAGCCGGGACATTGTGACCGTGCTGGCCGGCAGCGGCGCAGTGCGCGCGCTCACGAGCGGGATGGTGCTGGGCCGCGTCACCAAAGGAACGGCCACGGCTGCGGCTGTCGCCGGCAACACTGGCAATGGCACGATCACCACAAATCCAACCGTCGGGCAAGCCGCCAAACCCGGCATCTACCAGGTCGCCTGCATCGAACCCGCGGCCAACAGCGGCAAGTTTTCGGTCGAGGATCCCGACGGAATCCTGATCGGCATTGCCACGGTAGGCGCACAGTTCGCCATCCATCTCACCTTCACCATCGCTGACGGCGCCACGGACTTCGTCGCCGGAGACGCCTTCACCATCACGGTCGCTGCGGGTTCCAGCAAGTTGAAGCAGATCGACTTCGCCGCCACCGACGGATCGGACATCGCGTGCGGCATCCTAACCGACGACACGACGGCGCCCGATGGTACCGACCGGTCGGCGGTCGCTGTTGTGCGCAACGCGATCGTCTCGGACAACGGCATCACCTGGCCTGCCGGCGCGACCACCAACCAGAAGAACGCGGCCATCGCCCAACTGAAGTCTTTGGGCATTCTGGTCCGCCAAGGAGCGTAGTCCATGTTGAATCCTTTCTCGAATGACGCCTTCAACATGGTGGCCTTGACGGCCGCCATCAACAAAATCCCCAACAACTACGGCCGTGTCGAGCAGCTCGGGCTGATGCCGCCCGAGGGCGTGCGCACCCGCACCATCTTGATCGAAGAAATGAGCGGCGTGCTCAACCTGCTGCCCACGATGCCTGTGGGAGCGCCAGGCACGCTGGGCACACAGGCCAAGCGAAAGGTGCGCTCCTTCGTGATCCCGCACATCCCCCACGACGATGTCGTGCTTCCGGAAGAGGTGCAGGGACTGCGAGCCTTCGGCTCGGAAAACGATCTGGAGACGCTGTCGAACTTGATCGCCAGAAAGCTCCAGAACATACGGAACAAGCATGCGATCACCCTCGAGCACCTTCGCATGGGAGCTCTCAAAGGCGTAATCCTCGATGCCGACGGCTCGACGCTGTACGATCTCTACAGCGAATTCGGCATCACCGCCAAGACGGTGAACTTCGCTCTCGGCACCAACACCACGGAGGTGTTGCTGAAGATCCTCGAGGTGAAGCGCCACATCGAGGACAACCTGCGCGGGGAGTTCATGACGGGCATTTACTGCCTCTGCTCGCAGGGCTTCTTCGATGCTTTGACGACGCACTCGAAGGTCAAGGAGGCCTTCCAGTACTTCCAGCGCAGCCAGCAACTCGGCAACGACTACCGGGCAGGCTTCACCTTCGGTGGCATCACGTTTGAGGAATACCGCGGGCAGGCCACCGACGCGGCCGGAACGGTGCGCAAGTTCATTGCCGACGACGAAGCGCACTTCTTCCCGCTGGGCACGGCCTCGACGTTCCGAACCTACTTCGCGCCGGCCGACTTCAACGAGACGGCGAACACCCTGGGGCTGCCGCTTTATGCCAAGCAGGCGCCGCGGAAGTTTGAGCGCGGGACCGACGTGCACACGCAATCGAACCCTCTGCCGATCTGCCTGCGGCCGGAGGTGTTGGTCAAAGGCACGAAGGCGTAGACCATGCCGGACTGGGCCTCCCTGCTGGGCGCATTGAATAGCGCTGCGCTCAGCGCATTCGGCAGGGAGGTCCGGTATCTGAGGCAGACAGGTAGCCAGGTAAGTGTCCGGGGGATCTTCGAGAACACTTGCGAGTCCCAAGAGAACTCACCTGGCGTGTATGCGGTTCTATTTGTGCGGTTGGCAGATCTCCCACAGCCGCCGGAGCGAGGGGACGAGGTAGCGGTGGACAGTCAGACCTACAAGATCTTCGACATCGAGGCGGACACGGGCGGAACTGCGGTGCTCCGGCTGCGGCAGGTGTAGCGATGCCTTCGGTTCGCATTTGGGAGAAGAAGCAAATCCGGCTCGACCGGCTGAACTTCCCCCAGCACCAGATGTTCAAGATCGCGAACGTCGGTGTGGCGGTGGTGAAGAATCGTCTCGCGGCCGCGCAGGGCCCGACGGATTCCGCGGCCAAGCCGCTCACCAAGCGCTATGCCATCTGGAAGACGAAGCGGGGTCTGGGCAATCGTCGCAATCTGACTTTCACCGGCGACATGCTACGCAACTTCCAGGTGCGTACCGTGAGCGAGAACAAAGCACGCTCCGGCCTATCGACGCGCAAGGACCGGATCAAGGCGTGGGCCAACCAGAAGATCGAGGCATGGGTGGTCTTCTCGGAGCGTAATAGAGCGGCGGTGACCGAGGCGGCGCGGCGGGTGTTTGCAGAAGGCGCGAAGCGGCTCACCCTGGAGCGCATACTGGGCGGGAAACAACGATGATCGACACGTCGCAACTGGTGGATGCACTCGTGACCATGCTCCGGGACATCCCGGAGTTGGTGATGGAGATGGGCGGCGACCCGGAGCGGATCTACGCCTATCACGATCAGTACCCGAAGCGATCGAGCCTCGCCTACGCCATCCACCAGATGCCGGCGCCGTCCATCATGGCGGCATGGAAGGGCACCAAGCTGGGGAGTTTCGGAGGGAACGATGTCTGGAAATATCAAGTGGTTCTGTACCTGCGCGCCCGCGAGACGTATGACGGCGACCCTCCCAACCCCTACTCTCGCCTTCACCGGCTGATCGTGAAGGGTGTACCAGCATTGGTTGGCGTTTCGATGCTCAACGCTACGGTACATCCTTCCTGCTATCCGATGGACCCACCGCCGATCGAGCGCCAGGCGGACGCTGAGGGCCTTGATTACTTCGAGGTCCCGCTCACATTCACGGAGATGGGAGACGACTAAATGCCCCAGGAAAAGGTCTGGTTGCGCCCGCCCTATGGGGAGGGCGATCCGAAAGAGGTGGAGGCAACGCCCGAGGTCCTCACGCCGTTGATGGTTGCGGGCTGGGTGCAATGCGATCCGCCGGCCAAGCGCGAGGAGGTGACCGAGAATGTCCACGACTAGACTGCAGGAAGTCCTGATCTGCTTCGGTAAGGGCAAGCAGACCGACATTGCGACCGCTCAAACTGCCGCCAACATGTGGCAGTTGCGGAAGCTCAACGCCGCGCTGGCCAACCCGAAACTCAACACTGAGAATGACGCCGAGGAGTACGGCAAGGGCCACGAGTTTCCGACTCAGACCTTCAAGACGTCATGGGAAGTCAGCGGCACCTTGGAGAAATACCTCAGCGCTGAGATCGCGGCCTGGGCCGTGTCGTTCGGGCTGGGTAAGGTGGTGAAGTCCGGCACGACGCCGAATTTCACGTACACGTGCACGCCGCTGTTTCCCGCGAACGGCGATGCCGCCGAACTGCCGTACTTCTCCTTCGTCGAACAAATCCGCCCGGGCGCGGGCGTTGTGCTCGACCGAATGGCCGTGGGTTGCGCGGCGGAGTCCTGGCAACTCACCGTCGGCTCCGGTCCTGGCCGAGCCAACTCGAAGATCAACGTCGAGTTCGTCGGCTCCGGCAAGGTCATCGATTCGGCCACGGGCATCGCCATGCCGGCGGCTACGGCGGAGAAGCTGCTGCCGTCGGCGTCCCTGACGCTGACCATCAACGGCGTCGACTACGTCACCAACAAGAACATCGTCTCGCTCGAAACCGGGTGGAAGAACAACCTTCGGATGGACGCGGGCTTCTTCCCCGGCTCCGGCTTCCAGTCCGTCGGTGACGGGTCTTCCGGCGCAATCCGAGGCCGCCTCGAGTTCGGCAGCCGCCAGGGCAACCTCAAGTTCGTCGCCCGGTTTGAGAACGGTTCGACGGAGTACACGAAGCTGAAGGCCCAGACTACGGGCACGGCGGTCATCAATCTCTCGTTCGACACGAACAACTCCCTGCAGATCACCTGGCAGAAGATCGCCTACGCCACCACGGAGCTCGCCGAGACGGACGGCATCCTCACGGTGGCCGTCGACTGCACGCCGCTCTACGACTCGACCAACGGCATCATCACCGCCGTGGCCAAGTGCAATGTGGATCAGATCTGCCAGTAAGGAACGACTACATGGAAACCATAACTCCTGTTTTCGACGCGACCCGCCCGGTCGCTATCAACCTGCGCACGCCTGAAGGTCTGAAGACCATCCGAGTCCGCTTCCCGACCGATGCGGAGTGGACGGAACGCCAGCGGCGCCGGAAGGTGATCATCAAGCAACTCGGCCGCGGTGTCTCCGAGACGACTGTCGCCAACGCAGAGGACGGCGATGCCGCGCTGCTGGCCAAGATCCGTGACGGCGAAGAACCGGCGGTCGATCCTTTCGAGGCGAGCCGGATCATCGACCAACTCAGCCAGGCCGACGTTGATGACGTGGCCCAAACCGGCGATACGTTCCGTGTCTCCACCCGGGTTCTGGGCGGCGTCACCAGTCACATCCTGAAGATGCCATCGGCGAAGGACGTCTTTGAGTACCGGCGCAGCTTCGCCCGGATCCTCGATCTCCCCTTCAACCGCCAGGAACTCACCATCAACCTCACCGCCGCGGGTGCGCTCTATAAAAGGTTGTCGCAGGGCGCGGAAGGATACGCCGGCGAGGTGCCCGTCATCCACCAGGCCGTCGCGGTAAAGGCGGCGATCGACGCGCTCGAGGCGGGCTTCCAGGACGACCGGGACCCAAACTGCTGACCGGGGAGTGGCCGGAGCAGCCATCCCTTCGCTACCTCGTCCACTGGGCCCTCCGGCGCAATGAGCTCTGCGATCCGGGGCTGTGCCCGGATGCGCCGGACGGCGGCCGCTGTGATCACTGCCCGCTTGACCGCCTGGATGCTGCCCAATCTTCCGAGACCGGTCTGCTCATCCGTCGTGCGATCGATCTCCGGACAGCATTGAAGCTGGGCGTCCGGATTGGCCTCGACGAGATCCGGGCCGATGAGTTCCTCGCCATGCTCGTCCTCGAAGAGGAACATGACCGTTTGGACCGTGAACAGTTGAACAACCGTGGCCGACAATAAGCTCGAACTCGTTGTTGAAGTCGATGTCAACAAGGCCAATGCGTCCATCAAGACCGTCAACTCGGGCCTGTCGAGCATCGAGCAGACCGCCGCCAAGGCCGCGCACGGCGCGTCGTCCAGCATCGACGGCATGACGGCTGCCATGGTGAAGGGCGCAACTGCCGAGAACCTCCTCGCCGAGGGCATCAAGAAGGCGATAGAGTGGGCCAAGGAATGGACCATCGAAGCCGCGAAACTCGCCGCGCATGAGGCTCGGATGGAGGCTTCCACGCGCGCGCTGGCCAAAGCCCACGGAATCAGCGCCGAGGCTATGGAGCGGTCGGTTGAGGCCGTCCGCAAGGTTGGCTTCCACGGTGAGGACGCCCTGCACACAATCGATCGGATGATCATCGCCGACCTGGACCTTTCGAAGGCCCAGGGTCTGGCAAAGATCGCGAAGGACGCAGCCGCGATTGAGAACATCTCCGCACCGGAGGCGCTGGAGAAGATCCTGCAGGCCATCGAGTTCGGAAACGCTCGCGCTCTGCGTGCGGCCGGACTGCGAGTGGACCTCGAAAAGGAGATCCAGGTTGCGGAACTGACACTCGGCCGGACGCTGTCGGAAAACGAGAAGGTCCAACTCCGCTACAACGCCGTCATCCGCGAGGCCGCGAAGATCCAGGGTGCCGCCGCGGCCGCGTCCGGCGAGGCGGAATCGCAGATGAAGGCGCTCTCGCGCGAGGTGGATGAGTTGAAGGAGGCGGTCGGCGCGCGGTTCCAGGAGCAATTCAAAGCGATCGTCCACGGTTTCCGCGAACTGGTGGGCTGGCTCAAGGACAACACCGATCTGCTGGTGAAGTTCGGCGAGACAGCGTTGTGGGTGGCCGGGATCCTGGCGACGTATGGGCTCGCCACGAAGATAATGGAACTGGCCAAGGCGATTGCCGCCCTCAACCTGGCCAGCCTGAACCCGTATGCCCTGCTCGCCGGCGGCGTCATCGCGGCGGGCGCCATCGTCTACTCGAACTGGAAGAACACCCAGGAACAACTCCAGGCGCGCTACGACGAGATGGAGCGGCAAGCCCTCCGCGACGACTTGTTCAAGGGCAAGGTCAAGGTGGATGACCTGCGCAAGAAGGGCATGACCGATGACCAGATCCGGGAGTTGATTTCAGGCAAGAAGATGCTGCCCGGGGAGACCTTTGAATTCGGCGGCCCGAAGATCAAGGTCAAAACTTCGAACGAGCCGGATATCGACGCGTTGAAGCGTGCGCAGGAGATCCGGAAGCGTCAGGCGCAGGCGGAGCGGGATTCGCTGGAGGCAGCGTTGGCGGCCGAGGCTCATGCCGTCACCGGTCCCGCGAAAGTCCTGCTCGAAATGCAGAAGGAGGTGACGAAGTACACCTCCTTCATCGATGACCGAGGCGTCACGCACCAGATGCGGCTCACCGCGAAGACGCGCGAGAACCTCGAGCGGGAGCTGCGCGCCAAGGTTCGCCAGATGCAGAAGGAGGAGATGGCCGACTACCTGAAGGAGCAGCAGGAGGCGTATCAGCAGCGCCTAGCCTGGGAGTCGGACTTCTACCAGAAGCGTCTCGCCAACAATGAGGAAATCGCGCGAAAGAACCTCGATCACCTCGCCGACGTGTACAAGTTCGAAGAGCAGCGCGCGGGCTACGGACGTGACGCCCAGTTGCGGTCCGTCGAGGCGCTGGACGCGCAGACGCTCCGGCAGAAGCTCTGGGTCGAGCAGCGCAAGATGGAGATCGAGGTCGCCTATCTTCAGCGCGTCAATGACATCAAGCTACGGTTGTTCGACCTCGAAACCACGCGGACGCTGATCGAGGAAGAAGCCAACCTGAAGCGGCTCGGCTACAAGGCGGATGAGATCCGTGCGCAAATCGCGGAGGTGACGCAGCAACGCCAGGACCTGCGCGGCCAGCAGCAGGAAGCCACCGACGCCGCTATCCAGGCAGCGCGGGAGAACGCTGCGATCCGGCAGGGCCAACTCATCCGTGATGAGAACCGGCGGATCTTCGATTCCTTCAAGCGCCAGGCCGAAGGCGTCTTCGATGCGCTGCTGACGAAGTCGCAGTCCATCTGGTCCGCGATTGGCAACTCGCTGAAGACCGCCCTGCTCACCGCAATCAAGGACGTGGTGTCGTCGCGCGTGGCCGCGATGCTGATGCAGTTGTTCACCGGGCAGAAGGTGACGTTCCAGCAGGGCGGGATGGGTGGCGGCGGAATGCTCGGCAAGTTGGGCGGCATCCTCGGTGTCGGGGCCGTGCCGGTGTTTGCCGGCGGCGCGCCGGGCGGGACGCCGCCGTTTGCGCCGTCCGGTGGCGGTGCGCCGTCGATCATTCCCTCGGTGTTCGGGACTCCAACTGGTGCTACGCCTCCCTTCATTCCCTCAGCGGGCGGCGCGGCCGGAACGGGCGGCATCTTCTCGAAGGCGGGATGGGCAGGATTCCTGCCCGGTTTGAAGTCATTCCTTGGGATCGGCGGTAGCGTACAGCTCGCGCCCGGCGTCGCCACCACCTGGGAAGCAGCCACCCTGGGCCAGAAGCTCTCGTCCATCGGCAAGTCGAACGCCGCGCTGATGGCGGGCGCGATGCTGGCGTTCGACGGCTTGCGACGCGGCGGTTTCACCGGGATGGCGGAAACCACGGCGGGCGGCGCGATGATCGGTTTCAAGTTCGGCGGGCCTCTGGGAGCGGCGATCGGCGCGGCGGCTGGACTGGTCGCCGGCATCGTGCGCCTGTTTGTCAAAGGTGCCGAGGAGAAGGCCAGGGCGAAGATCAAGGCCCTCTACGGGGTCGATATCTCCGACAAAGGCGTTCTGAAGCAGATCGTCGATACCGCGAAATCGGCCTTCGGCGGCAACCTCGACCTGGCCATACGCTCGCCACAAATCCGCGACCTGATCCAGTTGTACGCGATGACCACCGGCCAGAAGCCCACGGGTATGCCGGGCACGGTGACGCTGATGTCGCTTGTGGAGACCGGTGGTTCGCTGTTCCAGTCGCCGTCCTACAGCAATGGCAGCCCGCTGCCGGGAATAAGCGGCCTGCCTTCGCTCGACAAGATCGGCGGCGGGACGCCGTCCGCCGCGGGTCCCACGATCATCAACATCACCGTGCCGGGGGCGAAGGAGTTCTTCGAGAAAGAGACCGTTCGCGTGGTGGTGGAGAATCCGCGCGCGGTCCAGTCCGCCGCAATGACAGCGACCAAGGCCAATGCGGGGCGGCGTGAGATGACGGGGCTGCAACTCAGTCCAGGATTGATCGTGTCATGACCCGTCAGGAACTACTCGATAGACTTGCGCGTGCGATCGCGGAGAACGAGGGCTTCTTCGTCACAGAAGCCCAGGCCAAGGCTCGCAAGATCTGCTTCCCCACGCGTGCCCAGATCAATGCCAATCCTGGCAACCTTCGCGCCTGGCGGGACGCGAAGGGCCGACCCTACTCGACCAGCGGCGGATACGCAGACTTCGTCGCCTGGGCTTCAGAGCGTTTCCCCGGGGCTGCGCGCGAGGAGATGAGCCGCCGCGCACTGGAGGAAGGCTGGCGGATACTGCGCGTGCTCGCCGGCCAGTACATCGACGGGCGATACACGGGCGGCAAGCCGCCGACGGTGAAAGAGATGTTTTGCACCTACGCGCCGACATCCGATGGGAACGATCCTGTCGGCTACGCGCGCTTTGTCGCCGGCAGGCTCGGCGCGCAACCGGACCAGCGATTAGTTGACTTGGTGACGGCCTGATGCCGGGTTCCGTTCAGAATGCCGCGCCGCTGACGGTGATGCCGGCGAGCCTCTCGCGATCGTTCGCACACGAGCGCGCTTACCCGGTCGTCGAAAGCGAATATCGAAACGGCGAGTCGCAACGGTCCGTTCAGGCCACGAACAGCCGCAAACGCTGGCGTCTGGCGAAGCGGCTCGCGCCGACCCAGCTCGGGACGCTTCGCGACTTCTACGACACCCGCAAGGGCCCGACCGAGCCGTTCTACTTCTACGACCCGTATGAGACGAGCCCCAAGTTCTCGTCCGACCCAACCGGCCAGGCGGTCGCGGGCCGCTGCACCGTGCGCTTCGCCGGCGATTGGAGCCAGTCGGTCGACCTCGGCCGCGCAGACGTGAACATCGAGTTGATTGAGTTGGCCTGACCTCGGGGAGACCACGATGGCGTTTTCTGCATACCTCGACCAGAAGATTCTCGAAAAGGCATTCCTCGGGCAGGACTTCCAGGTCGCCGAGCACTGGTGCAGCCTGCACACCGCCGACCCGGGCAAGACCGGCCAGAGCGAGGCCTCAGGAGGCCCATACGCGCGGCTGTCCCTCGCCCAGTTCACCGCCGTCGATAGTGACGGCGTCGCGAAGCGAATCCGCAACGTGCCGCCGCTTTTCTTCCAGGTTCCCGGCAGCACTTACACCCACATCGGCATGTGGGATGCCGCCGTAGGCGGAAACTTCCTCGGCGGCGGCGCGCTGTCGTCACCAGCCACCGTCAACGACGGCGACTTCGTCATCGTCCGCGAGAACGACTTGTCGATCCTCCAGGATTAGGAGCCGCACGTGTCCACGATCCGCACCCAGTTCGGTCCCGTCACCAACTTCGGCATCACCCTGAACGGCCTCGCCACGTCCGCCGCGCGCAGCTCCGCGAAGGTCGATAACCAGAACAGCCGCTACATTGACGCGATCTGCCAATTCAAGATCAAGCCGGCGTCGGGTTCTGCCGGCGACCGCTATTCGGTGTACTTCTTCGCCTGGGGCGCGGCCGACGACGCCTCGCCCATCTTTCCGGCTGGCGTGACCGGCGTCGATGAATCCGTTTCGGTGACGCTCGAAACGCTCTCCATTCGGCAGATCGGCTCGCTTTACGTGGCGGGTGCCGGCACGCTGATCAGTCCGCCGTTTTCCGTCGCGCCCGCGTTCGGCAACGTGCTGCCGCCGGTCTGGGGTGTGCTGGTCATCAATCGCTGCGGGATGGCGCTCGACGTGTCGGACAATCTTGGCTTCTGGCGCGGCGTGGAGTTCGAGGTGGCCTGATGCGTCATCTCCTCCTCAATGCCGAGCTGCAGACGTGCTTCCCCAGCGACCCGTACGAGACAATTCCTGATTTCGCGTCACCGCTTGCGGCGGGTCTGCATTCGCTCTGGCTGCCGAGCGGACTCGATCCTCGAAGCTCCGCGAATGCGTTCCACCTGAACGGCAAGCGCGACATTACAGGCGGCGAGTTCTCTGTCGGATACTTCCGCCGCCGCTTCCAGACGGGCGCCGCGCTTTCCGGTTTGACGGTTGCGCCAGGATCCGGCGGCAACGTCGGGACGCCGTTCGGCCATGCGTTCGCCTACAGCAATGAGCAGGCCGGCTTGTCAGTCGGAGGACTGGGCTACTGCCCGGTCTACAGCGGTGATGGGACCGGCAAGGTCCTCTCGATGTGCGTGTGGTTCCGGATCAATCGCGTCAACGGCTCCGGGTACCCCACGATGATCGGCAACAGCTACTCGACCACTTGGTGGCTGGGCATACGCACTTCTACCGGCGCCTACAAGGCCATCTTTCGGAACACTTCGGCCCCGTATGGAGCGTTCGAGTGGGGTTCCTACGGTGCGGATCTTCGGAAGGTCACCTGCGTGGCGTTCACGCTGCCTTTTGACGCCAACAAGACGGCGAGCGTGTACCACAACGGCGTTTTGGCTGTGCAGGGCACGATGCCGAACGCCAGCGGGGTTGCGGGCAATGTCGACGTTTACGCCTTGTCGTCGGCGACGCCGGGCATGTTCGTTGAGATCTTCGGATTCGCCTCGTGGACCCGGGCGCTGTATCCGGAGGAGGCTCGCGAGCTCGCATCCGGACCATGTGTGCTGCTCGCAAAGCACCACCGCTTCTGGTACGCGCCGCTCATGGCCTATCGCTCGGCGGAGATCGCCGGAGGCTCCACTCTGGCGGCAGTGGACTTCCGAGGCACGCCGAGGACTGCGGTGATCAGTGGGACGGCGCGCATGGTGGCGTACCGCAGGCCGCCTGCGGCTCCGGAGCGCACTCTCTCGATCCGGCCGGAAGACCGTTCTGTTTGTCCGGCGGCGGAATCGCGGTCCTACTTTGTGCCGCACGAGGATCGGGGCATGGAAGCATGACCTTCACGAAGGATCCCAACGCGGTCCTCGACTACAGCATCGACTGGACGCGCTGGCTCGCAGGGGACCAGATCGCGGCGAGCGAGTGGATCGTCGCATCCGGGCTCACCAAGATGGCCGACTCGAAGACTGCCACTTCGGCCACGGTCTGGCTCTCGGGTGGCACGGCGGGCCAGTCGTACATCGTCACCAACCGCATCACGACGTCTGCGGGACGGACTGAGGACCGCTCCTTCACAGTCCGGGTCGAGGAACGCTGAGGACCCGCACAAGATCCGGATGTAGCTCACCAGTGCGTGGGCATTAGCCCGTCAAGCACCACTCCAGGCCCTTCATGATGATGATCACCGTAGGCAAAGACTGCTCCGATTGTGGGCAAACCAAGCTCCCGTCCGAGTACTACCGGCATCTCACGAACTCGGATGGGCTCGATAAGAAATGCAAGGAATGCCGCAAAGCGGCTTCGCGCAAATGGAAAGCCGAAAACCGGGAACGATCTCGGGCGACCGACCGCCTCTGGCGCGCGGCGAATCGTCAGAGGTCGAATGCGCATTCCCGTAAGTGGCGACTTAGGAATCGGGAGCGGCACCTGGAGCTGTGCCGTGAGTGGAATGCGGCCAATCGTGACAGGTGCCGGGCGAATCAGGCCTTGTGGACGGAGGCGAATCCCGGCAGGCTCGCGCAGTGGCACAAACAGCGTCGGGCGAAGATCCGCCAGGGTCCGCACTACTCGGAAGCCGAGTGGCAGGCGCTTCTCGCCGTGTACGGGTACCGGTGTGTCGCTTGCGGAGTGGAGGCACGATGCACCCCGGAGGGCTTCCTGACACCGGACCATGTGATCCCGGTTTGTCTGTCTGGCCCGAGCACCATCGATAACATTCAGCCTCTTTGTCTGAAGTGCAATCGACGCAAGAACGGACGCGTGATGGATTTCCGCCCGGGCGGGGTGAGGTAGGCAGATGGATCATATCGGCAACATCGTCGTTCCGGAAATCGTTCCGTCTGGCGTGTTTCCTCTTGTGCCGGATTACCCGTCCGGTGTCAGCTACGGTCCACAGATCGTGGAACACCAGTTCGGCAGCGGCAATGCGAAGATCACCCAGCGATTCCTGCTCGGCACCGGCGCGCGGCGCTTCACCATCCGCAAGAACTGGCTGCGCGACGGCGATCGCATCGTTCTGCGCAACTTCTGGGAGTCGAAGTACGGGCCGTACGGCGCGTTCACTTATAACGCGCCCAACGATGACGGCAACGGCACCACCCCTTACACCTGCCGATTCGCCAACGAGCCGCTCTCATGGCAGATGGTCGCGGATTGGGTGTGCTCGGTCGGCGTGAACCTGATCGAGATCCCGTCCAACCCGCCGACGTACACGCTCAACTCCACGGTGACCCGCTTCCCGTCCGGAGCTTTGGCGACGGCTCTCCTCTCGCAGGTCCAGCAGGTTATCCCGCTGATCAAGGTGGTCCCGCTCCAAGCGGGGTATCCAGCGATCTATCTGTCTGATCGCCGTTGCACGGTGGGCGCGCAGCTCTACCAGGCACGGCTACTCGACTTCGACGGCATCACGCAGGGGATGGGCAACGAGTCCGACGACGCCACGTTCATCTTCGGCAACGCGGATCGCGTGATGCGCGACCTGGCCAACGACGTGGATCTCTATCGCGCGTCGATCTCCTTCTCGCTGTTCCACGTTGGCACCGGCATCAAGCTCGACCTGTGGAAGGGCGATATCGTCAACTGGTCGCTCGATGCTGGCCCGGAGTTCAAGGTTACGGCGTCCGATGGCCTCTACGAGTTGAACCTGCCGTACCCGACGCGCAAGATTTCCCGCACGTGCTGGAAGGCGTTCAACGCGCAGGCCTGCCCCTACGCCGATCACGGCGCGCTCGATCTGGTTCACTTTCCGGACGCCGCCGCTAACTCCTGCGACAAGAATTACGACACGCCGAACGGGTGCCTCGCGCACGGGATGAAACGTTACTACGGCGGCATCGTGGCCGAACCGCAGGGCGTCCGGATCAAGGACAACTCGACCGGCGTGTGGGGCTTCGGCAGGAGCACGCTTACCAGCACGTCCATCGTCGCGGATTCGATCTATGACCAAGTGCTGCCGGAGGTGTACACCGACACGGAGATGCCGGTCAACTGCAAGGCCGCGGCGGGCCGGGACGAGAGCGACTTCTACGAGGCGTTGGGGATCGTGGGCGAAGGCCCGCTGGTCGCCTATACGCCGACCCACTACGAGGACAAAGACGGCGACGGCAATGCGGAGACGCTGGTGGGCCACACGCTCGATGGGCAGGCGCATCACGGCTTTCCCAAGGACAACCTCGGCCTGCGGACGGTGCTCGGTACCGATCCGGCCGGAGCAACCGACTTCTTCTCCCTCGACCAATCCGGCAACCAGACGGGCGGCGACTTCCGGAAGGTTTACTCCGGCAACTCGACGTTTAAGGACAACTTCGCGGCGGGCACGGCGTTCGTGGTGATCCGCAGGTCGGATTCGAAGGGCCTGCAACTCTCCAAACCCGGCGATCACGCGATGATCGCCACGGTCCAGCAGGGTTTGAGCGGGTGGGTGTGGACCAGTCCCGGCGTCCGGGTGTACGGCCCGTGCATGGTGAATCCGGTCTGGATCGCGGTCAACATGCTGTTCCGTGCGCGCGGACTCAGGCTCGGCGCGGACGCGACGGTCGCGCAGTTGAACGCCGCCGAAGCCCTGTTCGACGTGCAGGCGGCGATCGACGCCGCGACGATCTGCAACGATCAGGTGTCCGCAATGGTCGGCGCGGGCACGGAGACGCAGTTCGCGTTCCGCGGCACGCTGCAGGAGGAGAAGCCACTTCGGGACTGGATTCAAGAAGTCCTGATGAACTGCCTCGGCTATTACACGTTCGCGTTCGGGAAGCTCCGGATCGGCATCCGCGAGAATAGCAGCGTGGTCGAGCCCTTCACGGAAGGCAACATCATCTTCGCCAGCCTCCACCTCGCCCCGGTGAAGCCGACGTTCAACCACCTGACGGCCAACTTCGCGGACCAGGACTTCGCGTTCGTCACTAACAGCGTCTCGGTGTACGACATTGATCACGCCACGCTCGTGGGCGTCGGCGCGGGACCGACGTACCTCAAGTCGAGCGTCAACCTGTCCGGCACGTCCACCAAGAGCCAAGCGGCCCGGATCGTGAGCACCCGGCTGCGCGAGGAGTTGGGCGGCACCAGCGCAGCGGAGTGGAGGGCGGCGCGGCAGATCGGCTTCAAAACGACGGTGCTCGCGCTCAACACGGAACCGGGAATGGTCTGCTCGATGACCCATGCGGACATGCCCGGAGGCGCGGGCGAGTTCCGTGTCGTGTCCTGGAAGCTCAACAAGGACTTCTCCATCGACGTGCAGGGCCGCACGACCACTGACTCGATGTACGACCTGGTGGCCGGTCCCAAGCCCGCCGACGTGGTGCCGGAGCCGGTTCCGGAGGAGATCATGTACGACACCGGGGTTCCGGGGATCGTTACCGGCACGCCGAAGCTCGGGGATTACGGGACCATCGCTCTCGACGATATTCAGATCGCGCCGGACGAGGCGGGCAACATGAATCTCGTCTCGGCGCACGAGGTCGCGATGGCACTGTACTACGTGGACGAACTGGCAACGGACCTGTGGGCCAACCTCGATGCCGCCATCGACAAGAACACCGATCCGGTGACCGTCCCCTGCACCGTCAACCCGAACACCAACCGCACGTTCGCAGTGGGCGACTTCGTGGTGTTCAATGACGAGACGAAGAATCCGGACGTGGGATACCTGCGCTCGTACGAGTGCGCGCAGATCGTTGGGCCTGGCAACACGGGCGACATTGTTCCGACCGGCAACTTCGTGCTTCAACGCGCGTGGCCCGGAGTCGATCCTGGCTTCGCCACTTTTGGGACGCTCCGGTGCGCGCACGCGAAGGGCATCCGGTTCTTCAAGCTCGATTACCGGATCTTCACCTACTCGGTGAAGAAGGGATTCTTCCGGACGCCTGGCATCCCGGCGCGGATTGAGGCGAAGCTCCCCACAGCCAGCGTGGTCGCCATGCTTGTCGGCGTGGCAAATAACTTCGGCTACAGCCCGTTCACCGTCTGGCCGTTGTCGCACCACAGCGAACCGTTCATGCCGGGAGATCGGACGTGCAACGGCGGCGCTTACTCGTTCCAGATCCCCGGTCCTCTGGCGGTCGCGGACACCGTGGTCATCCCCATGCGCGTCCACGATAGCGCCTCGATCCGGTGCATCTTCGCGTACGTACAGACGCCGACCACGGACGGCCAGAGCGCGTTCCTGGTGAAGTACTCGCGCGATGATGGCGCGACGTGGCAACCCCTTGAGTACATGGGCATCGCGCAGATGCTCCCCAACGGCGCGAAGAACACCTACGACTTCGTGGTCGAGGATGGGTACGGCAAGCCCGCCACGCGCCGCCTCCCGTACAACGACTTCGGCGTAGTGCTCTACCAGGACGTTCCCGCCGACCCGAATCCGCAGACGGTGAATACGGCATCGTACGGCGCGAACAGACTCGGGTTCGATGTGGGCGAGTTCGTTCACATCAATCTCGGCAAAGCCGACGAAGAGTACGTGCAGGTGCTCGCGGCCGATCCAGACAACCAGACGTTCAACGCCGTCTTCACCAAGGACCACGCGCTCGGGGCGACGGTGCGCCCCACGATCTGGCCGACCGCGATTCTCAACGAGGGCGACAGCCTTGCGTTCGACATCCTGGCGGTTGCCAGTCCGGACCCCGGCTCCGATTTGACCGTCGTAATCCAGACCTGAGATGGCTGGCGAACCGCTCCACATTTTCGACCCCCGCCGTAACTTCCAGTTGCAGGGCTTCACGGGGCGTGGCGCGACCACCACGCTCCACGATGCGACCGCCACTGGTGTGACCATCTCCGGCATCTTCCAAGCCGCAGAGGACTTCGCGGTGCTCGGGTTCTACAACGCGTACGATTACTTCAACCACCTGCGCCAGAAGCATCTGCCGCGGACGGACCTCTCCGGCCTGACGCTGGAGTTCGATATCGAGTACGACCACGCGCTCGACGGCGCCATGCGCCTCGATGCCGCCAAGTACCCGTCCGTCTCGTGGGACTCGATGACCTTCGTCTGCGGCAAGGGCGGTGAGGGCGAGATCCACGAGGTGAAGTTCCTCTCGTACGCGACCGTGGTCTCCGGAGGGGAGACGCCCGCCAGCGTGACCGTCCAGGCGTCGGGCACGCAGGCCGACTCCGGCTTCGATCACCTGATCGTGATCTTCCGCGACACGATCTACGATTGCATCCCGTGGGGTGCGCTGCACCAGTTGCCGCGCTCCCTGTCGGCGCCTAACGGGACCGTCGATCTCTATGCGACCGATCTCGACCCGGTGACCGGCGAGTTGGATCTCAAGGTGGGCGACACGGTGTACTTCACGTATGACCCGCTCTATCCCGCAGACCCGCCGTACACTCTGGAGGAGGTCTGCCACGTCACCGCAATCGATCCGGTTTACAGGAACCGGGTGACGTTCGACAACACCCAGCCGCACGGCGGGTTGGCGACCTGCCGGACGTACAATCCGGGGCCGTTCAAGATCGACGCGACCATCAACGACACGTTGACGTTCCTCATCGACGGGATCAGCATTTACGTCGGCCTCGCTGCGGGCCTGGCTGTCACCTCGTCGCAGGTCGCGGGCAATATCAGCGCGGCGTTCCTCGCTGCGGGCCTCGATGCGACCGCCGACGTGACCGACGACGGATGCGTGCGCGTCACTTCCACGAAGCCGATTGGCGAGGGCGAGATCGTGATGTTCGGCGGGACCGGAATGTCCACGATTGGCATCCCTCCGGGTTTCTACGCTGGCGCCGGTCCTCAGTGGCACGTCCACAAACTCCAGGGTGCGGCGTCCGCGATCAAGGATCTCGCGGACACCATCAACGGCGGCGGGCAGAACGTCTCGGTCACTGGCCCGGACCAGTCCAGCGTGATCGAGGCTACGGCAGACGGGACGACGCTGACCGTCGCGTTCAAAACGAGCGCGCCGCCGGCACCGGTGTTCGGGAAGCTCGGCAACGGCGAGGTGCTGGCCGTGCGGTCGTACCACGAGGGCGACGGGGCGCAAGGTATCACGTGGGGCGAGAACCGCACGATCCGGTTCCGTGGCGGCGACAACGATACCAAGTACCACATCAGCCTCCCGCTGGGCGCGTTGAACGACAAGAACAGCCAGCCAGTGCCGACCGAGGACTGCCGGAAGATGTACATGGTCTTCGCGCCGCGATTCGAGATCGTGGAGGAGGCGTTGGAGGACGGGTGCTTCCTCACCGCGCCGGTTGGTCCGGGCGACACCACCTGGAGCGTGGACAGCGGGGCCAGCCTTACGGGTGGCCGGTACTTCATTGGAGACGCACAAAACGAAGAGCGCGTCCTGCTCCTGGCTGGCGGCGCAACCAGCATCCGGGTCCAGCGTGGATACGAAGCATCGACGCCCCACTCCTGGCCTGCGGGCACGCGCCTCAAGAAGCTTCCGCCGATCTCAGGCTTCCGGTCCGACGTGGAGTGGGGCGCGACCATCTCCAACATCGCCATTACCGGAGACACGAGTCTCAAGGTGGGCGGCGATTCGGAGCGCATCGAGGAGTCCGACAAGCGCTGCCAGTACACCGGCTTTTGGGAGGATTACAAGTACGGCTTAACTCCTGCGTGGCCTTCGCAGTGGTGGAGCATGGGTCGCGCGAAGCGCACCGGCCCGACAGACGCTGGCGATCTCCGGCAGGTCACGATCAGATACTCGGCCACGGAGCAGCACGATCTCTACCTCGGGACCTTCCTCTACACCGACTGCGGCAAGATCAGCGTTGAGGTGGACGGTCTGGCGACGGCCGAATCGCCCGTCGATCTCTACCTCGTGGAGTACGGCGGGACCACGGCCAACGTGAAGATCGCCTCTGGCGTTGCGGCCGGAAACCACACGGTCGTCATCACCGCTCTGTTCGACAAGAACGCTGGCAGCAGCGGGTACTACTTCTACTTCGATTACCTCTGGCCGTTGGTGCCGCAGGACGTTCCGGACCCGCAGGAGCAGTACCAGGACGTGTCGCTGGCCATCGACTTCGACACCGACCACGGCTACAAGAAGCCCCCGGCGTGGCACCTGTGGCATCTCCAGCGACTCGGGTTCAAGGGCCATGCCGACGTGTATATGGGGGTCTTCTGGAACAACAAGCGGCGGCGGGTGGGCGCGAGCTATCCGTACGCCACCATCGATTACACGCTGGCTCCGGGCGCCGCCGCGCCGCGCGCCGGAGACGTGGTGGTGATTCAGTTGTCCGGAAGCGACATGCGCCACACGGTCATCGAGGGCGAGTCCCTGGAGGATGTCGTCAACTGGATGCGCGTGCTGATCAACCAGTTCTCCGGCGTGTGGGCCGACAACAACTACGGCGCGAGCACCACGCTTCGCATCCAGTCCAAAGCACCCTCCTGGTCCTTCCCCAGCATCTATGTCCTCAACGGGCTGGCCACTCTCGGCGGGTACATTGACGAACCGTTCGCAATCGAGGCGGGAGTGAACGACGCGCTCCTGTTCACGTTCGGCGGTGAGGGTGGCCAGCAGGTGAGCGTAACGCTTACGGCGGGCGACGTCAGGACCGGCGAGCAGGTTGCAGCCGATATTCAGGCTGCGTTCAGCGCGAATAATGCTCCAGCGACCGCGCGGGCCGTAAGCTACGGCCAGCAGTGGATCGAGTCGGCAATGCGGATCGACGTGGAGGAAAGCGCGTGCCTCACGTTGGGACTGGACGGGTACGCCCTGCCGACGTCGGTTCAGGCCACCGTCACGGAGGACCACCTGGACGATGCGGGCACGCAGGGCGATTGGGAGTTGATCGACTCCGTATCGCCGGTGATGACCGAGGGTGCGCGGCGGTGGATTCGGAACCTTGCCGCGGAGTTCAGTGCGGCGGGCATCCCGGCATCATTCGCGTTCTCGATGGAAATCTACAACCCGCCTGCGGAGATGCGCGCCAGGTATCTCCGATTGAGCGGCGGCGCCGTGGCTCCCGGAGCGGACGTGTATCTCGACGTGCCGTCGTACCAGATGCACTTCGGCACGCGCGTCCGGAACTATCTCAAGCAGATGTACCGGGAGTGCGCCGACCAGATCGCGGCGGCGGGCCTGCCCGTGGTGCTCCAGTTCGGTGAGACGCAGTGGTGGTACTTCGATAACCGCGCCCGAGACCCGATGGGCGGGATGCCCTTTTATGACCAGGAGACGATCGATGCGTTCGCGGCGGCGAAGGGTCACCAGATTTGGCCGTTCCTTGCCAATACGGATGATCCTGCTGGCGATCCGGCGCACCCGAAGGAAACTGCCGATTTCCTGCGGGACCGGATCTGGTCGTACTGCCAGGAGGTGATCGCGTACGTGCGGGCCTCGCATCCGTCCGCAGTCTTCGAGTGCCTGTGGCCTCTCGATGCGAACCAGGGGAGGCCGTCTCCCAAGAGCAAGTACCGGCAACTTCTGATGCACGTCAACCTGCCGGAGCAATGGAAGTCGTCATCGTACGGGATCAAGTACTTCCGCTGCGAGGGATTCGACTACGACGTGTGGCAGAAGAACGCGAACCTAATGCGCCAGACGATGATGTACGGCGCGCAGACGCTGGGACGGCCCGCAGCGGAGTGCATGTATCTGGCGGGCCTCTACGGTCCTCCCGACCCGCCGATGGCGCAGGCGTTCGGGATGTGGCAGCAGGCCCCGTATTACTCGATGTGCTTCTGGGCCTTCGACCAGTATTGCCTCAACAGCAGGCCGAACCCGCTGGAGAAGTGGGTCCAATCCTCCGCGACGGCGACGATGTACCACAAGCCGCGCGCCGCGCGTGCTGTGGAGGTGGCGCGGGCCGTCGAGGTAGTGGCGCCCACTGGCGGCGCGCTCAATCGCTTCAAATTGAACGAGAGGAAGCTCAATGGCGAGTAACTATCCCGGCGCAATCGACAACGCGGCCAGCCTGTTCTCGCCGGTCGATGCGTTCTCCGGCAAGCCCCTGGAGACGACGACCACGGGCGCGGTGCAGGCTGGCGACTCCACGATCAACGTGGCATCTACGTCCGGAGGCTTTGCCGCGAGCTACGGCATCGTTTCGATTGGCGACGAGTTGATCGTGTACTCGGGCAAGGCGGCCACGTCCTTCACCGGATGCCAGCGTGGAGCCTTCGGGACGACAGCTTCCGGCCACAACAACGGCGTTGCTGTGAAGGCCAACATGGTCGCGGGATTCATCACGGCCCTTCAGTCGGCAGTGTTGGCAATCGAGAACGAGTTGGGCACCGCCGCCGCACGGAACTACATCCGGAAAGACGGCGCGGTCACGGTCACCGGACTCAAGACGTTCCAGGACGGCGCGGAGTTTGGCGCGGGCGCGAAGTCGAGCACCGGCCTGGTACGCCTGCCCAACGGTGGCGCGGTGAAGTGGCGCAAGGCCGACAACTCCGGCGACCTCGGCATCGCATTGAACGCGAACAACCATCTGGCGATGGACGCCGTCATCGACTTCGCTGCGGGCCAGACGTTCGGCGCGACCACGGTTCCGGACGCGACGACGCTCTCCAAGGGCATCGTGCAGATCGATCCGGTCGGCGGCATTGCGGTCAACAACGGTGTGATCTCGCTGTCGGCCTCGGGCGTCGGGCCCGCCACCTACACCAAGGTCACCGTGGACTCCTGGGGCCGCGCGACGGCTGGCGCGCAACTGGCGGCGGGCGATCTCCCGGCGCATACGCACGTTGCCGCCGATATCGTCTCCGGCGCGCTCCCGTTCACGATCCAGAACAACGGCGCGGCGGTCGGAACGCGCCGCGCGTTAAACCTGATCCAGGGCGCCAACATCGGGCTTACGTTTCTCGACGTGCCCGCCAGCGACCGGGTGAACGTCACCATCGCGTTCGCGTCGGTTCCCGGCCACACCCATGCGGAGGCCGACGTGACCGGCCTCGCCACGGATCTGGCTGGCAAGGCTCCGCTCTCACACACGCACGCGCAGGCCGACGTGACCGGTCTCGTCACCGCTCTGGCGGGCAAGGCTCCGACCTTCCACACGCATGCGGAGGCCGATATCACCGGCCTGGTAGCGGACCTCGCGGGCAAGGCGACGTCCGTTCACACGCACACGTCCTCGCAGATCAGCGATGCCACGGCCAACGCGACGGCTGGCACGGTGGTCCTGCGCGACGTGTCGGGCGGCGCATCGTTCGCGTACGCCGCCGCGAACAATATGTGGGCGTACCTTGACTCTCACCTGAATTCCATCGAGTGCGGCCCGTTCCAATCGGCCGGCGGGCCGTACGAGAACATGGCGAAGTACTCCGAAGACTTGAGCGTCGGGACGTGGGACAAGAACGGCGGTACCTGCACGGTGAGCACGAACAGCGTGGTCGCGCCGGATGGCAACCAGACCGCCGACGCCGTTACTGCGAGTGGCGCGGCGGGTCTCATCCGGCAGAACATCGCGGGCCTCGTCGCCAACGGCCAGTACACGTTCTACGTTTGGCTGAAGGTCCCCTCCGGAACGATGACCGTCTCGCTCGGCATCCTCGATAACGGATGGACGACGTGGCTCGTCGGGCCGACGCCCGTAACGCTCACCACGTCTTGGCAGCGGTTCAAGGTCACGGGCACCATGACCGGCGGCGCGACTTCGCTCTGGATCGCCGGCCATTACACGGATGGCTGGACCTCCGGCCAGACGTTCCACGCGTGGGGCGCGTGCCTCCAGCAGGGCAACGATCCGAAGAAGGCTTACGCGCGCACGTGGGGATACCAAGCGGGTCCGGTCTCGGCCGGAGTTGCATGCGGCCCGCTGCTGGTCGCGGCGAAGGACAATGTGGAAACACCGTTCCGCGTCGCGGGCCCTGGGTCGAACCTCGCGGACCACACGCTCCTGCAGGTCACGCCGGCAGGCGAACTTCTGATCGCGGGTGGCAGCGGCAACGGATAACGCCTCGCGGAGCTGATGGGCGCCAGCAATCCCTCCGGATGGTCTGGCGTGATCAAGGTGAAGAACCCCGCAGGCGTGACCGCAGGCTACATCCTGCTCTATTCCAACCCGTAGTTCGAAAGGCAAACCTATGAAGCTGACGCTGGATCACACCCAGCGTCTGAACCTGCACGCGCTCTTAGGCGCGCAGCGGGCAGACGTGGGTTCAATTCGTGCGATCTGGGCAGTTCAGGATCGCATCGCGCTCGATGCCGACGAGGAGAAAGCCGTCCAGTTGAAGCGCGAGATGGTGGCGGGCCAGGAGCGCGTGGTGTGGAATCCCGCGCTCTCTATCCCGGCAAAAGAGTTCGAGTTCACGGACGCGGAGCTCGCGCGCATCAAGGCCGCGCTCCAGACCTGGAACTCGTACGGCGCCAACGCCGATCGCCGATGGCTGCAGCCGCTGGTGGAGTCCTTGTTCTCGACAGAGGCGGGTCAGTAGGTCAATAACTCATTAACCACCGCATTGCTGGAGCCATTACTGCGTCTATCCTCCTCATTTCAGGCGTCTAAAGATAGCTCTACTTGCGCATGCGTAGCCGGCGGCCAGCGGCGGTCAGCGACACGGCTTCGCCGGAATACGCAGGTGGCGGCCGCTGTCCCGACTCCGGGGCAGATTGCACAATTGCACACGCCAGTGCACAGAAGCCTGCGCGGTTCCAAGTTCGACCGTCTAATCTCCACCACGTTTCGGAATGGCCTGCAGGGGAATCGTGAGAGTCCCCACTTTGTTCGTGGCCGTATCCCGGACGAGCAGCCGAACAGAAGCTGCGTTCCCCGGTACGGGGAGCCGCACCATTGCTTTCAAACCTTCCTGCAGCACCTTTTGGTAAGTATGCTCCCGCAGGGCGAGTGCGAGGGACTTCGAATCGGCTATCCCCAACGGAGTTCCGTCATCTTTTCTGAACCCCGCAACTATCGATAGTTTGCCAACCAGCCGGCCATCTTTGCGAGTCAGTGAAATCGCGTTGGCCTCCAAAGCAATTTGAATGACCAACGTATTTCCGCTCCGCACGGCCTCCGCATTGATGCCCAGTGCCGTGGAGTCCAAGGGGTTGCTCCAGGCCTGCCGGACCTCAGATTTAGCCTCAGCCGGAGCAACGGTCGCACCATCCGCACGCTCCAGATACTCGCTCCGGTGGCGGACGGTTACTCCCGGCCTGTGGACCCGAATTCGGATGTGGTGAAGAGTGTCCCTGCGGGTGGCGGCCGCCGGCAGATAGTATGCGAGCGTGTAACTCACCCGGACGTCATCCAGCGCGCTCCGCATCGCCTGGGCGAGATCGTTGCGGTTGTAGTATGCCTTTCCGCCGGTACGCCCGGCAAGTTCCTGCATGGTAGAGATGTTTTTCCAGACGCCAGGGTTGGGACTCAACCCTCTGGCGTCGACCGGATAGACGGAAACATCGGCTTCGTTCAGGCGGGAGAGCGCACGGTTCAACTCCGGACTGAATGTTCGAGCATCCGCGAAGCCTTCGGGGCGTTTGCCGGCCGGAGGGATATCGAAGCCAATGGATTGGGGAAAACCGGCGGAAACCCAGATCAGGCTCTTCCTGCCGGGTATGGCGGCGAGGTGTGCCGCTATCATCTCGAACGCCTTCAACGTGTCGGTAACGCGGCGTTCGGTAAGGAAGTGGTCCTCCCGCCGGGTCGCAGAGTAACCGCTGGGCCCGAAATCCGGAAAAGGCAGGAAGCCCACGCTCGCATCCGTCAGGGGGTTCACTTCCGGATCGGGAGCGTTTACCACTTGACCCTGCTCGGCAGCAATCTTCTGTGCTAGAGCGACCGTATCAGCAGTGAATTCCTGGACCACACGAAGCCCATTGCCCAAGACATACAGAGCTACCTGATCGTGCACTCCAACCGAAGTGAGCATTCGAAGCGCCTGGCTTCGCGCGTAGACTTTGTCTCCCCAGGGTGTATTTAGCCAATCCAGAAGAATGGCCGAGTAACCACTCCGCCATCCCGTGGCAACCGGCAGTTGATTTGTGAATACGCTTTCTGCCGCCGCTCGCCTGCCAGGGTTGATGGCGTGCTCTGCCGTGAAGAAAGCGATGCTCTGGGGGACGCCGTTGTCCAGAACCTCGAAATCCTCCTTCCGCAGGTCCGCGATCGGGCGGCCTTGCTTGTCTTCCACGACTACGTTCACATGAACAAGGCGGGCCGTGGTAGAAAAGACCACCGATGGCTGTTCGACCGCCGGGGCGACTTGCGGGGCCTGCGGAACCTCGCTGGCGAAGGTTAGGACCGCAGCGCAGGCCAGAGTTGCGGTCCGGGAAACGACAGTCACGTTCGTGTACCTATGGAGCTTTCCTCTTTTGAACGACGATCAACTTCTCGTTCGGCAACAATGCGAAGCTCTCGATGGCATCGTTGCCGAACAACCTCGCAGGTTCCAGCACGCGTACATCGAATTCCACGCTTCGAAGGCGCTCGAAGTAATCAAGGCCGTAGATGCGCACATGATCGTGCTGGCCGAAAGCCACCGTGCGCGCCTCCGGGCTTCGGATAGATCGGTCCTCATAGGTGCAGCGCATGCCATAGGCGATGGGAACCTGAACGACCGCCCAGCCGCCGGGGCGCAAGATCCGGAACAATTCGCGCATCGCCAGGCGGTCCTCTTCGATGTGCTCGAACACGTGGTTGCAAATCGCGACGTCGATTGAGGTTTCACTCATCTGGAGCGCCGTCAGGTCCATGGCTTCCACACCAGGTGACGGCTGCAGATCAATGGCCCGGTACCCGCGTCCGACAAAGCAACGCAGGGCACATCCCAATAGCGGCTCCGGAGCCACATGCAACAGAGCTAGGCCGCTTTGGTGAAAGACGCGCGTGCATCGTACCAGGAACAGGAACACCAGCCGCTCTCGGTCGACCGAGCCACAGCCTGGGCATAACCCGTTCGGGCGCCGACCGCCCCCGACCACGTGCTTTTCGGCAAACACGGCAGTGTCGAGACCATACGAACAAAAGCGGTAGGCTTCGAACCCGCAGAACACGCACGTCAACAATCCGGTGCGCGCTACCATCGACGGGTCAGAAGTGCTAACGGCCATGTTCTTCACCTGACAGGGGGCGCTCGCGCTCGCCAGAGCCGACCGCGCGGCCCCTGAGAGATCGCCACTCACGCCAGTGCCACCAGGGTTTCCGAGATGCTCCGCAACCTGCCGAGGAGGGTCGTGTAGGCACAGTGGTCCGCCGGTGTGCGCACTTCTGCGCCGCCCTTGCGCAAGGACCCTACCTGGCCGCTCAGGGCAGCCATCTCGTCAATGCGATCAGCGAGCCGAAACAGATCGTACCAGCGAGCAACCCACCAATACACCTCCCACTCTGGTGTCTCCTGGGCTACGTCAACCTGAATTTCAATCTTCACGTGGTATCTGCGCTCGATGAACCGCAGCAATCTCACGACCAGAGGCGCCCCCCAGGGCCCCAGGAAAAAGCCGCTGCACTGAAATCCGGCTTGAAAGACGGGGTGAAAGCCAGCCAGATTGGCCTCGATCAGCGCAAACTTTTTGTCGCCGGTCTGGGCCACATCCCACGCGTACATGGCGCCCCGAACCAGTCCCGCAGGCAGTTTGTCGAGTAACTCCTGGACAAAGGCGCCTGCCAACTCCTGCTCCGCCGGAGAGGTGCCTTGGCCATAGCGCCTGAACGTAAGATCCGGGACCACCCGATCCTCCAGAGTGTGCACCCTGTACTCCTGGGCGATGGCTACGCGCTCTTGCAGGATGTCGAGCGAGCTATCCGGCGCAGTAGGCGGCAGTGTGCGGACCAGTTCCTCCAATGCCGCAGCCGGTAGAGCGAAGCTTTTTCTCTCGCCCGAGCCGTTTCCCAGCGTCCTTTTGATCAGCATTCCGTCCGGCACGCTGGCCAGTGTTGCGAGGTAATCGCGTGCGGCCGCAGGATCCCTTCCCGACAGCTCCCGTCGCAGTCCTCTCGTGACTGGAACCGCAGCTCCGCAGTAGTGGTGTAAGACTAAGGCCTGCACCAACTTATGTTCCAGCCGATGCCGAAACAGGCGACATTCATCGAACTGCATGATCCGGTATAATTGCCGGATAATCAGCGCCTTCGGTCCGCAGCACCCTGCGTTCAGTGCTTGCGCCTCCGACGCCCGCAGCACGATGCCGGGCTGCCCGAGTTCGGAGGATCGTGGGCTGCGGTCGCTGTCCAGTTCGCCAATCAATGGACTGACCGATGCCAATTCTTCGGAATTCCAGCGCATCATGAGGCCGCCCCATTCGCCATGCCGAAATTCGTCCGGTGATCTCGCGCTAGCTGCCACAGCCGACCTCGCGACCTGCCAGCCCGGCCTGGTGCTGAGCTAGGCTCCGGTAGAATGCACCGTGCTCGACACCAACAACCTGTTCGATGGTCCTGGGGTACCGGGGACACGTCAGGAAGTATTCCGTAACGTCGATCCCGCCAGGGTTGGCAACTGGGACAACGGTCTCCGGCACGACGGAGTTCCACGTGTGACGTCCGTGTCTCACCAGGATATAGATCTCCGGCGTGGTCAAAGCGAGCCGGCGGAACTCCGGATGGTCTTCCAGAAAGAAGACGTCCACGCGCCGGGGCACGTCCCGAAAGGGCATCCGGCGCCACGCACTTCGATAGAAGCACAGCGTGCCGCCCGCAAACCAACCGCCGCCCGCATCAAATAGAGCATCGTGGCCGGCGATGAGCACCAGGAGGGGATCCACTGCCACGACGGCATCGTCGGAGATCTCCCGGTCCAGCCGCGAGACCGTCCTCATGAGAAACGACGAATGATAGTAATCGTCGTCGTCCAGCTTCTGGATCACGGTGCCCGACGCCCGCTCGATTCCAATGTTCAGTTTCGTTCCGAGAGACGTTGGCTGGGGAAGGTAGATGTAGGTGATGGACGGCAGGTGTGGAACGAGTGCCGCACAACTGGTTGCGCTGTCATCCACGATGATGAGTTCACTGTCGGTATAGGTCTGGCTCAGGTAGTATTTCAGGGCCTGTCCCAGGAACTGCGGCCTATCCTTTGTTGCTAAGATGCAAGAGGTATGTGGCATACTCCGGACCATTTCTGGTAGCTTGCCCGCCGCGGGGCCCAACTAAGGGGTTTCACTGCTGTCGTAAGGCCTCCATCGCGCTGAGGCGTGACGCAATATGAGCGGGAATCAGCGCCGCAAGTACGGTTACGACAACAACTGACACGAGGGCGCCACCCAGAAACACCAATCCCGGTACAAAGCTCGCCGAGATGAAATGCGAGCTACCGCGGAGGAGCGCAATCGTCACGGGGATTCCAGCAGCAATTCCCATCCCCGTGAGAACGAGGGCTTCCCGCAGTATGAGCCATATGACTGTCTTTGGTCGTGCTCCCAGCGCAATACGGATACCAATTTCGGGCGCGCGGTTGCTAACTAAGTATGTGAGCAAACCGAACAACCCCACAGCCGCAAGGACCAGCGCAATCAGGGCGAAGGTTGAAGCCAGTGCGGCAAGCAGCCGTTCCTGCACCAATTGCAGGTCTCGCTGCATCTCCATCGTCCGCGCATATGTTATGTATTCACGACCTTCGCTGAATATCTGCCGCCGCAACTGGTCAGCGAGTGATTCGACATGCCCTGTGGTCCGCACGAGCAGGGCCGGCATCATCTGGTACTCGGGCGCCTGCCAGTAGTTGAGGTAAGCGACGAGGACTGGTTCCGCCTTGGGCCCAAAGAGCCGAGCATCGGCGGCTACGCCGATGATTCGCGCGTTACGGGAGCGCTCGCCGCTGCGAACTCGCAAATAGCCGCCCAGAGCCGTGCCGTCCGGAAAGAGATTCTCTGCAAGCGGCTTGCTAATAATCACATCAGCCATGTCGCCGGGGCGCGCGCCAGACCAGAAGTCGTGACCGCTGAGCAGGGGAATCCCCATGCTATCAAAGAAGCTGTCACTCACGACCACCTGGCTTACGGCGACAGGCGCGCGTTCCCCGCCGGGCCGCTCCACCGAGCCTGGGATGCCTCGCGTGAACAGCGGGGCCGTGTTGCTCAAGCAGGCACTGGCCACGCCAGGCATCAACCGCACCCGGCGCAGGAGGTCCCGGTGGTAACTGTCGAGGGGGTTGCCTCGCAGATTTCCACCTGGCAATAGCGCGAGCTGGACCGTGAGCAGCCGCGACACCTGAAACCCGAGGTCCATAGTCCGCAGGTCCCTGAGAACCGCTGCATACAGGCCCGCGCCAGATAACAGAATGATGGTCAGGGCTACTTGTGTGCTGACGAGCCACCGACGTCCTCTGCCGCCACCCGCCACGGAGCGGCCGGCCCCACGCACGACGGTGCTGTTGTCGACGGCGCTGGTGCGCATGGCCGGTACAAGGCCCGCAATCAGCAGCGCAAGCGTGGCGGCAGCGCTGCTCAGGAGGAGTACCCTTCCGTCTGGAGTCGCTTTGAGGTCGAATGCGCTGTAGTTCGCCCGGAAAACCCCTAACAGCAGTTGGATTCCCGCGTGAGCGGCAGCCACACCGGCGGCCAGACCGGCAATCACCAAAATCGAGCTTTCTGCCGTCAATTGGCGAATCACTACCGCGCGCCTGGCGCCGAGTGCCAGCCGGACGGCGATCTCGCGTTCGCGGGCAACACCCCGCGCCAGCATCAGATTAGCCACATTCACGCAACAGAAAAGGAGCACCAGCGCACTAATCCCAAGGAGAATGTACAACGGCCCTCCGAACCGCGCGCGCAAGGTGTAATCCACGCCGCCGGATGCAGGCACCACGACTAGTTTTTGCCGGCGGTACTGTTCGCGCTGTTCGCCCGCATAGTTCGTCGGCACGGTGGTTTCCAGAAGCTTGGGCCACAGCACCGATAGATGGGCCCGCATGTCGCCTGCCGTCGCCGTCGGGCGCCTCCTCAGAAATCCGGTCACCCATGAGAATGGCTGGCCATCGGCTGCCGTTCGCCTGTGCAAGGCCATGGGAAAAATAACCTTGGCGGGGAATCCCAACAGCAATCCGGAGAAGCGCGGCTCGGTGACGCCGATAATGGTGCACGGCACGCCTTCAATCCGCAGGGTCTTTCCAAGTACGTCCAGGCTGCCGGCGTATTCGCGCTGCCAGACGTCGTAGCTGATGACCGCGACATTCGGGAACTCGTTCTGGCTCTCATTCGATCCGAAGAACCGGCCCAGTGCCGGCACAATCCCCAGCGTGCGGAAACAGTCCTCGGTAAATACTAGCGTTGAAACCGGGACGGGTGCCTCGCCATATTGGACGGTCGTCAGCGGGGTCCAGAAACCACAGACGCCCGCGACCGTCGGATCATCACGCAGCGCATCCAACAGCAGCGTCGAAACAGGTCCCGGACGCCCTTGAGCTGATGCCGGTCCGATCTGCACGAGCTGTTCTGGTTCCGGAACCGGTAACTGCCGAAGAAGGACGGCGTCCAGAAGACTGAAGGCTGCAGTGGTGGCGCCGATTCCCAATGCCAACGAGAGCACCGCAGCAGTCGCAAACACCCAACTTCGTCTCAATGCGCGAAATGCGTAGCGCACATCCTGGAACACGATCGCCTTCCTCTCCCAAGTGCTGCCTGATCCGGCAACAACGGGCGATTGCTTTTCCGCGCCCATAACACGTCCAGGATGCGATGCTCCAGAAATGGCCCATCCCGGAACTCGTCGAGTAGACGGCGCCTGAGGGCAGCCTGGAATGCCGCACACCGGTCGCCCAAATCAGCCGGCGAACAGGACGGGATGCTGAGCGATAATGTCAGCACGTCCTCCAGAGTCCGCGTGATCGTAAACCGAAAGGAGGTCTTTTCGACCGCACAGAATTCGGACTGCGACAGAATCGCCTCGTCCGATACCGGCGAGGGTCTTTGGTTGTCCATAAAACGGGGACGTTGTTCGAAACTGGAAATTACTTGTCCGAGCGCCGCGTGCCATGTCGGCCTGCCGTCCTGCCATCGCCCGGTGATCACGACGACTGCGCCCGACCCAGCGGTAACTTGCTCGCAAACGCGAATCATTAACAGCCTGTCTGTTAGGTGGAAGGACCTTCCGAAAAGGACCAAGTCCACAGGATCGTGTATCAGGGTCAACAGGTCTTCTCCCCGCCCGCGGAGCCACCTGACATTCCGGGCCGAGGAATCCTGTGACGCCTGATTGATGCCTTCCTTGAGCATTTCGGCCGAGGGATCGATCGCAATCACCTTCATTCCGCGAGCAGCAAGCGGGATCGCCAGTTGGCCGGTACCGCATCCGAGGTCAATCGCGATCCGTTGCTCCGCGAGTGCCGCTTTGGATGCGATATAGTCCCATAGGCACTCCGGATACTCGCTCGCCTTGCGGGCATAGTACGATGCACCATTGTACTCCCTCAGTTCACTCGACATATCGCCACGTTCTCTGCGGCCCAGCCGTTGCTTCCCCGCTGTTCTCCCACCCCTTGCCGATCAATACTCTTGGCCCGAGCCGCGCCCACACCGAATCACTTGCGGTATTCCTGACCACCCGTGGAGCGCCGGTTTCCACGTTCCGCAGCCACGTCTCAATCGCGATCGTCCGAATCAAAGCTAGGCTGTCCACGGCAAGGCCGCGGCGGGCGCGTTCCAGCGCCTCATTGAGTGGCGAAGCCCTGACATAGCCGCGCAGGGTGGCACGAGGCTCATCACCGAAGAGAGCACGGAGTTGAGCCCACTCACGATTGATCGATCGGCAGGCAAATCCTTGACCGCTGGCCTTCGACTTTCGGGTCCGTATGGCCTCTGGCAGCACACCCGCCAACGCCGCGCGGTGAAGCCATCTCGTCGCGCCGGGCCTGAACTTCTGGTCGAACGGAACTGCGAGCATGAACTGCACCAGCCTCCGGTCCAGGAACGGATAGGATGCGTCCGCCGGTCCGCAAGTCCGTACCCGGTGCAAGCAACATACGTTGATTGCATCGCGAAGCAGTGCATAAGCCGCCTGCTGGCTTGGGCGATTTCCTCTTGGCAGTGTGGTATCCGTCGGCGAGGCGGGCGCAGGCATGCTGTGCGGCATGCAGATCCAGGGCGCGAGTCGCGGGCGGCGAAGCCCGGAAATGAGCGGACCGATGGCATCGTGCCAGAGCAGGTTCCAATAGCTGCGGGCACCATACGTACTGTATGCGGCAAGAGCCTTGTGGAGCGAGCCCAGGCGAAACTCCGCAAGTAAGTCCGCAAAGTATGGACAGATTCGGGTGGTACTCCACATAATGGCGTCACCGCCATGACCGCTCAGAAGGATCTTCGCGCCGTGCTCTTCGAGCGCTTGAGCGACTCTTAGGTGACGTCCGACGACAGAAACGGGCCGGCTCAGGAAGGGGACTGGGTCCGCAGGGAAGAACGCCGGATAGTCCCGTTCGGAGAGCCGGTAACCGCGATTCCCGATTCGATCTGCGACGGCATCCATGTAGACGATTTCATCGCCCGGCGACATCGGCTCGGACAGATACGAAATCGTGTTGAAGTCCGCATAGCCGGATTGACGTCTCAGAATATCGTCGGCCATGCACACAATCGAGGACGAATCGAGGCCGCCACTCAGTTCCGACCACACCCCGCCGGCAACCCGCAAGCGGTCCTCCACCGCCTGGCGGAATATAAGAAAGAACTGTTCTTGATACTCTGTATCTCTGCTAAAGTGGATCGTGGCACCGGCGTCCGGCTGCCAGCCGGCACAGTGGAACACACGCCCGAATCGAATAACTACGCCTTTCCCTGGAGGTACCGCGATCACGCCCGAGTACGGCGTCCGTTCAGCGTCGGGATTCGCGGTGAGAAAGGCTCGCGCATACTCGTCATCGATGGCCAAAGCCGATCCGTGCTCGCCAGCCCGTAAGAACGCCTCTAACTCGGAGGACCACAGCACTTGGCCGTCACAAACACGGTAATAGAGGGGACGAACTCCGGTGAAAACTCGCGCCAGCAGCACGGTGCGCTCATCAGGACCCCACAGCACGAAGGCAAAATCCCCAACCAGTCGCGCAAGCGCGTCTCGCCCCCACTTCGAGTAGGCAGCGAGAACGATATCAGGGCTGCTGCAGCGCCCATCTCCGAGAGAGTCCCGAAGCTGCGCCCCGAGGCAGACCCGGTTATCGAGACGGCCATCCCAGAGAACCATTGCTCGGGTTGGAGAGACAGCCAACCGGTCTCGGATCAGCGACGGAGGTTGAGGAGCACGGCAGACGACCGCAAAAGGCCCATGAGCATAGCCGACGCACTCGTCCGGGTCCCGGGCACCGAGCAAGGCGCTCAACCACGGCAGGATCCCCTCACCTGCGGTACCGTTCGGGCTTGAATCGAGACAGTATGTGCCAGCATGCGGGCTCATCGGGGTTCCCCTGTAACTGACATACCGTAGCTCAGCTCCTATCGATCACCTCATAGCAACTATACCTTTCGGGTAGCCCGTACACCGGCTCTCCATCCAACTCCACCCAGGCGTGTGCGCCGAAAGGCATCCGTTGTACGCCGACGACCATCCTAGCACGGAAGCCCTGCCGTCGCAACAGGCGGGTCGCGATTGCGGCACGCCCCAAACATTGCATGTTGGCCGGGAAGTAGGCACATGCGCGATCAACCGCCCGCAAGGTTGCCGTAATGGCGTCCGGGTGCCGTCTGCAGCTCCTGATAGGGCAACTGGTGACCCAGCGCCGGACGCCTGCGAATCCCGAGAACCAGCGTAGCGAGGCGAACACAGCAAGCTGCACGAGTGCCGCTAGTGTGCTATATGAAAGCGTCCGAGACACTCCGCCGTCTTCCGGCCCACTTTCAGCACCCCTGCGCGAGAAACGCCAACGGACGTCGATCATTCCACCAGTAGCCCTTTTGACGATAACTCTGCGACGAGTGCCCTCGCGTCCTTCCGCAGAGTGTCCCGCTCGACAGCGGGGAATTTCTCAATGAGCGCCGTCAGCGCCTGATCCTCGGAACCGCCACTCTCGAGCGTGCGCCAAATCTGGGCGGCCGCGTAGTTCAGGTCGAACATCTTGCCTCGATGAATATCAAACAAAACGGCACCGCCGCCGCACATCGAGACACGAATATGACTCGCGATCTTCATGCAGATACCCTTTCCACGCTCCTGACGGCCCAGGTTGGAAGGGTCTGCCAGCAGTCGCATCTGAAGCGCTTTTCACAGAACCATGCTTGCCGACCCGAGCGCCGCCAGCTTGTCTACGAGCCATCCCCTACTTGGCGGCCCTGACATTCAGCCGTGGTTAGCCATGTTTTCTTCGTTTTCCGCCGGGCGAACCTTTGTCGAACCAAGTGGACAGCGTCCTCGCTGCCCATGACAACATCCGAACACTACCACAGTCTGCGACGGCGGGGCAATAAAAACGCGATTCTTTTGCGATTTTCTTGTCCATTGCTCTTGAAATTTGGCGGAGGCTGTGATAGGTTTCCATCCCAGGGAATCCAATTCAGCACCGAAAGGAGAATTGCACATGTCAAACGGCGACGAGAAAGACGCCCGGACAGGTCCTCCGGAGTATGAAACGCCAACCATTACAGAAGTAGGAGATGCGGAAAAGCTGATACTCGGCACCGGTGCTTGGAAGCACGATGCTGACGAGGAGACGTTTCTGGAATAGCCGGAACGCCGGCTTATCCGGGATTTCATCGAGGAGCAAGGGCACCTCGCTTTGAAACTTCGCCATTTTGGTGGCGGGGGAATGGTGTTGTCTCGCGCAATGGGTAGGGTTGCGGGCGGAACTACCATCTCAGATGCTTCCGAATGGCAGGCGGGGCGTGGTGTCCGGCTTCCTTGCGAACGCCGCAAGTAGGTGTTTGGAGCGCGACAGCGGGTCTCGGGTGCGATCAGATCAGATTGAGATCTCGCGATTGAAGGTATCCTCCGCCGTCCGGTGGTTTGTTTCCAGCACGGGAGTCGTCGTTTTGAGCCTGGAGTCAGGGCGATACTACAGCTTCAACGAAGTCGGCAGCTCTATTTGGCTGGTCTTGGCAGAGGGCCGTTCGACGTGTGAGATCGAAGCGTCGGTGAAGAAAACGCATGCGGTTTCCGATAGTCGGCTGCGCCGAGACTTATCGTTCTTCCTAGAGCAATTGGTACAGCTGCGTCTGGTCGAGCCCTTTGGGGCGTGCGAGTAGTTATCCAACGCCGTGGCGACGCGCAGGAGGGCCGGGAAATCCGCGGCTTGGATGAAAGTCGCGGACCCTTCATCGGGTCGTCGGGTGGATCGGTCTGGCAGACGCGGTCATCATGCCGGACGGCGGAAACAGCGGGGGCGACGGACGCAGGCCGGGGTGTGAAACGTGAGACACTATCGTGGGCAATTTTTGGTCATACACGACCGCTGGTCGGAATTATCGGTTTGCCCGCGCAGAGATCAATGTCAGCCAAGACCAAAAGAGCCGGATCTTCGCGGGTCGGCGGCGCGTTGGCCTGCTCGCCCTCGAGCATGGTGCTCACCATCAACCGGAAGTTTGTTTCGGACTCGGAGGATGCCTCCCATGCGGTAGGGGCCATTGGCTTTGTGCGGTCCGCTGCAAGGCGATTAGCGGAGCTCGACCGGTTCGACGGATTCCTGGTATACGCGCGGGATGAAGGCGCCTCCTGTCCTTCAATGGTGCATACCCGTGCATTTGGCTTTCCCGCAGTGCAACTGCGGTTCCATTTCCGCATGCCTAGAGAGGTGATGCAGGATGCTCTTGCGTCGGCGGTCGGTGTATTGAGCAGATCTGGCCGCAGGCAGTCGCCAAGGTTTTGTCGGGCCGTTCCGATTGTTTATCACCAATCCAATACGCTGCTTCCGTTTCAACCGCATTCTTGGCCATTTCTGGTGACGCATCACGGGCCGTTTGCGAGCGAGGTCTGCCGGATTTTCGGGAGAAAGTTTGCGGTCGAGGCGTTTCGGGGCGGCGAGAGCAAGCTCGAACATCTCATCAGGAGTCAGGCGGCCGGCCTCAGGGTATTACGGTGTGCATCCCACGCTGCGGCCTTGGAGCTGTCAGCGGTGCAGGAAAAATGCCTTCTTACGCTGGGCGTACAACGATCCAGGGTCTTTCGGATCTCGCCGCCATTCCATGACGCCGGCGATGGCAACGGTCGCGCCGAAATCGAAGGCCAAGCGGACGATGGGCATCGTGATAAGTGCGTGCGGCTTGTCAGCGCCGTGGCTCGGGCCGATTCCTTCAAGAACCTCTCACAGCTTGTCGCCTCGGCCAATGGTCTAGTCGAGAGCGGAATGCTAGTGCGGCTCGCGATTTTCGCCGGAAGGGAACAAGATGAGCGCTCCCGGACGGAGTTGTTCCACATGGTTTCGGCGCGGCTCAAGCCCAACACGACTATTTCCGTAGGCCTGAGCCACGAGCGTCTGATGCAGTACTTGACCGCGCACCGCGCAACGAGTATCTTTGTCTGCACTTCGGCGTACGAGACCTTCGGCATAACCCCATTGGAGGCCATGCTGGCCGGGATGGTGACGGTTGTCCCGGATGACGCTGCACGCATCGGCATCGTCGACTATGCGCCTTCTGAATTCCGCTATCCTCCGACTCTCGAGGGCTTGATGGGGCGGCTGAAGTCCCTCATTGAGCGGCAGGACCTAGCCGCCACGGGCCTGCGGCAGAGGCGTTTCGCGCAGGAAGTCATGAGATCGCGGAACTTCATCTCCGCAATGCAAAATGCTCTAGACCTCATGTGTGCGGAATCGATTCCGAGTGCCTGCTGGTCCTTCTGAAGGCGAACGAATGGTGGGATCCACCGCGTTCCGATCCACGCTTCATCGATCCCGTGCGCCGCGTAGGCATTCCTTGATGGAATTGCAGGCATCAAGCCGGTGATGCTCTCATGAGATCCGCATGGGTGAAGGTCGTGCGTCCGCTGTCATAGAAGGCGATGATCGATTGAGTCAGGTTCGAGGAGCCGCTGGCTGGGCTGGATGTTGTAGGCGAGCCTGCGAATTCCCACTTCCCGACTGGCCGGGTGTTACTGCCTTTGTCATCGCGCCCCCTCAGCAGAATTTGTGGGTAGATTCGGGCTCCGGCAGTCGCCCCAAGTTGTGATACAGGGCGAGTTCCATGGCCTTATACGTGCGGAAACCATAGGATCGTCTGGTAACCACTCGAATCTT
>JADLBD010000116.1 GCA_020847975.1 Bryobacterales bacterium | reverse complement strand
TTTTTTCGAGCGGGCGGCGTCTTAACGACTGGAGCAGGCAAAGCTTTTTGATCTTCCGGGAAGTCGAGGATCGCGACCTGATACTGCGGGCGCGGCGCGGGAGCGTCGATGCCTACAATCTTCTCGTTTCCCGTTGGGAAAAGCGTATCTATAACTATCTGTTGCGGTTAACGGGGAACCGGGAAGATTCGATGGACTTGAGCCAGGATGTGTTTTTGAAGGCGTACCAGAGCCTCGGCAAGCTCGAGGATGCGGCGCGATTCGGGCCCTGGCTGTTCCGGATCGCGCACAACGAGGCGTTCTCGCTGCTGCGCAAGCCGAAGTCCGAGGGCGAACCGGCGGAACCGAAGCCGGCCGCGGCGGGGTGGGGCACGCTGCTTCCCATCGAGACCTCGCTCGCCGTGGAGCGCGCCCTCGAGCGGCTCACGGAAGATCAACGCGAAGCCGTTCTGTTGAAGGTGTACCAGGGATTCAAATTCGAAGAAATCGCCGAAGTGCTGGACACGCCGGTTTCGACGGTGAAATCGCGCGTGTATACGGCGCTCGAGACGCTCAAACAAATCCTGGCGCCCCTGCGGAGTACCCCATGAAAGCACCCGATCTCGAAGCCTACGTCCTCGGTGAACTCACCGGCGCCGAACGTGCGCAGGTGGAACGCCACCTGGCCACTCACCCCGAAGCCGCCGCGGAAGTGGAGCGGCTGCAACTGGTGACCGGCGCGCTGCGGCGCCTGCCGGAAGACGAACCCCCCCGCCGCATCGCCTTTGTCTCGGATAAGGTATTCGAGCCGAACTGGCTGCGGCGCTTTTGGCATTCGGCTCCGAGGCTGGCGTTCGGCTGCTCGGCGATGCTGGCCGCGGCGATTCTCGCGCACGGGGTCCTTGCCCGGCCGGTGCAGCCCGCGGCCGCCGCGGTGGATTCTCGGGAGATTTCGCGGCAGATCGAGGCGGAAGTGGGGAGGCGGCTGGAGGCTGCGGTTACGAAGGCGGTGACGCAGGTGAGGGACGAAGACGAAGTGAAGTCGAAGGTGCTGGTCCGCACGGCGCTCGATGACGCGGAGAAGCGTTTCGCGCTGGCGCGCCAGGCCGACCGGACCACCGTGGAGGCGAACTTCGACCTGCTGCGGAAGCAGATGAACCGCATGGTATACCTCGCGAGCAACCAGGAAGGAGCCGGCAAATGAAACGTCTGCTGGCGCTGGCCGTTACGGCGGCGATTTCGCTATGCGCCACGGGGCGCACCAAGCTGACGCGCACCTCGATTGCGGCGGTTGAGAAGAGCTTCGATCATCATCTGGAGCGCGAGGTTCTCGAGGGGGATCCGTTCCTGTTGCTCGGCATGACGCGTGGGGTGTATGTGGAAGGCTTCGGCATCGTGTACTCGGCCGAAGTGGACCTCGCTCCCGTTCCCGGCATCAGCCCGTTCCACCAGCAGATGAGCAAAGCGGACTGGCTGAGGGTGCGCCAGAAGAAGTTACAGCGCCTGCCTCTGCTGCGGACCGCCATGAAACAGATGCTGCTGGAATCCGCGGCCACTCACGAGGGCCTGGACCCGGATGAGCAGATGGCGCTCGGCATTTCGCTGACACGGCATCCCGGCGAAGACAGCTCCGGCATTCCGGCGCAGATTGTCATGCAGGCCTACAAGAAAAATCTGCTGGAGATCTCCACGGGCAAGCGCGAACGTTCGCAGCTCGATTCGGTTCTGAAGGTTCAGGAATACTAAATGCGCCTTGGCGAAATGCTTCTCTCGCGGAAGCTCATCTCGGCGGATGAACTCGAGCGGGGGCTGGAGATCCAGCGGGAGCGGGGTGAAAAGATCGGCAAGATCCTGGTGGACCTGGGCTTTCTCGCCATGCGCGACATGCTTGGCTGCCTCAGCGAGCAGCTAGGGGCGCCGCTGGCGTTGATTGACGGGCCGCCGCCGGCGCTTCCGGAAACCGAGTCGCTGGCGCCGCGCTTCCTGCGTCAGTTCCGGGCGCTGCCGATCGGCATGAGCGACTCTTCGCTGCGGCTGGCGATGGCGGACCCGCTCGATGTGGAGACGATCCACGCGGTGGAATCGGTCACCGGATTGAAGGTGCAGCCGGCGCTGGCCAACGAGCAGGAGATTGTCGATGCGATCGACAAATACCTGGGCGAGCGGGCGCGCACGGAAGGGGAGGCGGAATCGGTGGCCGCCTCGGAGGAGGATCTGGAGCACCTGCGCGACATGGCGAGCGAGGCTCCGGTGATCCGGCTGGTGAATACGATGATCGGCACGGCGCTCGAGAAGCGCGCCAGCGACATCCACGTGGAGCCGTTTGAAAAGGAGTTCCGCATCCGATTTCGGATTGACGGCGTGTTGCATTCCCAGGACCCGCCGCCGCGCGAGATGAAGGCGGCGATCATTTCCCGTATCAAGCTGATGGCGAAGCTCAACATCGCCGAGCGCCGCCTGCCGCAGGACGGGCGCATCAAGATCAAGACGCTGGGCCGCGAGGTGGATTTGCGCGTTTCCACGCTTCCGACCTTGTACGGGGAGAGCGTTGTGATGCGTTTGCTGGACCGCTCGGCCGGCGATTTCTACGACCTTCGCAACCTCGGCTTCGATGACCACATGCTGGCGCGGATGGAGTATTTCACGGGATTGCCGCACGGCATCTTTCTGGTGACGGGGCCGACCGGCAGCGGCAAATCCACCACGCTTTATTCCGCGCTGAAGCGGATCAACCAGACGGACAAGAAGATCATCACGATCGAGGACCCGGTGGAATACCAGATGGACGGGATCAACCAGATCCACGTCAATCCGCAGATCGGGCTGACGTTCGCGAGCGGGCTGCGCCATATTGTCCGCCAGGACCCGGATGTGATCATGGTGGGCGAAATTCGCGACCGGGAGACGGCGGACATCGCCATCCGCGCGGCGCTGACGGGGCACTTCGTGTTTTCGACGCTGCACACGAACGACGCGCCGAGCGCCATTACGCGGCTGACGGATATGGGGGTGGAGAACTACCTCATTACTTCCTCGCTGGTGGCCGTGCTGGCGCAGCGGCTGGTGAGGGTGATCTGCCCGCATTGCCGTGTGCCGGACAGGCAGATTACGACGCCGCTCGGGGAGATGATCACCGCCTCCAAAGGCAAAGGCTGCGAGCGGTGCTTCGGGGTCGGCATGGTGGGGCGCGTGGGGATTTTCGAAATGATGGAGCTCAATGAAGAATTGCGCCATCTCATCATGCAGAATGCCGACGCGAGTGTGCTGACAGAGGCTGCGCGGCGCAATGGGATGCGGAACTTGCGGGAAGACGGGTGGCTGAAGGTGAAGTTGGGGGTGACGACGGCGGCAGAGGTGACGCGCGTGACGCAGGAGTTTTGACGGGAGGCTTCCCTGGCCCATCTGCTAACAACGGGTGGGGCGATACGATCGGATTATGCATCCAATCCCGGAAGCCCATCGTTACATCGTTCGTTCCCCCGGTGTGCGCAGCGGAAACCCGGTTATCGAGGGTACCCGGATTGCCGTCCACGATGTCATTGGCTTTCTCCAGAATGGCGAAACGATTGATTCATTGAGGGCGAACTGAGCATGCGGAAAGTGCTTCCCGGCGATGCTTCTGAAGAGGCTGTTCTCCAGTTTTCTCATGGTCACGGCTGCGCGCTGATATCGTGCAACCGGAATCAGAGGAAAGGGCGGCGTTTGCCTGATGATCTGTTTTGACGGGAGGCTAATGACCAGGACCCAGTGGCGGCGGGTCTCCGAACAGAGGAATTGCCGCTTCCGGGGTCAGGCAGCGGACCTGGGATCCCCGAAACCCTGTTGTGTCTCTGGAGACGATGTAATCACAATGCGCGAGGTGTGCCGCGGCCGCGGTGACCGCGTCTTCAAAGTCAGGACAGGACAACTGCAAAGCCTGGTGAATGACCGCATTGTCAACAGGCGCGATGCCAAATACGTTGAGGATTGCCGAGAGGACCACCTTAGCCTTGGCCGTCCCCCTCTCCTTGCGGATCAGGTAGTGAATGGTGGTCACAGCATGGGCCGACAATAGTCCCTCGGCTATTCCGGTTTCGACCGCGGCCCATACTGCCGCGCTATTCTCCGCGTGAGGTTCTCGGTCCAACAGGACGTCGAGGACAACGTTGACGTCGACGAGGATTCGCTTCATCGATACTTGGTCACCAGATGTTTCCTGTACTCCCGGAGGTCCGCTTTTTTCAGAGAGCCGCGCAGTGATCGCAGAATCGGCGCGTCCCGAGCAGGAGGAGCCTCTTTGACAACCGCGGAAAGGTACGCCTCGACCATCTCAGACACCGAAAGGCCACGCTGTTTCGCATAGCGCTTCGCGGAGGTAACAACCCGATCGTCCACACTCAGCGTAAGCTTCGCCATGTACTTATAGTATCGAATGAAGCACACGATGCCAGCCCCTAGGCTAGACCCGCCTGACCGACACGCGGCTTCCCGACACTCCGTGCCGCTTGACGACGAGGATCATCACGGGGACGGCGCCGCCTATCGGGATGATCTGCTCGACGGTGTACATGGAATCGAGCAACTTCGGGTTTGCTCCGGCGGCGCCGGTGGCCTCGACGACGCGCATGTTGCCACCGGGACTGCTCGCGGGGATGTAGGACTCGACGACGGCGACATGTCCGGGACTGGTCAATACTGAGTTGCCGGACATCCAGACGAGCAGGTCCCCTTGCCGGACCTGGGACGCGTCATTTACCGCGGTTCCGGCATGGAAGTAGGACGCGGCGCTGGTGTTGCGGACGGTATTGCTAGAATACGTCTTCTTGCCGGCGGCGACGAGGTAGTTGGTGACAAATCCCGAACAATCGATGCCCAGGTGGTCATCGCAGTAAGTCTGAACCGAAGCCTGGTTGGCGTTCGGAACTTTGTTTGACATGACCGCCCATTCGAGCGCCAGTTCATAATCCTGCGGGGCGCCTTTGCCCATGGCCGCGGTCCGGATGCGGTCCTTGTTGGCCTGGAACCAAGTGTCGTTCTTGGAACCGCGCGTCACCGCGTCGTAATCGCGCCTTTCCTCGGCGCCCTCGGCCCAGTCCATCATGAAGTATTTCTTGAGTTGGACGGTGTATGTGCCGGGGCGGCAGACTTTGGCGATGGGGTCGTCAATGACAACGTCAACTTGCAGGTTCCGGTACTGCATCATGAATTCTCGTGGTGTTGGCATGGCTCTCCTCGCTTATGCACATCGATAGTCAGCGAATGATGTTTCCGTTGTCCCTGAGCGGCGGTTGGGGCGGCGCGCAGGGTCTTGCATGCGCGGAATCGGCAATGCGGCGCACTTCTGACTCGGTTTGCTTTGCTTTGTCCATCACATCCGTGACACAGGCGGCATCCGGCGTGATCTTGGAGACCGCAAAGTAGGTGTGGGTGACACGCTCCGGGCTGTCGTTGTCCTCCCGGGCCTGCACCTGTACGATGAGAGCGACCGGGGTTTGCCTGCCGTCCTGGTTGGAGACGCGCCATTCCGCATTGCCGTCGAGGCTGCACATGTAGCGTGTGACGAACTCCTGGTAGTTCAAAGGGTGAACGTGCCCTGCCGCATCCGCGACGTCGAGGGAGACGCGGCCGGCGTCCGCCCGGCGTTGGATGAGAGAGTAACCCGCAACACCGGGGCAAACCAGGTAGGGAGTGTCGTTGGGGTCGTTCCTGTCGATTTCCTTGCGGCACTGGTTGGGATCGAGAGTGGTGTAAACAGATTGGACAGCGGACTTCGAGCCGGCGGCGGGGCCGCGATTCTGTGCCGCGCAGGCAGCGAGCAGGAGGGGGGTGACCGCGGCGAAGCAAACTACGAAGAACTTCCTCCTGCGGCAAGGCCGCGGAGGCAGCGGCAATTGGGAGGATCCGCGCATCCGGCTAAGAGTTTACATGCTGCGGGAGTACGGGTTCAAGACGTTTCATTGCTGCGCCCTTGTTCCGGCAGTTCAACCGAGTTGCCTGGCGACATCAATAGCAACCATGATGACATCGGCCCACGGGGGAAATCCGCCCCACGCACCAGCCAAAGATTGCCTGCTTTCATGAAAGGCAGGAAGCAGTTTTAACACCTCTTTAGGCGTAACCGGTGGTATCGCGTCCTTCCGTGTTGCCAGCCATGACATCACGGCAACCACAACGCCGGGAACCGAGCCATCGTGCGTAGCCGGATCGAAGGCCGCCAGATCGGAGATAAATCGAGCATAGGTGTGTCCGTTGGGCACCATCACGAGCCAGTCATGCTCGTTGTCCGGCTCCATGAACCGGCGCGCCATTGCCATACCGAGTTCGAGCGGCATGTTGAACCGCGCCGTGTTATCGCTACCCTCTCCCGTACACCGGGAGAGATCGTGAATAGAGTACTTGCTGCTGAACAGGGCTCGGAGGATTCTGGCAAGCCTCGGCTCCGAGACCGTGCCGCTCTCGAGGGCACATCGGGGCATGAATCCGCAGCAAACGGTTGCGAACACAATGGCGTCAAAGAGCGGTGCGTATTCCGCATCAAACGGGCAATTGATGAAAACGGACTTTGAGGGATCGAACGACAGATCACCCTCACCGAAGCGCGGACGAGCCATCTATTCGGATCGCAGGTTCGGCGGCTCAGCCGACTGCGTTTTGCGAAGTTCCTCGGCGGCCTTCCTGACTTCATCGAGCCGATTGAGGCGTTCCTCCCGATTCCGCGCAGACACACCATGCACGGCCTCGTTACGGAAGTTTCGTAGAGTGTCCAGAACGTGGCGCGTCCATGTCGAGGACTCGGTTTGAGGATTGATTCGGAGAGAAACCCAATTCCGCAGGAAAGGTGGTGGATCGCTATCCCCAAAGACCACCGGGAGCAGCCTCTTCTCGTGGTCCGCCCAGGTGTGGGCAAGCGCGGCGCTCCACTCGGCTTCCTGCCACGGTGTAGCCCTACTATCCGTGCCCACCAGAATTACCAACCATTGGGCGGCATCAATGGCGCGTTCCAGTTCCTCCTTCCAGCGCTGGCCTGGATGGAGGTCCTTGAAATCGACCCATGGGTTCATCCCTTGGGTTTCCAATACTTCCGCCAGTTCTTCGGCCATGGGTTTGGCATCCGAAGCGTAAGAGATGAAGACGTTTGTACCGCTCGCCATACTCTTCCTCCAGTATCGCGCATCAGGGAATGGAGCGCCTCGGAGCCACGGAAGAGCAGTCGCACCGCATCGACGAGGATTCACTTCATCGACTGAAGCACACGATGCCAGCCCTGGATCCTGCCGCATAACGGCTCGCCTGTAGAACGGCGTTACAGTGAAGTATGCGCAATATCAAAGTAGGTGTCGACGATGACACCTACCGGCGCGCCCGGATTGTCGCCGCCGAACGGGGCGCCTCTGTCTCCGCGCTGGTGAGGACCTTCTTGGAGCAGCTTGCCTCGCAGGAAACGGAGATCGAACGACTTAAGCGGCAGGAGCGCGAGATCCGGAGCAAAATCAAGGACTTCACTGCTTCCACGAGGCTTTCCCGTGACGATTTGCGATCAGGTCTACACAGAGGATTTGGCCCACGGGCAGGTGGTGGAGGGCCTTACCGTGATTGATCCATTCCGCTGACACCTCTGCAGAATCGCAATAGAGCCTCCCTTCGACTTTTTCCCATCCATCTCCGTCTTACCAACTGGAGCCATCCTCATTTGACCCGAAGGGGAGTCGAAAAACGCGACCTGATCCCGCCGCCTCCGTGTGGCAGTGAGGTTGCCCACGCGGGAGCCCCACAGTGACCACCTACTTCTACAAAGCGGTCTCGCCGGACGGACGTCCTCGCAGCGGAACCCTCACCGCGACGAGCGAGAAGCTTGTTTTGAGCGAGTTGCGGCGGCAGGGGCTGACTCCGCTTTACGTCGGCCTGCAGGCGAGCAAGGGCTTCGAAATCAAGATTCCCGGCCTTTCCGGGGCGCGGCGGCGGGACATTCTTTTCTTTACCCAGGAGATGTCGACGCTGCTCAACTCGGGCATTCCGCTCGACCGGGCGCTGACGATTGCGAGTGAACTGACCGAGCGGCAGCAGTTCCGGAGTGTCATTCTGGACATTCTGCGGCTGATCAAGGGCGGCAAGAGCTTTGCCGATTCGCTCCACACCTATCCCGATCATTTTTCCGAACTGTACATCAACATGGTGCGCGCGGGGGAGGCTAGCGGGAGCCTCGGGGTGATCTTCACGCGGCTGGCGGAATTCGAACGGACGCGGGACGATCTGCGCGGGTATATCGTCTCGTCGCTAATTTATCCGGCGCTGCTGGCGCTGGTGGGGTTGGGTTCGATTACGATTCTGCTCAACTATGTGGTGCCTCGGTTCGCCAGTGTTTTCGAAGACAGCCGCATGAAGATGCCGCTGCCCACGAAGATGCTGCTCGAGACCAGCAAGTACGTGCAGAATTACGGCTGGATGGCGCTGCTGGGCCTCGCTGTGGGGGGAATTGCGCTGTACTCGTTCATCCGTACGCAGCAGGGGCGGTTGTGGTGGGACGGGTTCCGGCTGAAAGTGCCGGTGCTCGGCGATGCGCTGCGGAAGGCGGAAACGGCGCGGTTCGCGCGCGCCATGGGGACGCTGGTGGCCAACAGCGTGCCGCTGGTGCAGAGCCTCGGCATTGCCGCGGCGACGCTCAACAACCGCCGGATTGCGGGCTCGCTCGATGCGGTCTCGCAGGGAGTGAAGCGCGGCGAGGGCATTGCGACCCCTCTGAAGCGGGGTGGACAGTTTCCGCCGCTGGCGGGCCACCTGCTCAGCGTGGGGGAAGAGACCGGCAAACTCGATGAGATGTTTCACCGCATGGCGGACATCTATGAAAACGATACCCGGGTGGCCATCCGGCGATTCACCTCGCTGTTCGAGCCCATGGTGATCCTGGTGATGGGTATCATTGTGGGTGCGATGATTCTCAGCATGCTGCTGGCAATCACCAGCATCAACGAAGTGGCGGTGTAGATTATGAACAACAAACGGCGTGCCCGTGGGCAGGCGGGCGTGACGCTCATTGAAATGCTCGTGGTGGTGACCATCATCGCGCTGTTTGCGGCGGTGGTGGCTCCGCGCATGTTGCGAAAGACGGACACGGCGCGCGCCACCGCGGCGCGGCAGCAGGTGAACTCGTTCATGACGGCGCTGGGCACCTACAAGCTCGATACGGGCCTGTTCCCCACCAACGAACAAGGGTTGCAGGCGCTGCGCGTGAAGCCGCAGGGCGTGAATCAGTGGCAGGGGCCCTATCTGCCGCAGGAAATCCCTGTGGATCCCTGGGGCCGGCCGTACGCGTACAAATACCCCGGCGAGCATGGGGATGAACCCGATGTCATCAGCTTCGGCGCCGACGGGCAGCCCGGCGGCGACGGAATCAATACGGACATCGTGAGCTGGAAAAGCCAATAATGCGCCGGGAAGGCGGGGTCACGCTCATCGAGATGCTGATTGTCATCACGATTATCAGCGTCATGGTGGGCATCACGTTTCCCGCCGTCACTTCCGGCGTTGATTCGCTCCGCCTTGTCTCAGCCGCGGATTCCACCGCCACCTTTCTCAACTCCGCCATGAACCGCGCGGACAGGCGCCAGCGAGTGATGGAGATCACGCTCTCGAAATCGGAAAACAAGGTGACTGCGCGCTCGAGCGAAGCCGGCTACGAGCGCACGCTCACGATGCCCGCCGGGGTGAAGATCACGGCCGTGAAGCCGGATATCCCGCACATTTACCTCTATCCCGGGGGAGCGATCCCGCGTCTGTATGTGGAACTCACTAATGCGCGGGGAGCCAGGAAGACGGTGAGCGTGGACCCGATTACCGGGGTCCCGGAAATCCAGACACCCGGCGAGGAAGAGGAGAAGTGAGTTCCCGCCGCGCCGGATTCACGCTGCTCGAGATGCTGGTGGCGACATCCATCATGGCCATTGCCGTGGTGGGCCTGCTTTCGGCCTTATCATCTTCGTTGCATAATGCGGCCCGGCTGACGGATCACGACCGGGCGGCGCTGGTGGCGCGCCGGAAGATGGATGAACTTCTGCTCGAATCGCGCCTGCCGCGCTACCAGCCGATGGAAGGACCACTCACGCCGGCAACGGACGCCGGGCTCAGCGGAGGGTGGCGCGCGAGGATGGAGCCTTTCGAGGTCCCGCCGAACGTGGGCCCTGGCAGCGCGATTCTGGAGCGCGTGGAGTGCGAAATCTGGTGGATGGACGGCAACCAGCGCCATTCCTTCACGCTCGACGGCTATAAGAAAACCATCCTCCAACCCGATGATGTGCTGGGAGGCGCCCTCCGGCAATGAGATCTTCTTCCCGCGCCGGAGTGACGTTGATGGAACTCCTGATTGCCGTTTCGCTGCTCTCGCTGCTTGTGGCAGGGATTCTCACGGCGATGCGGGTCGGGCTGAACGCGCTCGAACGGACGAACCAGCGGGTGATCGCGAACCGGCGCGCCATGGGAGCGCAGAAGATCCTCGAGCAGCAGTTCGCGGGCTTCATGCCGGTGAGCGCCGATTGCAGCGCCGCCGGGGGACAGCCGCCGTATACGCGGATCCCGTTCTTCGAGGGCGAAACACAATCGATGCGATTTGTTTCAAGCTATTCGCTGGCCGAAGCTTCGCGTGGGGCGCCTTCGATTCTCGAGTTCCAGGTGATTCCGGGGCAGGAGAACCTGGGCTACCGGCTGGTGGTGAACGAGGTCCCCTATACCGGTCCGCTGAGCGCGGGCCGCTTCTGCCTTGGGATAGCGAATGATCCCGCGCTGGGGGGACCCGTGCCGCAATTCGTTCCCATCACCATCGGAGCGAACTCGTTCGTGCTTGCCGACAAGCTTTCCTCGGTGCGGTTCCTGTACCGGGAGATCATGCCGCCGCCGCTCAACGAGCGGTGGGTGCCGCGCTGGATTCTTCCCTATTGGCCTTCCGCCATCCGCATTGAGATGCAGCCGCTCGAGGCGGACCCCTCGAAGATCAACCCGACGGCGTTGACCATTCCGATCTTCGTCAACCGCGTCCCGATGGGGCAGTATGTCGACTAGACGCGGCAGCGCGCTTCTGGCGGTACTCTGGCTGGCGGCGGCGCTTTCGGCCATTGCGTTCTCGGTAGCCACGACGGTGCGGGGGGAAGTGGAACGCTCCGCCACATCGGCGGATGGGGTGAAGGAATACTTCCTGGCCAGGGGCGCCATTGACCGCGCCCTGCTGTATGTTTTCTGGGGGGAGCAGTTCCGGAATCCGGACGGGTCGCCGCGCTATTGGGCTCCGGGAGTGCGCCGGCTTCATTTCGAATTTCCCAACGGCAGCGCGGATGTGGACTTCATCCCGGAATCCTCGAAGCTCAACGTCAACACGGCCCTGCCCGAGGAACTCTTCCGGCTGCTGATCGCCCTCGGCGCGGACGAAATGCGCGCGCGGGAAATCACGGCATCCATTCTGGACTGGCGCTCCCCTGTCCCCAACGGCATCAGCGAATTTGACCAGTTTTATTTGGCCGCGTCTCCGTCTTTCCGCGCCCGGCATGCGTCCTTGGAAGAGATAGAAGAGCTTCTTTTCGTAAAAGGCATGACTCCGGACCTCTTCCACGGCACTTACACGCGGGACACGACAGGCCGCCTGATTCCCAGGCCCGGCCTGCGCGATTGTCTTTCGGTGTACTCGAGCGGCCAGATAGAGGCCAATACGGCCCAACCGGCCGTTCTCGCCGCGGTTGGCATTCCTCCTGACCTGGTGGCGGCCATCGTCACCGCGCGGAAGATGGCGCCCTTCCTCAGCATGGAGCAGCTTCAAAGGTTTGCGGGAGGTGTGGGTCCGGCCATGGGCCGCCTCGTGGTGGGCACGGGTTCGATCACCACGCTGCGCGCCACGGCGCGGCTGCGGCTGCAAAACGGACAGCTTTCCGACATGCGCCGTACCGTCTCCGCGCTCGTCAAATTCGCCCCTACCACCAAGGATGCGCCCTATCATGTGCTGCGCTGGTACGACCAGGGTGGGCTCGGAGTGGGAGATTTCGAGTGAGCGGTCTGAAGCAGTATCTCGCCATCGGAACGGGCGCCGGAATTGAACTGACGGCCGACGCCCTGCGCGTGGCTCTTACGAGAGTTCGCCCCGGCGGTGTGGATGTGCTGGCGGCGTTCACCATTGCCAAATATCACGAGCGCCCGGCCGCCGAATGGGGCGCTGAATACGCTTCCCTCCTCCGCAAGCACGGAGCCGGTCATCTCGCGGCGACAGTCCTCCTCCCGCGCCGCGAGATGATCGTCCGCGTCCTGGCGCTGCCCGGCGTTGCCGCCAAGGACACGGAAGCGGCAATCCGGCTTCAACTCGACACGCTGCATCCCTACCCGGAAACAGACGCCGCCTGGACGTGGGCGCGGCTCAGCGGGAACGCTGTGCTCATCGCCATCGCCCGGCAGTCCTACATCGAGCGGCAGTTGGAGTTGCTTGCCGAAGCCGGCATCAAGGTATCCTCGTTCACCTTCAGCGCGGCCGCGATCCACGGCGCGTTGCGGCTGTATGGCGCGCCGCCTTCGGAAGGCTTTCTCGGGCTCTATCAATCCGGCGCCGCGGTTGAAGTTTACGGGGAGAGTCCCGCCAAGCCCATCTATTCGGCTATCCACGAAAACTCGGTGGAGCGCGCGGCGGCTGTTTCGGCGGCCGAATTGCGCCTGCCCAGTGACGTATCCCCTCGGGAGCTCGCCGCGATCCTTCCCTCTCCGCGGCGCGCTCCCGAAGCCGGCGAGGAGAACTACACGCTGGCCTATATCGCCTCGCTGGCCGCGGCCTGTCCGCGATTCGCTCTGCCCGTCAATCTTCTTCCCTCTGCCCAGCGCAGCACATCCTCCCGGCTCATCTATGTGCCCACTCTCGCACTGGGAGGATTGCTGGTGCTGGCGCTTACCGCCCTGGGTTTTTACCACCGCTATGAGGACCGGCGCTACCTCGATGCTTTGAATGCTGAAATCAAGTTCCTGGAGCCGCGGGCGAAGCGGCTGTCGCAGGTCGATAGCCGGATTACGCAGACACGTGACCGCATTCGCATTCTTGATCAGTTCCAGATCCGCACGAAGTCCGATCTTGACGCCCTGAAAGAAGCGACGCGGGTCATCGCGGCGCCGGCGTGGCTCAATACGCTGGAGCTGAGCCGCACGGGCCTGGTGGTTGCCGGCGAATCGGATCAGGCCACCAGCCTGTTGAAGGCGCTCGACAGCTCGCCACAATTCCAGAACTCGGAATTTGTCATTCCCATCAGCCGCGTGGGCAACGTCGAAGTGTTCCGCATTCGCGCGGCGAGAGAAGGAGTGGCCCCGTGACGTTTTCCGAACGCGACCGGCGCGCGCTGCTGATTCTCGGATTCGCGGCCATCGGGGTGATGCTCTATGTCCTGATCACGGATTCCTCGGCCGCGGGCGAGGCAGATACCCCGCGGGAGAGCATCTCGAGCGCCGAGAAGCGGCTGGAGCGGATGCGCAAGCTGGCGGCGCAGGTTCCGGGGCGGGAGGAGATCTACAAACGAGTCTCCGCCCAGCTCGCTGCGCGGGAAAAGCGGATTCTTCAGGCGGACACGGCGGCTCAGGCGCAGGCGCAATTGCTGCAAACCGTCCGCCGGGTGGCTCACGGGCAGAGCCCCGCGGTGGAAATCCGCGCCAGTGAATTCGGCAGCGTGCGGCCGCTGGGGGATAACTACGGCGAGGTGCCGGTGACTGTGACCATCGAGTGCGGCATCGAGCAGTTGCTGAACATCGTCACCGAGCTGACCACGCAGCCCGAAATCACGGCTGTGAGTGAAATGCGCATTTATTCGGCGAACCAGAAGCAGAAGACCACGAATGTGAGGCTTTCCGTATCGGCGGTGGTTCCCAAGCGGCTCGTGCCGGAGAAGAAGGGAGCGTCGTTTTGAGAAAGAAGCTGTGGACGCTCAATCTGGTTCTGCTGGTTTCGCTGGGACTGCTGGGGCGGCAGTTGCGGCAGGAATGGCAAGCCGCGCGGGAACGGGAAAAGAAGATGCTGTCGCAGGTGGTGAAGCCTGCTCCGCCTCCTCCGGTTACGCCGCAGCCTGCTCCGGCCTCGCTGCAAGCCGCCGGCTATCTGGACGTGGCCCAGCAGATGCTGTTCTCGAAGGACCGCAATCCGAATGTGGTTGTGGAACAAGCCGCGCCGAAGCCCGTGCCTGCATTCCCGAAATTTTACGGCGTGATGAACCTGGGGGACGGCCTGACGGCGATTCTCAACGACGGCCCGGGGCGGCAGCGTCCCTTCAAGGCGGGTGACAAGGTGGGCGAGTTCAAGCTGGCGGAAATCGGAAACGATGCGCTCACCCTCGAGTGGGAGGACAAGAAGTTCGTCAAGCGGTTTGCCGAATTGCAGGACCGCTCGGCGGCGCCGCCGGCCGAGTCGGGCCGCCCCGGGCCGGTCACCTCGATCCAGGCGGCTCCGCCGAAGCCTCCCGAGCCGGCGCGCACGGGTCCCGGGGCGGATATGGGCATGGGCATTTCGGCATGCAACGCCAACGATCCTTCGCCTCCCGGCACGGTGGTGGACGGCAAGCGCAAGGTGGTCTCGGAGTCGCCCTTCGGCAAGGTATGCCGCTGGGAGCCGGTCAGCAAGTAAAGAGAGAAGAGGAGTCTTTCGCATGAAAAAAATAACCATGTCATTGGCCGCATTGGCGGTGTTCGCGTCCGCCGCCCTGGCCCAGCAGCCGGCGAAGAAGACCGCTCCGGCGAAGGCGGCGTCGAAGGCCAAACCCGCCCGGAAGACTCCCGCCCCGGTCACAATCCCCGCGGACGCAAAGGAAATCTCACCGGGTCTCTACCGCTGGGTGGACCCCAAGGGCCAGGCGTGGACCTACCGGAAAACGCCGTTCGGTATCATGCGCGGTCCGGAGCAGAAGGCGGAGACGCCGGCGCCGGTCCCCACGGACTGGACAGCCACGGACGCCGGTGATTCGGTGGCGTTCACCGGGCCGAGCCCATTCGGTCCGCGGCATTGGACGGCGAAGAAGACGGAACTCAATGAGACGGAGGCCGCCGTCTGGAAGCGCGCCCAGGAAGCGCACAACACCGCATCGGCAAGCACGGGGAAGTAACGACATGCACACCCGGTTTCTGAGCCTTCTACTTTGCGCCACTCTGCTGTATCCGCAGGCCCCGCAGCAGCAGCCGGCCCAGCAGCCGCCGGCGGCCGCCCCAGCCGGGGCTCCGATGGTTCTGGATTTACCCAATGCCTCGCTTACCGACGTGATCGACATTCTCGCCCGCCGGCTGAAGATCAACTATATCCTCGACCCGCGAATCAAAGGCAGTGTCATCATCCATACCTACGGGGAGATCCGAGGCGTGGAAGTACGCTCGCTGCTCGAGACGATTCTGCGCATCAATGGGGCGGCGATGGTGCAGGTGGGCGACATCTTCCGTATTGTGCCTATCGCTGAAGTAAGCCGGCTCCCTCTCAAACCGCAAACCACCACCAATCCGCAGGACATTCCCGAGGACGAGCGAATGTCGCTGAACCTCGTTTTCCTCAAGTATGTGCAGGTGGCGGACATGGTGAAGCTGCTCGAACCGTTCCGCGGCGAAGGATCATCCGTATCCACTTACGATCCCGCTAATCTCCTGCTGGTTCTGGACAACAACCGCAACCTGCGGCGCACGATGGAACTGATCGCCCTCTTCGACAGCGACACCTTCGCCAGCAAGCGCGTGAGGCTGTTTGAGACCAAGAACGGGCGTCCGTCGGACATCGCCAAGGAACTCGACGCGGTCTTCAAGGCATACGCGATGAGCGAGAAGAACAGCTCGATTAAGTTTCTGGCCGTTGACCGCATCAACACCATCATCGCCGTGGCTCCGAACCCCGGCGTCTTCGAGGAAGTGGAACGCTGGATCAAGAAACTCGACGTGCCCGTCAAGAGCACCGCAGGGTCCACGGACAACTACGTCTACCGGGTCAAGTACGGCCAGGCGTTCATGCTCTCCATGGCGATCATGGCGCTCTACGGCGGCGGAGCAGGAATGGGGATGATCGGAATGATGGGGATGATGGGCTATGGCGGCATGGGTTACGGCGGCATGGGCGGTGGCATGGGCTACGGCGGCATGGGTTATGGCGGCATGGGCTACGGCGGCATGGGCGGCGGCATGGGCTATGGCGGCATGGGCTACGGCGGCATGGGTTATGGCGGCATGGGTTATGGCGGCATGGGTTACGGCGGCATGGGCTATGGCGGTATGGGCTATGGCGGCATGGGTTACGGCGGGATGGGTTACGGCGGTATGGGCTATGGTGCGCCCGCCTATGGCGGCGGCGGCGTTCTTCCGCAAAGCGCCTCTTCCGCTGTTCCTCTCACGACACCGGCCGCTACGTCGACGCCTCCCCCCGCCGGTACCGATCTCACGGGCGCCTACCTCGGCGCGGCGGCTGCGGGAACACAGAATGTGAGAATTCCCCGCGTTGTCCCCAATCCGTTCGACAACACGCTCCTGATCCAGGCCACGCCGGCCGAGTACGACCAGATTCTGCGGCTGCTCGAAAGACTGGATGTTCCCCCGCGGCAGGTCTTGATTGAGGCGCGGATCTATGAGGTGCAGCTTACGGGCGATTTCGCGAGCGGCGTGCAGGCATTCCTCCAGAAGCGCACTGCGGGCCGCGAAAACAACAAAGGCATTCTTCAGGCGGGCATGGATGGCCTGACGACCACGCTCCAGACAGCGCACCTGGTGGGGCAGACGAAGGAATTGCTGACCTTCCTCTCGGCGCAGGAATCCACCGGACGGGCAAAAACCATTTCGGCTCCGTCCGTGATTGCCACCGACAGCATTCCGGCACTGGTGAATGTGGGCGAGGAAGTGCCGACTCTGAGCGCCACATCGCCGAGCGGCGTCCAGACGGGCGGGAATTCGGTGTTCGCCAACAGCATCACGAACCGCAATGCCGGCGTCACCCTGCAAATACTCGCGCGCGTGATTCCGAGCGGAATCGTCACGCTGATGATCAACCAGGAGGTGAGCAGCGCGGTGCCGCCTGCGGCTTCAGCGAGCATTCAATCCCCGTCGTTCAGCAAGCGCAATGTCAACACGCAGGTGACGGTTCAGGATGGGGATACGGTGGCGATTGCGGGGATCATTCAGGAGACCAATAGCGAGGGCAGTTCCGGGATCCCTGGTCTGCACCGCCTGCCTGTCATTGGAGCGGCGTTTGGGAACCGCACCTACAAGAAGGCGCGTACGGAGCTGATTGTTTTCATGACGCCGCGAGTGATTTACGACACGAATCAACTGACGGAGGCAAGCGAGGAGTTGAAGGGCCGGCTGCGGAGGGTGGAGCGGCTGATCAAGGAACGCTGATTTCAGGGACGGTTTGAACCTCAGCCGGCAACGCTGCGCAAGAAGCGGAATCCGGGGGTGGCAATCCCCCCCAAATCACGGCATCCGGGCAAAGGCCGGCGCCACCCGGCCAGACTAAGGCCCAGCGCAATGTCAACGCAGGTGACGGCTCCGCCTGCCTGTCATTGGAGCATTGTTTGGGAACCGCACGTACACGAAGTCGCACGCGGAGCTGATTGTTTTCATGACACCGCGTGTGGTTTACGACAACCAATCCTCTGACGGAGGCAAGCGAGGAGTTGAAGGGCCGGCTGCTGAGGGCGGAGCGGCTGACCATCCGAGTCCCCCAGCATTTTCTGAGCCCCTCCCTTTGATACCCTGAAGGTTTACCCTCCGATCCCTATCGACGTACATGGATATTTCGCAACTACCGAAGCATTTCGATTCCCGCCAGGCCGAGGAATCCTGGGACAACCAGTGGGAGGCCTGGGGCGTTTACCGTTTCGACCCCACCCGCGCCCGCGGTGACTCTTTCGTCATCGATACGCCGCCGCCCACTGTTTCCGGGTCTCTCCACGTCGGCCACGTCTTCTCCTACACCCATACGGACCTTATGGCGCGCTTCCAGCGCATGACGGGCCGCAACATCTTCTATCCCCTGGGTTGGGACGATAACGGCCTTCCCACCGAGCGCCGCGTGCAGAACTTCTTCAACGTCCGCTGTGACCCCACTGTCCCCTACGTGGAAAACTTCGACACGGACGCCGCGGCTAAGGAGAAGCATCCCGTCAGTGTCTCGCGGCAGAATTTCATCGAACTCTGCCTGCGCCTCACCGCCGAGGACGAAAAAGCCTTCAAGTCTCTCTGGCGCCGCATCGGTCTTTCCGTCGATTGGCATCAGGAGTACTCCACCATCGACGAGCGTTGCCGCCGCGCCGCCCAGTACAGCTTCCTCGACCTCTTCGAGAAGGGCCACATCTACGCCGTCGACTCTCCCGCCATGTGGGACGTCGATTTCCAGACCGCCGTCGCCCAGGCCGAAGTCGAAGACCGCAACACCGCCGGCCATTTCCACGACATCCGCTTCGGGGTCGAGGGCTCGGACACCACCTTCATCATCGCTACCACCCGCCCCGAACTGCTCGCCGCCTGTGTCGCCGTCACCGCCCATCCCGATGATCCGCGCTACAAGCCCTACTTCGGCAAACGCGCCGTCACCCCTGTCTTTCATGCCCCGGTCCCCATCTTCCCCAGCGAACTTGCGGATCCCGAAAAGGGCACCGGAATCCTCATGGTCTGCACCTTCGGAGACGCCACCGACGTCCGCTGGTGGCGCGAGCAAGGCCTCCCCAACCGCCAGATCCTCGGCCGCAACGGCCGGCTCATGCCTGTCACCTACGGCGAGCCCGGATGGGAAAGCACCAACCCCGCGGCCGCCAACGAGGCCTATGCCCACCTCGCGGGTAAGAACACCAAACAGGCGCGCAAAATCATGGTGGAGCATCTCCTCGGCGACGCCCTCGTCAATCCCCCCAAGCCCATCGAGCATGCCGTCAAGTATTTCGAGAAAGGCGACCAGCCCCTCGAGTTCATCTCCACGCGCCAGTGGTTCGTCCGCCTGCTCGACAAAAAGGACGAACTCATCTCTTGCGGCAACCGCATCCAGTGGCATCCCGAATTCATGGGACACCGCTACCGCACGTGGACGGAAAACCTTCAGTTTGACTGGTGCATCTCCCGCCAGCGCTATTTCGGTGTCCCGTTCCCTTGCTGGTACCGCCTCGATGGCGAGGGCAATCCCGATTACGCCCAGCCGATTCTCGCCGCTCAAGAAACCCTGCCTGTCGATCCCATGGCAACCGCTCCGCCGGGATTTGCCGAATCCCAGCGCAATCAGCCCGGCGGATTCGTTGCCGAAGCCGACGTCTTCGACACCTGGTTCACCAGTTCCCTCACCCCGCAAATCGCCTCCGGATGGATAACAGATCCGAAACTGCACTCGAACCTGTTCCCGTTCGACGTGCGCCCGCAAAGCCATGAGATCATCCGCACCTGGGCCTTCTACACGGTTGTGAAGGCGTGGCTCCACGCGGCCGATGTCCCGTGGCATCACGTTGCCATCTCCGGATGGGTGCTCGACCCGGACCGCAAGAAGATGTCGAAAAGCAAGGGAAACGTCGTTACGCCGATGCACCTGCTCGACGAATACGGCGCCGACGCCGTGCGCTACTGGTCCGCCAATGCGCGCCTCGGCGCCGATACCGCTTTCGACACCAATGTCCTCAAGGTGGGCAAGCGCCTGGTGACGAAACTCTTCAACGCCGGTAAGTTCGTCCTCATGCAAACCGCCGGGCCCTACCCTATTTCCCATCCTCTTGACCTGGCATTCCTCGAGCAACTCCGGCAACTCGTCGAGCGCGCCACTGAGCAGTTCCTCAAGTACGAGCATTCTTACGCCCTCGGCGAGATCGAGCGCTTCTTTTGGCGCGGCCTCACCGACAGCTATCTCGAACTCGTCAAAGCCCGGTCCCGATCGGAAACCGACCCCGCCGGACGCGGCTCCGCCGTCGCCACCCTGCGGCTGGCGCTCAACGTCCTCCTGCGCCTCTTTGCGCCCTTCGTTCCCTACATTACGGAGGAGATCTGGTCCTGGGCCTTCGCCGGGGAGACGGGGCATGGCAGCATTCATCGCGCGCCCTGGCCCACTGCCGCGGATCTGCCCACTCAAGGCGCCGCCGGCCAGCTATTTGACACAGCCATCTCCGCCTTGAGCACGGTAAACAAAACCAAGAGCGAATCCGGCGTTTCGGTTGGGCGCTCCATCGGCTCGCTTCACCTTGCCTGCAATGCGGAAACCGCCCTCCTCTTCGATTCCGTCAAGGCGGACGTGATGGGGGCGGTTCGCGCCGCAAACTGCACTGTCGAAACCAGGGATAGTCTCGAAGCGAACCAGTTTGAAGTGGTGTCCGTTACGTTTGAAACCGCAGAAGTTGGATAGAACATATGAAAGCCAAGTGGATTCTTTTTTCTCTTCTCACCGCGGCGGCAACCATCCTCGCCGCGGCCGCCGACAAGGCCCCCAAGCCGGGCAAGGATGGATGGGTCTCGATGTTCGACGGCAAGACCCTCAATGGCTGGAAGGCCGGCGACAATCCCGAAAGCTGGAGCGTCAAGAACGGAGCCATCGTCGGCGACGGCGAGCGCAGCCACCTCTTCTGGATGGGCGAGCAGTGCGAAAACTGCGAATTCCGCGCCGAGGTCAAATTGAACCACGGCGGCAATTCCGGCATGTACTTCCGCGCCGAATTCATGCCCGGCTGGCCCAACGGCTACGAGGCCCAGGTCAACAACACCCACAAGGATCCGGTCAAGACCGGTTCCCTCTACAACCTCGTCAAGGTCTACGACCAACTCGTCCCCGACGACACCTGGTGGACCCAGGACATCATCGCCGACGGTAATCACATCATCATCAAAGTGAACGGCAAGGTCACCGTCGATTACGTCGATGAGAAGCGCCTCCATATGAAGGGCTACCTCGCGCTTCAGCAGCACAATAAAGGAAGCGTCGTCGAGTACCGGAACCTCATGTTCCGCAAATTGCCGGCAAAGAAATAGCGGCTGTCACAGCCGCCTGCGTTGACAATCCTGCCTGCGTCTGTGCTGAGTATGCTGATGGAAAGAACCGGATGGCAATTGGCCTCCTGGTGGATCTGCCAAGGTCAGTCCAGCACAGCGAATGCTATGCTCTTAAGCGTGGGGAGAAGGCGGAGAGCATGAGGGAAGCTGCTTTTGGGCCTGGTGACATGGTCTACTACCAAACTATGGCCGCCGTTGCCACACTCACCGTAAAGCTGCGACAACATTCCCGGGGACTGATAATTCCCGTTCTCCTTCGGTGGACCAATCGCAAGACCAGGCGCACCATCAGACATGCTAACAGCATCGTTCAGATGGCCCCAAGGGATCTTCAAGCGGCCATCGTTCAACTAAGGGAGTTGCTCTCCGGCATGTCTGCTCTCGTCAGTATGCTCGACGATCTTGGATTCACAACAAACCTTCTCACCAGAGGTCCATTGAAGATTCTACGCCGGCAAATGGAGGAACTGGAGGACATTATCGAGCACTTTGAACTGAGCTTCGATCCCAGGGTTGGTGAGGACGTCTCCAAGGCTCTGGCCGAGCATGAAAGAGGCGAGACTATAGATCTGGAATCACTCTTGTAAGGCTAAGAACGAGATATCAAAATTGGCCTATCGCGTCCAACTCTCTCGCGATGCAGCAAAGTACATCGACAAACTGGACAGGCCGAATCGAGAACGCATTATTGCTGCCCTGCAAAAGCTGGCAAATGATCCGATTGCTAACTCGAAATCACTGGTAAACCGTGAAGAGCGAAGCTGCCGTGTAGGGGACTGGAGGATTCTGTTCACGGTGTGCCAAACTCCGCCTACGGTGCTTGTTGCGCGAGTCTGGCCTCGCGGCCAAGTCTACAAGGGCAAGCCAGACTGCCTATCCGCCCACGTACGATCCGCTCCGGATCTCATCGAGCACATTCGGCCATTTCGGCGCCCAGCCCAACATCCGGCCTGCCTTTGTGCTCATGACCCTCTGGTCCATCACCAAGGCATCCGCCATCGCTCCAATCTGCTGCCGGGCCTCATCGAGAGGCCACAACTGCACTCGCGCCTCATTCATCGTGGCCACCGTCTCCGCAACGATACGCACCGTGAATGCCGGGCCGTCCGCCGCCAAAAACAACTCCCCTCCCGGGGTTTGCTCCACCGCCCGTACATAAAGCTCCGCCAGCGCGTCCACGTGGATGAAACTCCAGTGGTTGTTCCCCGTGCCGACAATCCTCACCAGCTTTTGCGTCCTTGCCTGGCGGACAAAGCCGCCCACCGTTCCCCCACCGCGTCCGTATACCATCGCCGGCCGGATCACCACCCCTTCCACCTTTGCGTCCCGGCTCTCGATCACCATCTTCTCCACGGCGGGCCGCCAGGCGACCAGCGCCGGCGGCCGCAATACCGTCAGCTCTCCCGCAACGCGTCCCTTGGTATCGCCAATCACCCACACCCCGCTCGTGTACAGGAATGCCCTTCCGCTGCCGCGTAACGCGTCCAGCGTGGCGCGCACCGTTTGTTGATCGAGCGCCGCCGAATCCGGTCCCCAAGCCATTGCCGTATGAATCACCACGTCGGCCCGAGCCGCGCCCGCAACCACGCTTGCCGGATTCCGCAGGTCTCCGGTGACCGGCGTGGCGCCCAGTTTGCGCACCTTCTCCGCCGCGTCATCGGACCGCGCCAGGCCGCTCACCGTGTGGCCGGCCTTCCTCAAGTATTCCGTGATCACGCCGCCGATATATCCGCTCGCGCCAGTGACAAATACGTTCATCAGCCCCAATCTACCATTCAGCACATTGGCGGCGGGGAAGAAATCGAGCGCAACTGTTCACTCGTCACACCCAGGCTCTCCTGCGCGTGGCGAAACCGCGCCATGCTGGGAAGGTCTTCCTGACTGCCGCTGCAATGATCGGCCAGGTACAACACCTGCGCCAGTACCGAATCGCTCCGCTCCGGCTGATGATGATACTCCACCGCCTCACCCAGACGGTCCGGTAGCCCCCAATGCCGCATCACTTCCCTTCCGGCCGAGCAATGGTCGAACCCACAGAGCAGTACTTCCGCGAACATCGGTTCGCAGCCATGACCGAGCAGAGCCGTATACTGTGCCGTGAGCCGGGAAGGCAATTTCCACAGCGCCAGCCGCCCTATGTCGTGCACCAGCCCGGTCAGGAATGCCTCCTCCGGCTCCACTTTCCCCGTTAGCCGCGCCAGCGACTCGGCTATCCGCGCCACTTCTGTCGAATGGCTCCACAGCGGCCGGATCAGCGGACTCTGAAACATCGGCCGGAATGCCGCCGCCGAAAGTATCCGGCAGCACTCCGGAATCCCCATCGCCACCACAGCCTGCCGGATGCTCCGGTAGGGCACGGTGGACGCGTACAGTGGTGAATTGGCCATGCGCAGCACCTCCCCTGCCAGCACAGGGTCAGTTCCCACGATCTGCTCCATTTGCATCGCGCTCGTCAGCGGATTCTGAGCCAACTGCATTGCCTTCAGCGCCGCCGCCGGAAATACCGGCAGCTTCGAAACCACCGCCTTCACTTCCGCGAGCGATGCCCCCGGCACCTTCGCCAACCCTTCCACATGCGCGTTTTCAAAAAATCCGTCGCGCGCCATCATGCGCAATTCCTCAATCATCTGTTCGAACCGCGCCACTTCATAAGGCAGGAACTCCCACCGCTCGACGAAGAAACAACTCATCTCGAGTAGTTTCGCCATCTCCTCGCCCGGTGGCGCCCCCGCCGGAGATTCCTGAGCGGCATATCCGAAAATGTGTTCCAGCAGCCGCGGCAGCAGCGGTCCCACCCGGTTGGCGAATATATGGTGAGAATCGGCAGCCGCACGCAGGGCGCGCTGCTGCTCCCCCTTCCAGCCAAGCTTCTTGGCCACTTCTACCGCGGTCGCGCCCACCCGGCGGCAATGCGCCTGAATCGCGGGCTCGTCGTAAACCGCCTTCGTTTCTACCGGCGTAGGTTGCGTCCTCATGTTGCGCTTACTGCTCTCATCGGCCAAAGCAGCCGCCTTTAGACGAAACCCGCTCGCCTACTTTGGCGCCGGCCGCCCCCATCGATCTCTATATCCCCTCGATCGCGGCGATATCTCCCTGCGCTTAGCCCCCACCGCGCTAAAATTAAGGGTTTGCATGTCCTCCCGGAAGATTATCCTTGCCATTGACGGCCCTGCCGGAGCTGGCAAGAGCACCATTGCCAGACGCCTCGCGCAACGCCTCGGCTTCCTTTACATCGACACCGGCGCCATGTACCGCGCCATTGCCCTCTGGGCTGTCCGCACCAACACCGATCTAGCCGACAGCCATCGCCTCGAGCAACTCTCCCTCGCCGCTGTCCTCGACCTCGCCCAGGACGGCTCCGTCCTTCTCAACGGAGAGGACATCACCGCTCTCATCCGCACGCAGCAGATGTCCGACGCCGCCTCCAGGGTCTCCGCCGTGCCGGCCGTGCGCCGCGCCCTTGTTCAAAAGCAGCGCGAAATGGGAGCGCGTCAAAGTGTGGTGATGGAGGGCAGGGACATCGGCACGAACGTGTTCCCCGATGCCGACATCAAGATCTACCTCGATGCGAGCCTCGAGGTGAGAGCCGCGCGCCGCCTCCACGACCTCGAAGCCAAGGGAGACCACAGGAGCCTCGACCATGTGGTCCGTGAGATTCGCGAACGCGATCAGCGCGACTCCACCCGCGGCGAAGCCCCCCTCCGGCAGGCCATCGACGCCTTCCTCCTCGACACCAGCCGCATGACTATCGAACAGGTCGAGGAAGCCATCCTCAAGATCTACCGCGATCGCACATCGAATGGAAAGGAATTGGGACGTTGAAGCATTTGCTCGTCATGAAATTTGGTGGAACCAGCATGGGTTCCGCCGCAAGGATGCGTGTGGCCGGCTCCATCTGCGCGGAGCAGATGCGGCAGCGGCCCGTTGTGATTGTCGTCTCCGCCATGTCGAAGGTCACCGATCTCCTCCTCGATACGCTCCGCAAGGCGGAAGGCGATGACCGCGCGGGACTCGATGCCAACCTCGCGCAGTTGGAAGAGCGCCACCTCCAAACCTGCCGCGAACTCCTGCCCCCCGAAAACCACGTCTCCGCGCTCGAAGCAATCCATTCCATCATCGCGGATTTCCGCCGCATTGCCCAGGGAATCATGATGCTCGGCGAACGTCCGCCGCGCTCCGTCGATGAGGCGGTCGCGGTGGGGGAGCGTCTCTCCGCCCACCTGATCGCGGCCCACCTCGAAGCAAGCGGAGTCCCCGCCAAACCCGTCAACGCCGCCGAAGTTGTCGTCACCGACGCCGTCTTCGGCAACGCCACTCCGCTCATGGGGCCTACCCGCGAGAGGGCCAGGAAGACCCTCCTCCCGCTCCTCGAGGCCGGAATCCTTCCCGTCGTCACCGGATTCAATGGAGCTACCCTCGACGGCCGCCCCACTACCCTCGGCCGCGGCGGCTCGGACTTCTCCGCCTCCATTCTCGCCGCCGTTCTCCACGCCTCCGACCTCTGGATCTGGACCGATGTCGACGGCATCATGACCGCCGACCCCCGCCTTGTCCCCAACGCCGCCGTCCTCCCCGAAGTCACCTACGCCGAGGCGGCTGAACTGGCCTACAACGGAGCCAAGGTCCTCCATCCGCGGACTCTCGCCCCTCTCGTTGCCAAGGGTATTCCCGTATGGAGCAAGAACAGTTTCGCCCTCGATAAGCCCGGAACCAGGATTGCCCCCACCGTGGACGCCCCCCATGGCCCGCGCGCCGTCACCTCCATGGGCAATGTCGCGCTCGTTTCCGTGGAACCGGCCAACCCGGAATTGAACAGCGTCATGGTGATGTCGCGCGCTCTCGCCGCGCTCGCGCAGGCCAACGCCGAAGTCCTCGCCATGACCAGTTCCAGCTATCGCCAGAACTTCTGCTTCCTCATCCGGCGCGATGAACTGCCGCACGCCATGGCGAGCCTCGAGACTGCCTTTGCGCTCGAACTCGCCCATAGCTATTTGAAACCCTTCATGGTCGACGAGAACGTCGGCCTGCTCGCCATCGTGGGCGAGGGAATGAAGGGCGCCCCGGGCATGGCCGGGCGCATGTTCACCGCCATCTCGCGCGAAAACGTCAATATCATCGCCATCGCCCAGGGTTCGAGCGAATTGACCATCGCCATCGTCGTCCGCCGCGAAGGGCTCGAAAAGGCCGTCCGCGCCGTCCATGACGAATGCCGCCTGGGAAAGTAAACCTTGCCCGGCGCAACCGCAAATCGCGTTTGCGGGTTCATTCCTTACAAGTGCCCCCATCCAATCTTCGTTGCGCCGGCCGGATCGCAGGAAGTATCCTGAACAATTCGGGTCTCGATCCCGGAATCTTCGAGGTGAATGATTTGTATCGATCAGTTCTTGCCGGCTCCCTCCGTGCAGTCCCCGCGCTGGTGTTGACCTCCTTGGCCCTGCTCGCGCCCTCACTTCCCGCGCAGGAAAGGAAAACACAGACCACCGAGCAGGCTCCCGAGTATCTGAAAAAGCAAGTCTACATCCGCCGCTTCTCCGCCGGCGCCACCCTTGCCGTTTACGGCTTCAAGCCGATGATCGACGGCTCCACCACCAACGATACCGCCTCGCCGCCCGTCATCAGCGACCTGAGTTCGAAAGGGACCGACCCCTTCGGACACCGCTTCGGCGGCGGCATCACGGCGCAGTTCATGGTCAAGCCCAAGTACGGCATTGTGGCCACCGGCCTCTTGCACAAGATCAGTTTCCAGAACATCAAGGACACCATCGAAGGCATCGATAACCCGAACACGACCGCCGACGAAAGGACATTCATTACCGATATCTCCGACACCTCCGCCCGCCTGCTCGATTTCTCTGTGCTCCTCCGGCGCTATGACAAGGACCGCTTCACCAAGGGGGCCCGCTGGTTCTTCGAAGGCGGCGGCGCGGTCCGCCACGTCAGCAATCTCCGCACAAGCACCTCGACCATCCTGAACGGAACCAGTTCCTGCTGCAAGACGACTCCCGTCCCCGTCGCGCACAAGAACGCCCGCGGGGTGGTCGGCGGCATCGGAGCCCAGTTTGTCGATGACTTCGGCATTCACCTCGTTCCCGAGGTCCGCTACACGCGCTGGCTCGACCGCAGCTTCGATTCCTTCGCCACCAAGTCGCGCCGCGACCAGATCGAGGCGATGGTCTCCATCACCTTCTGATCGCCCTTCCGCTAGCGGCGTCCGAGGCCTTGACGTCCGGATCGAAGCCCTCGCGCGGCAGTCACGCCGCGGTTCCATAGAACAAGTCTATATCCACCCAGCCGAGCAGCGCCCTCGCCTTTCCCCCGTACCCGAGATTCCGCTCAGCGTGCCCGCCACCGGCTCCTACCGCATCTTTACATTGCCTTTTTTCATCCTGGTTGGGTTGTAGATGGTCAAATTCAGAATCATGGTTGACCGCCGGCTTCAGTATGCCACCGGGAATCGCGTCCTTCCCGCACATTTCAGCCCGCTCCCGGCGGACAATCGGCCGGCTGAGTGCGATACGCTGAGAGGGTTTATCCTCTATGCACCGCATCTACGTTTGCTCCATCGTCTTGCTGGGAATAGCGCTGAGTCCGGCCTGCCGCCGCGTGAAAACGGAGAAGGCCCGCTACCAGGTTCCGCCGGGTTTCACCCTCGAAGTAGCCGCCAAACCGGAAATGACCGGCTCCCTCATCGCCATGACTTTCGACAGGCTGGGCCGTCCCGTTGTCTCGAAGGAGCAGTTGCACCCCACCATCCTCGTCGACAAGGACGGCGACGGTGTCTTCGAAAGCGAGAAGGTGTTCTCCGACAAGATCACCCACGCCCAGGGAATGTGGTTCGACGGCCGTACACTCTACGCCATCGGCAAGGATGTCAAGGAAGGGCAGGCGGGCTTGTACCGCATGGAGGACAAGGACGGCGACGATGCGGCTGACACGTTCGACCTGGTGAGCAAGTTCGAACGGACCATGGGGGAACACGGGCCGCACGCCATACGCCGCGCTCCCGATGGGTCGGTCATGGTGATTCTCGGAAACCACACCGGCGTTTTCCCCGAACAGATCGATCCGCTCTCGCCTCTGAAAAACTACAACGAGGCGCAATTGCTCGAGCGCTACTGGGACGCGCGCGGGCATGCCAAAGGAATTCTTGCCCCGGGTGGCGTCCTCACCCGCTGGAACCAGGGGCCGCCCAACTCCTTCACCCTCGTATTCGGCGGAATGCGTAATACCTATGACTTCGCATTCAACCGGGAAGCGGAGATCTTCGCGTTCGATTCCGACATGGAATGGGATATCAACCTGCCCTGGTACCGGCCGGTGCGAACCCTCCATGCCATCCCCGGCGCTGATTTCGGATGGCGCAGCGGATCGGGGAAACTGCCCGCTGACTTCATCGACACGCTGCCGCCGCTCTTCGAGGCGGGCCGCGGTTCCCCCGTGGGCGTCGAGTTCTACCATCACACGGCATACCCGCAGACCTACTTCGATGCCTTCCTCGAGGGGGATTGGTCCCGAGGCCGGATTCTGATCTCTCGCCCGGTGCGGGCCGGAGCCTCCTACCGCCTGGTGTCCGAGCCGCAGGAATTTGTGCACGGCGAACCGCTGAATGTAACCGATCTCGAGGTGGGCCCCGACGGATTTGTGTACTTCACCATGGGAGGCCGCGGAACCAACGGCGGGCTATACCGCATCCGCTACACGCAGGGATGGTGGGAGAAGCTGTTTGCCCGCTCCCCGGAGAAGGGAATTCTGGCGGTGGTCCGCCAGCCGCAGCCACTCTCGAGTTGGGGGCACGCCGCGTTGCTGAAGGCGAAGACCACGATGGGAGCGGAGTGGAGCAGGCAGTTGGACGAACTGGCCAAGGATACCCGCGCCGCCACCGATGACCGCGTTCAGGCGGCCCTGATTCTCCAACGGTTGGGTCCGGCCCCCTCCGCGGAACTGCTGAAGCGCCTGGCCGAAGACCGCGACACGAGCATCCGCGCCGTCGCGGTTTATCTTTCGGGAATACAGAACTCCGCCGAGGCGAAGGCTGTGGCGGCGGGCGCCCTGAAAGATGCCGACCCCTTCGTGCGCCGCCGCGCCGCCGAGGCGCTGGTGCGCCAGGGGCTGACTCCCGAGAAGCCCGAGTGGGCCCCCGCCGGGAACCTGCTGGCATTATTAGATGATCCGGACCGTTTTGTCCGTTATGCCGCGCGGATCGCGCTCGAACGCGTGGCGCGCGCGAAATGGCAGGATGCGGCTCTGAAGTTGGACGGACCCTACGGCAGTGTCGAGGCTCTGGTGGCCCTGACACGGACGGCCCAATCGGATTCCGATCTTCAGCCGGTCCTCGCCCGCGAACTGGCCATGCTGAAGGCAGGAGCCCGCGCCGCCGATCAGGAAATCCGCCTGTTGCGGGCCGCCCAACTCACGGCTATCGCCTATAAGGAAGGGCTCCCCGAGGGCGCGCGCAAGGAGATTCATGCCGCCGTGGTCAATCGCTTTCCAGCGTCCGGAGACCGGCTCAATATGGAATACGCGCGCCTGCTCGCCTACTGTGGTCAGCCCGAGGCAATCGGCAGGATTCTCGGAGCCATCCGCGAAGATGAAGAAAATCCCCAATTGCAGATGCACTACGTCTACTCGCTGCGAACCATGAAGAACGGCTGGACCAAGGATCAGAAGCTCAAGCTCATGAACTGGTTCCCGAAGGCCGCCAGGTGGCGCGGCGGGGCCAGCTTCACCGGATATATCAACTTCATGTTCGATTCATCCCTCCAGTTCTTCGATGCGGACGAGAAAAAGATGGCCTATGCGCGCGTCCCCGAGTTTGCCCCAATCGAGGAGGGTGGGAAGAATGACCGCGAAGGCCGTCCGAGCGTGCTCGCCCGCCAGAAGGGCGTCCAGGCATACAGCCCGCAGGAGATCTTTGAATACCAGATGTTTGATCCCATGACTTCGAAGGCCAAACCCGAGGACGGCCGGAAGGTCTTTCAGGACCAGTGCGCATCCTGTCACCGGCATGGCGGCATCGGAAAGGATTTCGGACCGGACCTGACCACGTTGACCAGCCGGTTCCAGAAAAAGGACATTCTCGAAGCCATTCTGTGGCCATCGAAAACGATATCGGATCAGTACCAGAGCTGGATTGTGGAAACCAGGGACGGCGATGCCATCAACGGCCTCCTCGTCTCGGAAGACGACAGGAAAATGATTCTCAAAACCGGCGACCAGGAGCGCCCCGTCGAGGTGCTCAAGTCAAACCTGAAGGGGAAACGATTGTCGAAAATCTCCATCATGCCGGAAAACGTGCTCGATGGCTATAACATGCAGCAAATCAGTGACTTGATGGCGTTTCTATTGAGCGCTTCGAGGTAGAGGAACCGGGAGAAGTACCCTCAAAAGAGAGCATGGCATACCCGCATATGGGGGGATTGTCATAAGAGTACTGGTACACACAGAATAAGTACAATGCCTTACGCATTGCCATCTCCCCATTTGAGTGCGCAGCGAGTCCGTGCGGAGCTTCGCCGCCTCTACCTGCGACGGTCTGCCATTGACCACCTGATTGAAGCCATTGTGTTCTACAATGCACAACCCACCGCAATGGTGGAACAGCCCGATAAGATGGAGCCTGATACGGTCTCCATCCCTCACGGCCGTCTGGTGTGCGGCTGACCGGATGACGACTGTGGCGGTCTGTGCCGCCATCCGGTAACCGGACGCAATCATCCCCCTCGTTCCCGTAGTAACCTATCAATTTGGCGATACGCCCTACTGATAGGAAACTCGTGTCGCCGGATCAAGGGCGGCATGCTGATAGATTTTAGCCTCATACAGCGGGCAAGAGAAGGTGATGATGCCGCTTTCAACGAGATCGTGCACGTTTACCGCAAGCGGATACTCGGCACGATCTCGCGCCTTATTGGGAGGCCCGAGGATGTGGAGGACGTCGGACAGGAAGTCTTCTTACGGCTCTATTACTCCCTCGAACAACTCCGCGCCCCTGAAGTGTTCGAACCGTGGCTCTACCGCCTCACCGTCAATGCCGCCTATGACTACATGCGGCGGCAGAAGCGGCGGCCCGAATCCCGCATGGCCGATCTCTCCGAGCAACAACTGCAAATGGCCGACGCCGATGCCGGCGGGAAAAGGCGGGCCGAGGAGCAGAAGAAAGCGAATCTGCGCGAGTACGTCCAGTCTCTCTTGGGGCGCGTCTCCGAGGAGGACCGGATCTTGTTGACGTTGAAGGAAGTGGAAGGATTGTCGTTGAAGGAATTGGAAGCTGTTTACAAGGTGAACGAGAATGCGCTCAAGGTCCGCCTCTTTCGGGCCAGACAGCGCGTACTGAAAGCGTTTTCAGTAATGGAAAACCGGGATGCGCATAAGGAGCGCAGTGAGTAGAATAGGGAATGGTGAAAAGGGAGAGGGTTTCGGATGACACACGATGAGTTGGATCGAAGGTTAGACGTTCTCTTCCGTGAATACCGCCAGGCTTGCCCCGATCTCGAGGGGAGCGCGAATTTCATGCCGCAACTCTGGCAGAAGATCGAAGCCGGGCAGACTCTGCCGTTGATGCTCGGCCGGTGGACTCGCATGTTCGTCAGTTTTGCCGCCGCCTTGTGTCTCGCCATGGCCGTCATTCTGGTACTCCCTTACCACCAGACGTCAGTGGTGCAAACCTCTTATGTGGAGGCTCTCGAACGCGAACATCCCAATGATATGATGGCGTATTCCGACGTGGTGCCGGATAACAGCGGAGATGTAGCGTGGCAATGAGACCTAGTTCCCCCAGGATTGGGCTGTATCTGCTGCTTGTGTTCCTGAGCGGCGCTCTGGTGGGGGCCTTTGGATACCGCCTCTATTCGGCAGGCGCCGTGAGCGCCAAGGCGCCCCATGAGAGCTACCGCAAGATATACCTCAACGAGATGCAGACCAGGCTCAAGCTCACCCCCGCTCAACTGTCCAACCTCGTGTTCATCCTGGATGAAACCAAAGCCAGGTTCAAGGCAGTACGGGACCGGATGGATCCCGAAATGAAACAGATTCAACACGAACAGCGTGACAAGATCCGCGATATGCTCAAACCCGAACAGAAGGCGGAATACGAGAAGATGCTCGAGGAGCGGGCCAAAAAGCAAAAGCAGGCCAGCTCGAGCGGCGGCGGCTGCTGAGAGATCCGAACTGGAATTTTGGAATGAGGCAGGCGGAAATGCCTGCCTTTTCTATTTCTTGCGAGCTTCCTGCATCTCTTTGGAACGCTGCACCTTCTTGTTGAAGCGGTCCACGCGGCCTTCGGTGTCGACCAGCTTCTGGCGCCCCGTGAAGAAGGGATGGCAGCTCGAGCAGATTTCCACGCGGATGTCACCTTTGTGCGTCGAGCGGGTCTTGAAGGTGGATCCGCAGGCGCAAATGACATTGGACTCGTTATAGGCGGGATGAATTCCAGCTTTCATCGGAGACTACAAATTCCTTTCACTTTACGGCAACCTGCCCAGTATAGCATGCGGTGCGCAATCTTCTCAGGAACTCGCGCAAAACGGAGCCCGCCCGCGCCGCGAATTATCGCGGTGTTCCTCGTACTTTGGGGGCGCGGGACGTGCCCTTTGCGCTTCTCAGGAACTCGCCCGCACAGTAAATCGAGTTGGCCGCCAGTCAAGTGTCAGTTCGAACCGTCGATCCGCACCTCGGCCCGGACGTCTCCAGCCTGGATTTGAAACACGTTCACTCCTCCGGCGTCGCCCAGCCGTACCCGCACCCCATACACGCCGGTGTAAGGCTCTCCCAGCAGACTCACCCCGATCACCGAACCGCCGCCCGACGCCGCCGTGACGGTGGGAGCGGGCGCCACCAGCGAGAGGCCGGATTGGTCCACCACCCGCACCAGCACCAATTTCGACGCACCCGGATTTCCACTGGCAGGCGGCTGGAGCAGCGCGATCTGCTTCGGGACAGTATCCCGGACGGCCAGCCAGTACGGCAGGCGGGCGGAGGCGCCGGAATCCGCGGCGACCTCGACAAAACCCTGGTACGCGCCGGCGGGCGGCGTAGGGTCATTCCACGCCAGCTTGATCGTCTGAGAAGCTCCCGCATCAAGAGCGATCTGCGTGTCTGACAATCCGGGCATTCTGTCGCTGGAACTTCTCAAGCTCAGGCGGAAGAGGTCCGCCGATGGCCCCAGGTTGGTCACCCTCACCTCGCGCACGATCCGGGGTTGGTTCACCAGTTCCCCGAAACTGACCGATGTGGGCGAAAACGCGACCACGGAGGAAACAGCCGCGCTCAGATTCAACAGCCCTGCCCCGCTTTGCATCACGCCGGGCGGAGTATCGCCCGCGGGGAACACTGATGCCGTGTTGATCAGAAAGGAGCGATACTGCGCCGCCGTCAGATTCGGGCGCGCCGCTTTCACCACGGCGGCCGCTCCGGCAACCAGTGGCGAGGACAGGCTTGTGCCTTCCTCATACACATACAGGCTCGTGCTCGGATCGCCCTCCGCGGCGCCGTTCAGCGCCGTAATCATGTCCCCGACGGCAAGCAGGTCGGGCTTCAGCAACAGGTCCGGCGAAGGGCCCTTGCTCGAATAGCCGGTGATGACGTTCGGATCCACCGGCAGGTTCAGGCTGAAGATCAGCCTGATTTTCGTTTCCGGGGCGGCGGCGAGAGCGTCCTTGACGGTAAATCCATCCGCCCTCGAGATCATCACACCCTTCAGCGTTTCCGAACCGACGTCCATCCCAACTCGCGCCGGGCTCGATTGATTGTTGAAAATCACCGCCGCAATCGCCCCGGCGGCCGCGGCATTGGCGAACTTGTCGGAAAAGAGGCAGTCGCCGCGCTGGATCAGAGCGACCTTCCCCGCGAGGCTGTCCGCCGGAAGAGCCGCGCAGGCTGTTCCAACTCCATCGACGGCCGAAACGTCGGCAACGGGTCCCTCGACAGCATCCGCATCCACGCTGTTCGAGGCCGGAGCAGCCGTCAGGCGCGTGGACGGCGGTATGACGACAGCCGGACTTGCGGGAATGCGGTCGTTCTGTGTGGCGCCCACCGCGATCACATCCGGATTCGAGCCCACGTCGGAAACCGTCGCCAGTTCCGGACCGCTGTTCCCCGCCGCCCCCACGACGATCACTCCAGCCTGAGCGGCATTCGCAATCGCTTCACTGAAGACCCCGTCAGCGGAAGGCTCAACTCCGGGAGCCCCCAGGCTGAGGTTCACCACATCCATGCCGTCCTTCACTGCATCGTCCAGGGCCTGGATGACGTAATCTTCCGGGAATGTCCCCTGTTTTCCCTCGCTCGCGCGATAGTTACCCAGCCACGCCTTGGGCGCGGTTCCCGACATGTTGCCGCGCGCCCCAAGATGCATCACCCCGGCTGCCGCCATCGCGACCCCAGTTCCGTGGCCAAAGTTGTCCCGGGCTGTGGACCCGTCGTAACTGCGGGCAACGATCACCTTGTTGTTGGTGAATTTGCGGTTGTCTTCCGACGACACCTTGGGGAATCCGTCCGGAACGGAAAGATCCATATCCTGGAAGCCGGCGTGGAAGTTGTCAATGCCCGTATCAATGATTCCGATCTTCACCCCCAGGCCCGCCTGTTTGATGCCGCCCACCTTCTCCCATGCGTCGGGGAGCTTCAAAAGGGGAATGGCATGATCGAGCATGGCGCGAAACAGGCGAACCGGCGCGACGCGCACAACACCAGGCAGCGTCCTGAGTTGGGAGGCATCGGCTGCTTCCACGAACAAGGCATTCAGGACGGTATCCGCCTCCCCGCGTACTCTGGCGTTCCTTGAAGCCAGCAGGGAACGCAAGGCGGTGTGCTCCTGACGAATCGCCGCGGCGCGGATTTGCCGTTCCGCGGCCGACCGCGCACGGAGAGGTTTCGCGTCAGTGGCCGACAGCGGCGCCTCGGAAAGCTGGACTATGTACCGTCCCGGAACGATTTCCGCCGAAAGCGATAGCGAGAGACATGCAAACAGCGCAAACAACACACGCATGAGCAACAAACTCCCTGTGGGTTACGGACGCAGGAGCGGACAGCTTCCTTTAGAATACATCGGCGGGAAGGCGGCAATCCGCAATACGCAAGCATAAAAAGAGCCCTGGCACAGAGACAGCCGGGGCTCTCAGTATAGACAGGAGTGCTTCGGTGGTCTATTGGCTGATGGAAGGCGTGTCGCTTCGGGTCAGTCCGACCGCCGTCCCCGTAGCTGCTCCGGCGACGACCACTCCAGCGATAACTGCTTTCGTTCCAATGGCAAGCCCCGCAGCCGCTCCGGCCGAACCGCCACCGCTGCTTCCCGCAGCCGCCCCGCCCGCCGCTCCGCCCGCGGCCGCGGCCGCCCCGGTCACCGAGCAGTGCCCGGACAAACGTTTGATTTGTGTAGCATGAACCGTGAGTTCCGCCGCGCGGGATGGGTCCAGCGCACCCGTCACCTGCACCTTTTTCCCGATCTCCTTCTCGAGTCCGGTTCCCTGAATTTCATACGTCACCCCGGTCGTGTCGTCCGTCAACAGCAACCGGCCGTCTTTCTTCACCAGACAGCCAGAAACCGTGCTCGGAGCCGACGCGCCCGCCTCCTGCGGTTCGAAATCCAACCCCCGGCCCGTTTCCAGCCTGGCAATCAGTACCCCCGAGCCGTTGCTCACCCGCACCGGTCCACCCAAAGCCGATACATGAACACGCGGTCCCATCACGGAAACTTTCGCCAGCCCCTGCCCCGGCTCAATCTGAAGCTGCCCCGCTTCAATCCGGTAGGCTCCACCCCGCTCCACCTGTCCCGTGCCCTTCTCCAACACCAGATGGTCCCGGTAAACCCGGCTGCGCGTGCCCGTGTCCAGCACCAGACGAACCCCATTTTGCAGTCTCAGCTCAGAGGTGCTCTTCCCCGTCTCCACCATGGAACCATTGAAGAGCGTCCCATTCCCCGGCACCGCCGCCGTTTCCAAGGCAAAGCTGCCGCCCGCGGACACAATCCCAATGACAGGGCTGGCCGCCGATCCGATGGACAATTGCGCCACCAGCCCCACTACAAGCGCGGCTTCGAGACGCTTCGAGGGGAAGAGCTTCCATCCCCGTTTCAGATTCACGCGAGTCATAGCTTCTCCTGACAATACAAACTCCGTTCCGGGCTCGCCACCGTGCGTGGCTTACACCCTATTCTTCGGCCGGCGCACCGGTGAACTTGAGCGAGTGAGAAAAAATAAGTCGTTGTCCCACAATGTATTACAGATGTACATGAGATTCGCCGCCTTCCTCGCCGCCCTCTTCCTCCTCTTCGCCGCTTACTCCATCGCTCGCCTCGCCTGGGCTGAGCGCTTCTTCCAATCGGCCAAACCCGCCGATCTGCAGCGTGCCGCTCGACTCGCACCGCTTGATGCCGCCTATCAGTACGCCGCCGGAAACCCCCGCCGCGCCGTCCAACTCAACCCCTACTTTTCCCGCGCCTGGATGGCATTGGGCTTCGATGCCGAACTCCGCGGAGATTTCGCGGAAGCGGAACGGTTATTGCTCCGCGCGGCTCAGGTGGACGCCACCTTGGAGCCGAGGTGGGCCCTCGCCAACTACTACTTACGCCGGGGCGACAGCGCGCGCTTCTGGTCCTGGTTCCGACTCGCCGCCGAACGCAGCCACGGCGACCGCACGGCTCTCTTCCAACTCGCCTGGCGAATGACGAATGACGGCGGCGAAGTCTTGCGGCAGGGAATTCCCGCCCGGAGGGACATCCTGGCCTCCTATGTGCACTTTCTCCTCGAACAGGAAAAACTCGACTCGGCCGCCGCCGCCGCCCAACCCCTGCTCGAAATCGCGGCGCCCGCGGAACGCAACCTCCTGCTCCTGCTGTGCGACCGGCTCATTGCCGCCCAAAAAGCCGCCGGCGCCCTGGAAATCTGGAACGGCATGGCGGCGCGCGGAATGCTCCCCTACGGCAAGCTCACGCCGGCCCAGGGTGTTTCCCTGACGAACTCCCGCCTTGAAACCGAGCCGTTGGGAAAAGCCTTCGACTGGCGGCTGCTCTGGCGGGCAGGTGTCCATTCCACGTGGGCCCGGGGAAGCCGTCAGATCCGGATCGAACTCGACGGAAGAGAAGGCGAGCAAACCGATCTGATCTCCCAGGCGGCGCCGGTCATGAAGGGGCAGCTTTATGAGTTTTCCTACCGCTTCCGAACAGAAGGACTGTCCGCGGACTCCGGAGTCGGCTGGCGCGTTTACGACCCGGCGGCGGGCAGACAGCTGGCGGCAGCCGGGGAATTTCTTTCGAGCCCGGAATGGAAGGAGGCGAAGGTCCGCTTTTCTCCAACCGGGGAACTGGTTCGCCTCGAACTCGCCTATCAGCGCGCCAGGGGAACCGTAAGGCAGGAGGGGACGATCGTCCTCGATGGAGCCTTCCGGCTCGAGCGGGCGAGATAGAATGGCCGGTATGATTTCCCTACTCTCGACCCTGTTGCTGGTTACCTCCACGGCATTCGGCCAGGCTCGCCCGCCGCAGTATCCACCGCTGCCGGCAGGTATCCAGGCGGACCGGAACATTTCCTATGACAAGTACCCGGAGACGGTGCTCGACGTGTTCTCGCCCGAAGCCGGTGGCGCCGGAAAACGGCCGGGCGTGCTCGTCATCCACGGAGGAGGCTGGGTTGGCGGCACCAAGGAAGCCATGTGGGAGCAATGGGTGAAGCGCTATCTCGACAAGGGCTTCGTGGTGGCCAACGTCGAATACCGCCTGGCCAAGGCGGCCCCGGCTCCGGCGGCAGTGGAGGACGTGCTCAAAGCCGCCCAGTGGTTTTCGAGCAACGCGAAAAAATACAGCGTGGATACGAAGAGGCTCGTGGTTACCGGCGGTTCGGCGGGCGGACACCTCGCCCTGATGGTGGGGATGACGCCGAAATCGGCGAAGCTGGGAAAACCGGCGAAGGTAGCCGCGGTGGTGAACTTCTACGGCATTACCGACGTGGCCGACCAGTTGAGCGGGCCGAACATGCGGCAATACGCCGTCACCTGGGTGCCGGAATCTCCCGAAAGATTGGTATTGGCGCGGCGCCTTTCACCGATGAGTTACGTGAGACGAGGCCTGCCGCCGATTCTCACGGTGCACGGAGACGCCGATCCCACCGTGCCCTATGAGCATGGCGTCAAGCTGACCAAAGCATTAGTGGGGGTAGGCGTGAAAGCGGAGATGATTAGCGTGCCCGGCGGCAAACACGGATTTCCCAAAGAAAAACTCGATGAATTGTACCCGCAAATCTGGCAGTTCCTCGAACGCAACGGCGTCATCCGGTAGCCTTCATGAAAATTGTACTGCGCGGGATCTGGACCATTCTGCTGGCGGCAGCTCCGCTCGACGCGGATGGAGGATTGCGCCCCCTCGAGGCGCTGAACAGCGAACTTCCCCGATGGATGCGCTTTGACGGCGAGTACCGGGCGCGGTTCGAAGATCAGGAAAACATGCTCTGGCGCGGCGCCAACAGCGACAGCTATCTGTTGAATCGCGTGCGGTTTGGCATGACGCTCCGCCCCAGAGAATGGATGACCTTCTACGGCCAGGCCCAGGACGCGCGTGTCTTCTTCCCCAGCAAATTCACACACGGCCCGCCGTTGCAGGATACCCTCGATCTGCGCCAGGCGTGGGTGCAATTCGGCGACGAGGACAAGTTCCCTCTCCAGTTGCGCGTGGGAAGACAGGAACTCATCTATGGCGAAGAACGCATGGTGGGCGCCTCGAACTGGAGCAACATCGCGCGGACATTCCAGGCCGTGAAATTGACCCTGCGGGCTGAGCGCCTCGGTGGTCTGAAGCTTGACACCTTCGCGAGTACAGTCGTCGTTCCGCGCGAGGGTTCCTGGGACGGAAGTCTCCCGGGCGACAACCTGCACGGCGCTTACGCCGTATTCGACCGGCTCCTCGGCCAGGGAACCGTGGAACCCTACTTCTACTGGCGGCTCTCCCACGCCGTGCTCAAGGACACCGGGTCGTTAGGGCTGCGGGTGACCAAATCCTTCGGCGCGCGATGGTATGCCTCGAGCGATACGGTCCTCCAGCGCGGGTCCCTGGGCACCCAGAGTGTCGGTGCCTGGGCAACCTACTGGCGCCTCCGCCGGACGCTCAGCGAGCGGCGCTGGAAACCCGCCGCGACGGCGGACGTGAACTTGAGCAGCGGCGACCGCGACCCCTCCGACGGCAGGTTTCAGACATTCGACGTCCTCTATCCGACCCCGCATGACAAGTACGGGCTCGCCGACCAGGTGGGATGGAAAAACATCCGCCACTTCGGCGGTTTCCTCGAACTCACTCCACGGCGAAACTGGACTCTCCAGGCCAAGTTCCACACCTGGTGGCTCGGGTCCGCCCGGGACGGCCTTTATGCCCCGGGGGGAGCCCTCGTCTTGCGCGACTCCGCGGGCCTCAGCGGGCGCCATGTAGGCGAGGAGATCGACGTTCAGTTCTTCTGGAAGCCTGCCAAGGATACCGAAGTGGGCGGCGGCATCGGCCACATGCTCAACGGCGAGTTCCTGAACAAGATGACCCCCGGCCGCTCTTACACGTTCTACTATCTGAGCCTCACGCGGAAGTTATAAGGGGCCTCAGCGAAGGTGAGACTTGGTGTCCCTTCTATTATGATGGAAGTTCGCGCCCAACCACGCCCGGGGGCACACGGAAGGGACAGCCTTGTCATGGCCCACATGAACAATTCCATACCCGCGCGCATCGAGTACTTGCGCGTTGACAACTATCGCGCACTTCGTTCGATAGAGTTCAAGAATATTACCCCCCTCACGGTGTTGCTGGGGCCTAACGGGAGCGGCAAGTCTACTGTTTTCGATGTCTTCAACTTTCTTTCAGAATGCTTTGAGGTCGGCCTTCGCCAGGCCTGGGATCGTCGTGGCAGATCGAAAGAACTCAAGACCAGAGGCCAGACCGGGCCGGTAATGATCGAACTGAAATATCGTGAGCGGCCCGGGCTGCCTATGATCACCTATCATCTAGCCATAGATGAGGGACATCGGGGACCGGTGGTATCGGAAGAGTGGCTGCAGTGGCGGAGGGGAATCCGAGGTAAGCCTTTTCGTTTTCTTGATTATAAACAGGGCAAAGGGCGGGCGGTAAGTGGCGACATGCCTGATGAGGAGGATGAACGGGTCGAAATTCCGCTCAAATCGCCGGATTTGATAGCTGTAAATGCCTTGGGTCAATTCGCCGATCATCCGCGTGTTGCCGCTCTTCGGGAATTCATTACGGATTGGTACGTCTCTTACTTGGCGATCGAGGATACACGAGGACAGCCGGAAGCAGGGCCCCAGGAGCGTCTTAGCAAGACTGGCGACAACCTCCCTAATGTGATTCAATACTTGCGGGAAAGTTGCCCGGATCAACTGGAGCATATTCTTGATGTTTTGCGTCAGCGCGTTCCTCGATTGGAAAAGGTGCTGACCGAGCCGATGGCGGATGGCCGGCTACTATTACAAATCAAGGATGCCCCTTTCGAGCAGCCTATTCTTTCCCGGTTCGCTTCAGATGGAACACTCAAAATGCTCGCCTATCTCGTCATGCTGAATGATCCGGACCCGCCTCGTTTCATCGGAATTGAAGAACCGGAGAACTTCCTGCATCCCCGGTTGTTGCCCGAGTTGAGCGAAGAGTGCCGGCGCGCGACGGAACACTCCCAGTTGTTGGTAACAACTCATTCCCCGCATTTTCTCAATTCGATCAAGCCCCGGGAGGTTAGAATTCTATACCGGGATGAACAAGGCTACACGCAGACGAAACGCGCGGCAGATATACGAGGTTTAATGGAATTCGTCGAAGCAGGGGCTTCGTTAGGATACCTCTGGCTGGAGGGCCGGTTTGGCGTTGGCGATCCATTGGTCAATGCCGGCGCTCCCCGGCAAGTAGGGCGCACGCGGTGATTGTAAGCCACCTCGAAATTCTCACCGAGGAGCCCTCAATGGAAGCAGCATTGCAAGTGATCGTTCCCAAGATAATTGGCGATCTATCATTTCAGATCTACACTTACGAATGTAAGCAGGACATGCTTCGGAAGTTGCCGCAACGCTTGAAGGGGTATGCTTCCTGGCTGCCGGCCGGTTGGCGAATCCTGGTCATTTTGGATCGGGACGGTGACGATTGCAGGACGCTCAAGCATCGCCTGGAAAATGACGCGCACCGGGCAGGTTTGCGGACGCCGTCGCATGGCGAAGACCCACAGGTCTTCACTCGAATTGCAGTCGAGGAATTGGAGGCATGGTTCTTTGGAGATTGGCCCGCCGTGTGTGAAGCCTACCCGCGTGTTCAACCTGGAATACCAAAGAAGAAACAGTATCGCGATCCTGACGCGATTGCCGGGGGAACCTGGGAGTCCTTTGAGCGCATTTTGCAACGCGCCGGATACTACCGCGCTGGCTTACCCAAAATATCTGCGGCGCGCAACATTGCGCGGCATATGGAACCGCGGCGAAACCGTTCCCAGAGCTTCCAGGTTTTTCATGACACTCTTCTCCGCATGGCGAATATGCCCGTTAGGGTTTGGGGAGGGGGAGTCCGGAGCTGGCCATCAGTCTGATATCAGGCGTCTGATGTAAAGCACGAACCATTTCATCCTCCGGATTCGCCAACCGCGAACCGCCCGCGGATGCTGCAACCTTGTTGTCCGGCTTGCGACGCCATGCGCGGATCCAGGTCACTTTGAGCTATGAGTCACTCCCGAACTGCGCGTATACCCGTTCGAACTCCACCCGCAGCACCGGATTGGGTTCCGGCAGCGCCTCCACCACCCGTCGCGCCCATTCCACGTACTCATGCTTCCTCTGCTCGTTCCAGTCCGCCGGAGGACTCACGAGGATCGCCCGGAGATTCGAAATCTTGTCCGCAATCTTGATCACCTGCGCCCGCCGCGATTTCTTCGGCGCGTTTTCAATCTGAAGCTGTTTCCGCACCTGCTTCGGCAGCGACTTATCGTCCGTCACTTCGGCCACCAGCGCGGCGACATCGGCGCCGAAGGCGCCGGCCAACTCCTCGTGCGTCACCGGAGTGTCCTCCACGACATCGTGCAGAAGCGCCGCAATCAGGAGATTGGTGTCCGGAGCCGAGAGCGCTCCCGCCACCAGATGGGCAACTTCGATCAGGTGATTGATGTATGGCTCGGCGCTCGCTCCCTTGCGCCGCTGCCCGGAGTGCTTCTCGGCGGCGAACTGCGCGGCTTCAAGCAGCGTACGCGCGGCAGGTAGAACGGGGCTTTGTTGGTGGTCCACAAAATCAGTGTCGCGCAGAGAGCGGCGAGGCTGCCAGACTTCACTTCTTCCCGGGCGGCAGTTTGAACTCGACATGGCGCTCGGTGTTCAACTGCTCGCTCAGGGAACGGTCCACGGAACTGAGCGGCATCCGCTTGCTCTCGTGCTTCAGCGTCGTGTAGTGCAGGCTGTTGTTCTCCACCTCATATGACAGCGCGGCGACAATCGTATCGTCATTGCGCGCGATCAAATAGATGGGAGGCCCTGAAGACTTGCGGGCCCCGGTAGTGGAAGAGGGAGCCTCGTAGAACCGCGCCGGCTCATGCGCCTGGTAATCCCAACCAGGCGAGAACTGGTTGATGATGACGGGAGCGGCGGCGGGTGCTGCATACGGGTTGCCCGGATAGTAGACGCTCGGCTGATAGTACGGCTCCGGGTAATAGCCATACGAAGGATAGATGGAAATGTACGGGGAGCCGAGATAGCTGTCGAAATAGCCGCCCAGGAATCCGCCATAGTAGCCGAGTCCGTAGCTCGCATACCCGCCGTATCCATAGCCGTAACCATACCTCGGGAATCCACGATAGCCGCCAAGGCGGAACCCCGAGTGGTAGCCCCCACGAATGCCGCCCCCAATCCCGCCGCGGAATCCGCCACCCCCGTGATAGCCGCCGCCTCCACGAAGACCGCCGCCACCCATCCCGCCCCCGCGGCGCTGCGCCGCAAGCGGTGGAACGAGAACACAACAGAGAGCGAGAGCAAGAAGGTGCTTCACTTGTCAACGCCTCCCATTCGCAGTGTAGCCCTCATTGTCCGAGGCCGCAACGTGAGTTGTCCCGTCTTGTCAAGACCACACGTGCGGCGTGCTCATTGAAAATGGCGTTCCTGTCGCCAACCCTACTTCAGCGCCGCCGTAATCTCCTGCCCCCGCTCCAGCAGCATCGCAACTTCGCTCGAACAGCCAAGAAACTGCATGCCGCGCTCCCGCCAGAACTTCGCCAGCGACAACGTGCGCGTTTGCGTCCCCGGCGCAATGCCGTACTTGAGACAGCTATCGCGGATCGCCTCCATGTGCTCCACCAGTTCCGGATGCGTGAACTCCCCGGGAACCCCCAGCGAGATCGAGAAATCCGCCGGGCCCACCATCACCGCGTCGATCCCCGGTACGGAAAGCAATTCATCCCGCATATCGAAAGCTTTCTTGGTCTCGATCTGCAGCACCACCATGATGTGCTCGTTCATGTGCTGGATGATGTCCGCGATGGTCGCCTTCGGATAGTCCACGTGATGCGGCGTAAGGCCGTAGCCCCGCACGCCGAGCGGCGGGTATTTCGTCCAACTGATCACCTTCTCGAGCAGCTTCGCATCTTCGACGCGCGGCAGCATGATTCCCATGGCTCCGCAGTCAAGCGATCGCGCCACCAGGTCATATTGCAGGTCCGCGACGCGAACTATCGGCATCAGCCCCGCGGCCGTCGATTCCTTGCAGATGTCGCGTATCGTCTCGAGCCCGAACCAGCCGTGCTCGCCGTCGACAAAAGCCCAGTGGAAACCGGCCGTGGCCAGAATGCGCCCAATGTCCGGAGAACGCAGCATGGCGTAGGAAGTGCCGAGCTGTACTTTGCCCTCCCGCAGCGCTTTTTTTACAGGATTAGTATGCATGGGTCGAAAAAGTCCCTAGGCAGATTCTACAGGAACAGCAGGTGGTGGTCCGCGCAATCCACGTGCACCGTCTCATACAGGCGATCAATCACATCGAAGCCGTGCCTCGCCACAAAGGGCAGAATCGAGTAGAACCGCTCCTGGAGATGCTTGTGCGGATAAAGCACATGGAAGAGGTAGCGGCTTTCTTCGCGCGCCCGTCCGTTGCGCCGCAGCGCCTCCCGCGCCGCCTTCCGCCGCATCTTCCGCAACTGGTATTGGATCTTGGCCGCGCTCTTGTTCCACGCCGCCCCCAGGCTCGAGTCGAACTTCTCGAGGGAACCGCGCAGGCGCTCCAGGTTCGCCTGGCTTGCCGCGCCCACCTCGTCGAAAAGCGCGTCCAACTCCGGCGGAACCAGCTTGCTCGCGATCAGCTCGCACAGATGGTCCTCTCCCCCGAAGAAGGAATCAAGCTGGAGCCCGTAACGGTGCATCAACTTCTTGCTCCGCGCATCCACCAGCGTGAACGCATTCCGCGGAACGGCCACCGGCATGCGTCCCAGCAGCTTCCGGTAAATGACCTCGCTTTGCGCCAGGTACGCTAACTCCGCCGGTCCCCCGATATAAGCCACCGTGGGGAACATCGAATCCTGCACCACCGGGCGCAGGGTGGCGTTCGGGGAAAGCTGCTCGGCATGGTCGCGAAGATAGGCAGTCTCGAATCGCCGGTCCTTGGCGTGGTAGTCGCCGTTCTTCCGCCGCAGGTTGATGCGGTGGCCGCCCTCGAGCAGAAAGAAAAGCGACGTCGTGCGCTCGATATGAACCTGCGCATGATAGCCCGCGCCGGCCAGCTTCCGGTTCCGCTCGAGCAGCCCCTCCGTCAACTCCGGCGCGGCGTCCACCGCTTCCGCCAGGAAGGGAGCCGCCAGTTTGCGCGACTCGGGATGCATCGGATCAAAAAACAGCATTCCGTGCCTGCCAAGCAAGCCGCCAAGCAGACCCGCAAACGCCTCCCCGAACGTGCGTCCCGGCACGTACCATTCGCTGACCAGGGCATTCACTTCCTCCCCAAAAGGGAACCCTTCCATCGATTTGCGCAGCGCCTCGAGCGGCAGAGCGGCCAGTGGAATGCCCCCCACCGGAATGTCCGATTTCGAAGCGTGTTCCACCCTCAGCCCCACCGGCTCGTGCGCGGGAGTGAACGTCCACGCCGAACTCACCTCATCCAGATCGTGATCCTCTGTCGCCAGCCAGAACACCGGAACGGCGGGGATACCCTGCAAGGTGAGTTGGTGCGCCAGCCGAACGGCCGTCAGCGCCTTGTAAATCGAGTAGGCAGGCCCCGAAAACAGCCCCACCTGCTGCCCCGTAACCACCGCCACCGTCCCCGCTTTCCCCAGCCCCTCGAGTAGCGCTCCGCCGTTCCCCTGCGCCCGCAGCGCCGACACCAGCCGCGCCCGGCGGTCCGCCGAAAAATCGATCTCCTTTGCAGCGGCCGCAAAACTGCCCGAATCTAATGCTGCGTGGGGGTAGAAGGAAGAGACGCGATCAAAGTGATACAGCAGATCACTGAACAGTTTCGACGTGTGCGGAATCTCGGTGTGCCGCTTACAGACGATTTGCATGCCACTCCCAGGGGGTCAGTCAAGGCGCAAACTTACAGGGTAACAGATGATCCACTCCCCCATGAGGATTCTTCAATCTGATAACTTTGGTACTGTTTTACTTGAGCCATGGATGACCAGGAATTCCAACAGCGTTGCGATGAGGCGTTAACCGCGCTCTACAAAGCCCTGCTCAGCGCCGCCGACCAGTACGGCTTCGAGGTGGACCAGAACGCCGGCGCCATCACCATCGAGTTCGACGACCCTCCCGCCAAGTTCGTCATCAGCCCCAATTCCCCGGTGCGCCAGATCTGGATCTCGGCCCTTGTCCGCAGCTTCAAGCTCGGTTGGGCTCCCCATCAGAATGCCTTTGTCCTCCCCGATTCCGGCGCAACATTGAATGAACTCATGGGAGAACTCGTGGGCCGCCAGCTCGGCGAAGACGTGCGCCTCTGAACCCATGGCGGGCGTGTATCTGTCCTTCCCCTTCTGCGCCCAGAAGTGTACCTACTGCAATTTCGCCTCCGGCGTCTTCCCGAAAGAATTGGAGCAGCGCTACGCAGCCGCGCTTCAGGATGAGATTCGACAGTATCCCTGGGCCTGGACTCCGGAAACCATCTATCTGGGAGGCGGCACGCCCAGCCGCATCCCGCCGGAAACCCTGCGCTCATGGCTGAGCCTCATTCCGGGCCGCCCATGGACCGAGGCTACCCTCGAAGCCGCCCCTGGGGACATCACCCCAGAAAAGGCGCACGCCTGGCGCGAAGCGGGAATCAACCGCCTGAGTCTCGGCGTCCAAAGCTTCGTTCCCCGCGAGTTGTCCCAAACCGGCCGCAAACACACCGCCGAAACCGTCGCCGCTGAAGTGGAGATCCTCCGGCGGGCGGGCATCGCCAATCTCAACCTCGACCTCATCGCCGGCCTGCCCCACCAGACCCCCGCCTCCTTTTCGAGTTCCCTCGACTGGATCGAGCAACTGGCCGTACCGCACGTCTCCGTCTATATGCTCGAGGTGGACCACGACAGCCGCCTCGGCAGCGAAATCCTCCAGGGCGGTTTGCGCTATGGCGCGGGGAAACTCCCTTCAGAAGAAGAAATCGTCGCCATGTACGAAATGGCCGTCCACCGCCTGGGCCGTATCGGCATACCCCGCTACGAAATCTCCAACTTTGCCCGCCCCGGCTATGAGTCGCGGCACAACCTCAAGTACTGGCGCATGGAGCCCTATGCCGGCTTCGGCGCGGACGCCCATTCCTTTGACGGCGCTACCCGCCGCCAGAACGGCGAAACGGCCGCCGCCTACGTCGAGCGCTGGAAGAACGCCCAACCGCCCTGCGTCGGGGAAACACCCGCCATTGTGGAAGAAGAGCGCTTCCTCACCGGCCTGCGCCTGTCCGCCGGCATCGCGCTCGCTCCGGACGAGTGGCGGCGGTTCTCAAAGCCGATCGAGCGCTTTCTCTCCCTCGGCCTGCTCGAACGCGACAACAACCGCTTGCGGCTCACCGGGCAAGGTGTGCTCTACTCAAACGAGGTCCTCCAGGAGTTCCTTCATGATCGATCTACGCAGTGACACAGTCACCAAACCCACACCCGAAATGCGCCGCGCCATGGCCGAAGCCGAAGTCGGCGACGACGTCTACGGAGAAGATCCCACCGTCAACCGGCTCGAACAGCGCGCCGCCGAAGTCTTCGGCAAGGAAGCCGCCCTGTTTGTGCCCACCGGAACCATGGCCAACACCATCGGCATCAAAGTCCACACCCAGCACGGCCAGGAGGTCATCTGCGAGTCTCGCGCCCATATCCTCAACTACGAACTGGCCATGATGGCCTGGTTTGCAGGCTGCGTGGCGCGCCCCATCGCCGGCGAAAACGGCCTCCTGCATTGGGATCAGATCCGCAAGGAGATCCGCCCCGTCAGCCCGCACTACGCGCCCACCGGCCTCATCGAGATCGAGAACACGCACAACGTCGCCGGAGGATCCGTGTACCCGCCCGCGCAGATCGAAGAAATCGGCGACGGGGCGCATTCCATGGGCCTCAAAGTCCATATGGACGGAGCACGCGTCTTCAATGCGGCAGCGGCATGCGGCAAGTCCGTCAAGGAACTGTGCGCCAAAGTCGACACCGTGAACTTCTGCCTCTCGAAAGGTCTGGGAGCACCCGTCGGCAGCATGCTCGTCGGCACGCGCGAAGCGATTGATCGCGGCAGGCTCTACCGCAAGCGCCTCGGCGGCGGCATGCGGCAGGCGGGAGTGCTCGCCGCCGCCGGGCTCATCGCCATCGACAAAATGAGCCGGCGCCTCCAGGAAGACCACGCCAACGCCCGCCTGCTCGCCGAAGGCATCGCGGACCTGCCCGGCATCCGCGTCAACCTCGATAACGTCCGCACCAACATAGTGATCTTCGACGTCTCCGCCACCGGACGCACCTCCGCCGAACTGAGCGCCGCCTTCAAAGAGCGCGGACTCCGCATCAACGGCCTCAGCCCCACCCTCATGCGCATGGTGACCCACCACGACGTGAATACCGATGCCTGCCGCCAGGCCCTCGAAGTGATTCGCTCCGTTCTGGTACGATAAGAGAATCATCCTTGGCAGGGTGACGGAATTGGCAGACGTACCGGACTCAAAATCCGGCGCTCTTCACTGAGCATGAGGGTTCGACCCCCTCCCCTGCTACCACTCGCTTCCCAATCAGGCACAATAGAGACAAGGAGATACTTGTGAAACTTCTAAAGTTCACCCTGCCTTGTTTCCTATTCTCGCTTGTACTCATTCTCATGTTTGCCGGCCCCACCTGGGCGCAGGACGGAGCGGCTCTCTTCAAGACGAAGTGCGCCGCCTGCCATGGCGCTGACGGAGCCGGAAAAGCGGCCATGAAGGGAACTAACCTGCTTTCGCCCGAGGCGAAGAAACTGTCCGACGCCGAACTCGAGGATGCCATCCTCAAGGGCGGAAAAACCAAGAAGGCAACGCATGTCTTTGAAAAACGCGGCATCACCGCCGACCAGGCAAAAGCGCTGGTAGCTCACATCCGCGAATTGCAGAAGAAGTAGCTCTGTTTCCCCAGGGAGAGACGCCCGTCTCTCCCTCCTCACAACTCCAGTTTCCCCTCGTACACCATATCCTCCACGAAGAACGACTCGGTGAGGTGCAGTGCGCCGATCCTCGCGTCGAACTCCAACCGCTCGTCCTGCTTCGTGATCTCCTGCGTGCGCGGGAATAGATACACCACCACCGGCCCGTCCTCGCGCTGCAATACTTCGACGCTCGACGGCTTCAGCGCCTTCTTTCCATCGCGCTTGATGGATGCCTGCTTCCGGAGCTGGCCCGCCAGGCTCTTCGAATCGCCGTTCATGCGGTTCGGCAGGTTGTAGACCGCGATGGCATAGTGCTCCTCATCGAGCGTGGGCGCGTTCGTGTCGCGGGTCTTCAATTCCGCCTCGCGAATCGGAAGCGCGCTTTCCCAGCGCAGGTATAACATAGGCGGAGCACCCTGCTGCCCCATACCCCCCGGGCGCCGCGCTCTCCCGCCTCCACCCATCCCTCCGCGCCGGCCCATCCCGCCCATGCCCGGCATGCCGAATCCTCCCCTCCCCATGCCTCCGGGCCGCCTCTGAGCACTCGCGGGCCGCTCCACGGCCGGAGTCACTGTCTTCGCCCACGGAGAGTCGGAAAGCAACTGCCGGCAATCATCCTGCGTCCAATCCGCCACCTTCTTCCCCTTCCATGCCTGATCATCAGCCCCCGCCAACAACAGGGCAACAGCAAGCAGCAACAGAAAACAACTTCTCCGCATGCACTATTCAAACAACAATCGCCGCGTTTTGTTGCGCCGAAGCCGGTGGCCGGTTACCGCCGGCATTTGTAAATATGCAATCGTAATGCATAATTGCAAGAGGAACCCCCTCGTGTCCACACGCTACATCCCCCGCGCCTTGGAGCCTGTCCTGCGAAAGGCTGCCGCCCAATTCCCCGTCCTCATCCTCACCGGCCCCCGCCAATCCGGCAAGACCACCGTGCTCAAGCATGTCTTCGGCCAGGCGTCCGGCTATATCTCGCTGGAACCGCCCGACGTACGCGCTGCCGCCGCGGCCGACCCGCGTGGTTTCTTAGAAATGCACCCGGCGCCGGTGATCTTTGACGAGGTTCAGTATGCGCCGGATCTGCTGCCCTACATCAAGGAAAGCGTCGATGAACGCCGCAACGTGCACGGCCGGTACTTTCTGACGGGATCCCAGAATCTCATTCTGGCCGAACGGGTCACCGAGTCGTTGGCAGGCAGGGCGGCAATGCTACGGCTATTGCCCGTCTCTCAACGCGAGGAGTTCGGCAGGCCGCTCCACCCGTTGCCTTGGGAACAGCCGAAGGACCGTTCCGCCGTCAACCCCATGGCGCCGCACATTCTGTGGCGGAACTTTCTCCGCGGCGAATACCCGGAACTTGTCGCCGAGCCCGATCGCGATATCTCGCTCTGGCATTCCAGCTACGTGCAAACTTACCTCGAACGCGATGTCCGCTCATTGCGCCAGGTTGGGGACTTGCTCTCATTTCAGAGTTTCTTGCGAGCGCTGGCCGCCCGGACCGGTCAACTGCTCAATCTCACTGACGTCGCGCGCGACCTTGGAATCACGGTGAACACCGCCAAAGCATGGCTCTCTGTGCTCGAAGCCACTTTCCAGGTCATCGTGTTGCGGCCATACCATGCCAACATCGGCAAGCGTCTCATCAAGACGCCCAAGGTGTATTTCACGGACACGGGCATGCTCTGCTACCTGACCGGTTTGAAAGATCCGGATCACGCCGCGGCAGGCCCGTTGGGCGGGCCGATCTTTGAAACCGCCGTTCTTCTGCAAATCGTGAAAGCCTTTGCGAACCGCGGCGAAGAGCCGCGGATTCACTTCTGGCGCACGTCGGCGGGAACGGAAGTCGATCTGGTGGTCGAAGCCCCCGGCAAACTGATTCCGATCGAGGTGAAACCCTCCGCAACGCCTCGTCCCGCGATGGCAAGTGCGATTCGCGCCTTCCAGCAGGATTTCGGCGATGAGGCTGGGCCGGGGTTTGTCATTCACTCCGGAGAAGTCCGGTTGCCGCTGGCGCCGAACGTCGTCGCGTTGCCGTTCGCGGAACTTTGACGCCCCACCGCTAACCTAGCCTGTGACTTCTCTTCGCGCGTTTCAAGTCACAGGTTATTCAATCCGGCGCAGCCGGAGGCAGGGCTGTCTCCTGCCTCCTGCCTCCTGCCTCCTAGCCTGTGACAGGCTAAGGGTTCACCATGAAATTCGCCGGCGGACTCGAAACATTTCCCACCTGCGCCACCACCTGCTGCCGGCCAAGCGGAGCCGTCAAGGGAACCACGAAGTTGATCTGCGTCACTCCCACAAGTCCCGGCGGAATGCCCACAAACTGGAAAGCCGCCGCCACCCCGCCCACCGTCACCGTCACGGGCAGCACCGGCCTCGGCAAGCGGGACAAAGAAGTCAGCGGTGAAGGAGTCTCCCCCGTCGCCAGCGACGGCCGCACTTGTCCCTCCCCCGTAATAAACATAGTGACGATTTGCCCCCGCGATCCGCTGCGCGACGGGTTGACACTCCCGTCCGGAAACAGGAAAATCCCCGGCGCGGCCGCAACCACCGTGAATGTCGTGGACACGTTCTCATACGGGTTCCCGATGACGAGCGTGGCCTGTCCCGGCTGCGTCTCATAAGGAATCTGCACGTTCACCTGGCCCGGCGACACGTAATACAACGGCGCAGCCACCCCGTTCACCGTCGCCTCGAAACCCGCCAGATACTGCGGCAGCGGAACCGCGCCCGCCAGTTGTGCGAAGTTCCCCATTGCCGTCCCATACACAGCCATGATCATGCCGGGCGCATAGGCCTGCTGGCCGGATGCGGCGTTGCTGAGTCCGCCCACGGCCAGGGCAGTCTCTACACCCTGGAAGGGAATCGACAGGTTGACCGTCCACGGCCCACCGGCGGCATCCACCCCGCTGAAGACAAAGGCGACATTCCTGGGTACCGAAAGCGTCTGGAAGCCCAGCGTCGCGCTGATGGAACGCCCCGGCGCAATCGAGTCCGTACCGAAAAAACTCGTGATCTGCGAGTCATAGCTTGTCCCGTCGATGCTCAGCCCGGTAAGGCGCGCCCCGATCCCGGCCTCCTCGTTCAACGTGAGCGTGAAGACCCACTGGTTGCCCCTCGAATCAGGCCGCGGCTGTTGGAACACCGGATTCTGATCGATCGAGGCCACAATCGAAGCGTTCACCGCCGGCCGGCTCGTCCACTGGTGGACAAGGTTGTACGCATCCACGCTGCCCAGGCCGGTGACCCGGTCGTACCCCGGCCCGGCCGTTATCCCCAACTGCCCGTTCGCGCAATCCGGAGAACCGGGAACACAGGGAACCGTGTTGTTCCCGGCGGTGACATCGTGGAAGATTCCTGTGGTGCTCTGCGCCAGACGGTAGAGCGCCGGATTGATGTTCCCGAGCCCCGGTTGCCGCAGCGCCCCGGTCGAAACCAGATATTGATTCAGCAGGCAGATGATCCCCGCCATCGAAGGCGCGGCCGCCGAAGTCCCTCCGAACAGCCCCGACGATCCACCCGAATACACATAGTATCCGTCATGCTCGGCGGAGGAATTCAGCGCAAGATCCGGCACATGCCGAAACGAGTCGTTCGGAACCCCCGGTCCCGCCTGCCAGGAAGGCCGCGGAAAGAAAACGCTGCTCCCGCCGCCCGTTGCCGCCAGCCCGCCCCCGGCCGCGGTATCATTCCAGGCCATCTCCGGAATGTAGGAAAGCGCCGATGCCCCATTCGCCGTATTGTTATTGCTCCAATACGACCCGCCCTGTTCGTTGAACTGCGTGCCGCCCATGGCGGTGACTTCAGGAACGCTGCTCGGAGCATCGACGGCGAATCCGTTCTCCGCCACGTAGGCGTCGAGATCTTCGCAATCCGCGGCCCCGGCGTCCCCGGCAGCCGCAAGAAACGTCATCCCCTGCGCATTGGCCTGCTGCGCGGCCGATTGAAACGCGGGCAGATCGACCAGATCCGATTCCTCGCAATTGCCGTAACTCATGCTGAGCACCGGAGCCACGTTCTGGTCGATGGCATACAAGGCCGATTGCCACACGTCATCCGAGTAGACATAGATCGTGGTGGCATTGCGCGCCACCGCCCCAGCCCACTCGATGTCCAGATCGGCTTCCCCAAGTTCATCCGTAACCACTCCGGGGTCCGGACGTTTCGGAACCAGAATCTGCTGCACATTCTGAGTCGCTAAATGAAAGCGGCTCCGGAACGCATCGATGTCCGAAAGCCGGATCCCTGTCTGTCCCACCACCGCAATCTTCATGCCGCTCCCGTCAATCCCCGCCTGATAAAGCGGCGCGACGTTGTAGATGATGGCGAAGTCATCAGGCGCGATGCTGTGAAGCCCGTTCGACGAGGTCATCTCCGGCTTCCGCCGCGAGCGCGGCTTGAGGCGGAAATTGTTCAACCCCCGAATGCCTGCCACCAAGGGAGCGAGCGCCGCTGGGACGGCTGGGTTCGCGACATTCGAATAGTGAACCTCCCCGTTCCTCAGGTAGCGGTGAATGGCGGTGTGGAAAGCGCCGCGGGTCTGCCCAGCCGTGCCGCTGAACGTGATCCACGTGCGGCTTCGCGCCACCATGTCCACCTCAAAACCCTGCGATTCGAGCCACGACGTAATCTTCGCAATGTCTGCATTGCTCGCCCCGAATCGCTCCGCGTATTGTTCCGGCGTCAGCCAGCGGCGAAAATTGGGCGACGCCGGTTCCCGCTGTTGCGCGAGCAACTGATCAAGTGAGGACTGCTGCCCGGCGGAAGGTTTCAACAGCAGAGTCATGCCGCGCATGGGCGCGGATGGGGCCAGTTGACCGAGATCGTCCTCGGGATGCGCGCGCGGAGAAACCCGCCCGGGAAGAACCACCGTCCGCGAATTGTCGATACGACCGGAAATACGCGCCTGCTGCGCCGGCATCGAACCGGCGGAAAGAGACAGCAGAACACCGGCGAATACGGCTTGCCGGATGGGTCTGGTAAAATTTGCACACATGCTCCGAGTTCTCCTTGCATTTCTTTGTTGTCTGGGCGGCGCCTGCTGGGCTCAGGAATCCGCTCCCGATTCCGGCGTCGCCAACTGGAAGGCTCAGTTGGCCCGCGCCGAGCGGATCCTGAAGGACTGGCCGAACCTCCACCGCTACGGCGCGGACAACGAAAAAGTACAGCCTCCCCAAAAAGGTGAGAACCGCGTGGTCTTCATGGGCGATTCCATCACCGACGGCTGGGGCCGCCGCTACGGCAGGTTTTTCCCCGGCAAACCCTACATCAACCGCGGCATCAGCGGCCAGACTACACCCCAGATGCTCCTTCGCTTCCGCCCCGATGTGATCGCCCTGCATCCAAAAGTAGTGGTCATCCTCGCCGGGACAAACGACATCGCCGGCAACACCGGTCCCGCCACCCTTGAAGAGATGGAAGGCAACCTCCAGTCCATGGCGGAACTCGCCAGGGCCAATGGAATCCGCGTGGTCCTGTCTTCCGTTATGCCGGTCTGCGATTACATCAGGCCCCAAACCACCCGCCGTCCGCCGGAAAAGATCGTCGCACTCAACGAATGGATCCGGGATTACGCACAGAAGAACCACTTCGTTTATCTCGACTACTATACTTCAATGCTAGACGACCGCAAGATGTTGCGGCAGGAACTCACCTACGACGGCCTTCATCCCAACGACGCCGGCTATGAAGTGATGGGTCCGCTCGCCGAAAAGGCAATCGCCGCCGCGCTAAAACGGAAGTAGGAGCAACCCGCTTCCCGATGAAAACCCGCTGGTTCCCCCGGTTGATGTTCGTTCTGGGCACACTCCCCTTCTGCTGGCTCGCCTGGCGATGGGTTCACCACCAGTTGGGCATCAACACCGTCGAGACCGTGGCCCGCTACACCGGAGACTGGACCATCCGTTTCCTCATGCTCACCCTGGCTATCACCCCGCTCCGGCACATCCCCGGCCTGCAACCCCTCGCCCGCCTGCGGCGCATGTCCGGACTCTATACGTTCTTCTACGCTACCCTCCACGCCCTCCACTATTGGGCCCGCGACGTCCAATGGAACTGGCAGATCATCCAGGAAGACCTCACCTATCGCCGCTTCTTCATCGCCGGAATGATCGCCTGGACCCTCATGATCCCCCTCGCGGCAACCTCCTTCGACCGCGCCATCCGCTGGATGGGCGGCCGCCGCTGGCGCCTCCTTCACAAACTCATATACGTCACAGCCCTGGCGGGAGTCGTCCACTACCTCTGGCAAGGCAAGACCGCCACCCTCGACCCCCTCGGCTATGCCCTCCTCCTCACCATCCTCCTCGCAAGCCGGGTCGTCCTGTTCTGGAAAAGAAAACGCCGGTCTCATGTGAATCCAAAGCCGCACCTCGCTCACTCAAATTGACTTCCCTTGGGGAGGCTTCGAAACAGCCCAATCCTCTTTGTCCACCGTTGGCGCCGGCTCGACGGTGTTGGTTGGAGGCTTCTCTGGTTTGCGCCCAGCCCGCGGCTACCGGCGGCCCGCCCTTTTCTCCTCCGAGTTCAGAGCTTGGTGCAGCAGCATTTTGAGGTACGTCTGGTATCGCAATCCTTTCCCGGCGGCGAGGGTTCTCGCTCGCGTGAGGTCATCTTTCGCCAGCCGGATTGTAATCGTTGGCGAAGGTCCGGCTTCGCTAGCCCGTCCGCGGGCTGCCCGTGCCACGGTTCCCTTGCCGAGTTTGCCCGCGGCTTTGGCTTGCTCGAAACTGTTCGCTATGAGGTCCTGATTTTTCGCCCACCATTCGGCCTCTTGTGCCTCAGTCTTGAAGGGTGGCTGTTTCTTGCCCATAGGGGTCACCTCTCTCGTTCCTGGTAGTAAAATTGAATAAGCCGTTTTATCGGGCACATTCATGCTTCTCTCTTAAGTGTACCTTGTTTGTAGGTACAGCGAAGCAAGGCTTCGTCACCTCCACGCAATACGCCCCCCTGCGTCATACTCGTATAGGTAGCTATGGCTGTCTCCGAACGCCCCCGATTCAACGACTCCGTAGCCGATGCCAACCAGGCCAAACTCCTCGCCGGCTTTCACGGCAATTTTCTTCCGCGGTCGATTCAGCTCATGGAGGTTGTGATGGATGGAAAATGGCCGCTCACAGGGGCGATTCTCCTCTTGCTGTTCGTCGTCCCGAGCCAATCGCAGCATGTTCCGGCCAAACCTCCTCACGACCCGATGGAGGATATCGCGGGGATGGCGTACGGGATGCCGCCGGAATTCGGGGCAGACGTCCTGCTACGGGTCGCTGAACTGGCTCCCACGCGCAAGCGGCGCGAACTGCTGGACTCGGCATTCCTGCTGGCCGGACGCGTCCAGCAGCCTCTTGCGCCCTGGAAGTACATCGGCAGAAACGGCGACACGCGGGCGGGTTACCAGGAGTACGCATCGGATCTGCACATTGACCGGCTGTCACTATCCGTTCGGGCGGCCGCAGCCATGGCGGCGCTCGACAAGTCGCGAGCCATCGAGATGTTTCTGGAGATCCAGAAGCCCCAGTCCAACGCAGGTGGATGCAAAGCTGCCTTGGCGCCGGACGCGTCCATTTACTACGACGAACTTGGAAAGCTGGCGGCACAGGGCACGTTGACCAAGCGCCAAAGCGAAGATCTGGATTTGCTGTTGGATGGGGCAATCGCGACCATCAGCGTCACACCGGACGTGCTCGCGGCGGCCCGGATGATCATCGCGAGCAATTCAGACCGCGACCGGATGCAAGCGCTCCTGGGTGGTTTGGCGGGCGCGATGCTCCGGCTGGATGGCGACCTCCGATCCTTCGTCACGCTGACCGCCCAGGGCATCGACGTATTCTATACGTTAATTCAGCGTGCGCAACGAAACGGGATCGACACACGGCCGTTCGCCCACGCGTTGCGGCAGTACATCGTTACGAACTTGAAATCTCCTCACTGCGCGGATTTGCTGGCCCGGCTCCAGAACCCCAGTCGCGCGTCCGCGCCCGGCCGCCGGCCACTGGACCTGGACAAGATCCCACTGGCAGCAGGGTTCAATGGATCGGTGGTTTCAGCGTTTCCGAGCGGCAGCGGCATCTCAGCCATCACGAACGAGGAGATCCGTCCCCTGGAACAGGTGAGCGAGAAGATTGACGATGTTGTGTACTTCACCGCGGGCACAGCCAGGAGTCTGAACCTCAGGATCCGCGAACTGTTTCGAAGTCAGGGTTCAGCGAACCTCAATACATTACCCAAGGTGGAAATGGAAGATGCAGTGCGCGGCATCATGGAAGAGCTTCAGTCGTGGAAGCCGGACAGCGGCGAGTCGTATCTCGACTACTACAACCAGAAAGTGGTTCTCTATTTTGCACTAATTGACGCGCTTCCGGCCGGACCGTCACGCGATCGCGCCACGCAATATCTGGGCGAATTCATCAACGCATCGTACGACAGAATCGTACCAAAATCGGATTGGTTTCATTTCGCCCACAGGTTTCTGGCGGGCAAAGTGTACGAATCACCCCAGGGAGAAGCGTTCCGGATTCTTGCTGCACGTTCGCAAAACAACGTGCTGGCCGGATACGCTCAGCTTTGGCGTTGGAGACACTCGCCGCAATAGAGCGGCTTGGCTGGCTTGCTTCCTGACGTGCATCGCAGAAGGCAGTGGAAAACGCCGGTCACAACTTAATTCAAAGACGCATCTCGCTCATTCAACATGACTTTTCTTGCGGCAGCGACAGACACTGGCACGGCTGCGTGTTATCTTCCAGGCAGGGTGGTCGTTAACCAACCCCAAAGACTCTTGCTGATTCGCCGAATAGTTTACCTGATCAACGACTTCCTGACCCGGCACGACGACGCCGAACCGTCTTTGATCAACTGGTATCGGATCACGAAATCGGCAACGTGGAAATCCCTTGTGGACACAAGGAATGGCTTTCCCCACGCGGATCCCGTTGGCCGCCGGACCATCTTCAACATCTCCGGCAACAAGTACCGCCTGATTGCCAGCGTGAACTACCGAACAGAAAGGGTGTTCATCCTGAAAATCCTGACCCACGCAGAATACGATAAGGAGTTCAAATCATGAGCGCCCCAGCCCCAGCTTTCAATGAAGAGCAGTACGCAAAGCTGCTGGCCCAGTTCAAGCCGCGTCCCATCCACACTCCTGAGGACTGCGAAAAACTCACCGCCCTCCTAATGGAACTCGATGATCGCGAAAACCCTACTCCCGAAGAACAGGAACTCGCCGCCGTTCTGACCATCCTCATCGAAAAATTCGAAGAGCAAAACTACCCGCTGCCCGAAGTGCCGCCCCACGAGGCCCTACAGGCCATCCTCGAGGATCGTGGACTCAGGCACAAAGACATTGCCCCCGTCATCGGCAACAAGGGCCTGACCTCGGAAATCCTCAAGGGCCACAAAGCCATCAGCAAGACCCAGGCGAAGAAACTGGCCGCCTTCCTCCATGTCCAGTCCACGCTGTACTGCTCCCTTAAAATGAGACACAAAAGAATCGGACACTTTTCATTGAATGGAGAGTGCCATGAAGCCGAAGAAACGGTACAAGAAGTACTCAGCCAGCGTTCGGGAAAGCGCCGTGGAGCGGA
>JADLBD010000115.1 GCA_020847975.1 Bryobacterales bacterium | reverse complement strand
CCCCTACAACAACTCGATTGCCTCCTACACGGACGTGCAGCCGGGCAATCCGTTCTTCACTTACATCCAGATCGCGAAGCAGACCGAGATCCAGCCGGGCAGCCGGACGGATGCGACGTTCAATCCGGCGGGTACGGTGAGCCGAGCGGAAATGGCGCGGTGGACGATTCGTGCGCAGATGGACGAGAACGGCGTGACGGCGTACCTGAACTCGACGGGCGGCATCTTCTGCAGCTTTGCGGATGTGGCCTGCCCCGGCGTGAGCGGGACGGTGACGAACACGACGGGCACTTCGGGGGACTGGCGGTATATCGAGACGATGTATCGTCGCGGCTACACGAAGGGCTGCCAGGATACCAATGACGGACAGCGGCGGTTCTGCCCGACGCGGACCTTGACGCGCGGTGAAATGGCGGTATTCATTATCCGTGCGAAGATGAACGCGGTGTTCCCGACGGTGACGAGCGGAGCGTTTACGACGACTTCGTGCCAGCCGGCCGGAACGCAGGTGACGAACGTCGGCGACCAGTTCGGACTCTTCGCCGGTTGCTCGCCGTACTTCTCGGACGTGCCGAGCACGCACCCCTACTTCTCGTTCATTCAGAAGATGCGGGAACTGCGCATCTCGAACGGGACGACGTACTCGACGCCGGCGGCGTTGGGAACGTTCTCACCGGACGGGACGCTGACGCGCGGGGAACTGATGACGTTCCTGGTGCGTGCGTTCTTCCCGTAAACTACCAAACGAACCCAAAAGCGAAAAAGCCCGGCCGGAAAGGTCGGGCTTTTTTGTATGCCGAAGAAATTTTCCGCCTCACAACAACAACGTCAACCGCTGCACCTGATCCGGATACTCCTTGGCTGAGTTCGAGATCTCTTCCGGGTCCAGTTTCAAGTCAAACAGGATGGGCTTGGGCTCGGGACCATTTCGCGGCCGTTTTCCCGTATCTTCCGGATCAAAGCCCCGAATCAGTTTATACCGTCCATCCGAAATCATCCTCCACCGGTCGAAAGCTGACCGCACAAACTCGCGATGCGTCTTTACCCTTCCTTCGAGCAATGCCCGCAGACTGCGGCTGTCCGACTCGTGGAGTCGCGGCGCGGATGCGAGTTCGAGAATCGTCGCCGCCAGATCGTGTTGGCTTACCAGTTCTTCGCAGACCACTCCACTCCTTACTCCCGGTCCGCGGACATACAATGGCACCGAAACCGACGGCCGGTACGGAACTCCCGCCGCCCATCGTTCATGGTCCCCCAGCATCTCCCCGTGATCGCTCGAGTAGATGACATAGGTGTTTTCCGTCTCGCCGCGCCTGCGAATCTCCTCCAGAAACATTCCCAACAGCCGGTCGATGTTCTCCACAATCGCCGAATAATTCTGCCGGATCGCGAGATGCCGCTCCGGCGTGTATTGCTCCGAATCGACGGGCTGCGGAAATATTCGTTTGCGGCAGAGGCGCTGCATCCGGTGGGTGATATCGATCGGATTGCGCGCCCCCGGAAATCCCAGTTGCAGAAACCAGGGATGGTCTTGCGGCAGGTTCCGCATCAGATCCAGCCCCTCGGCCGCCACCCAATTGTCGTAGTACGCCTCCGACGGCAGCGGGCATGCGTCCGTGTTCAGGTAGCTGTTCTGCCCCATGCGGCGGCGGTAATCTTCCACGTGAATCACGGCCAATCCTCTGCTATGCAGATAGGCCATGTACGGGTCGCGCGCTTCCACGGCGCCGCTCGCCACCGCCTCCATCTTCCCCGCGCAGTCAAATCCGTCTGTGAATCCCCACTCCGGAAGAAAGCGCCGGCCGTCGATTCCCCAGTCCGGCGTTGCCTTGTGCAGTTCCAGTGTCCCGCACGAGGCTACGCGATATCCTACTTCCCGAAGCGATTGATAAAATGTCGGCTGCTCGAGCGGATAATCCTGCGCATTGCCGCGAACCCCGCATCGCCAGTATTCCCTCCCCGAGGCCAGACACGCCCGGGAAGGACCAGCCCTCGGCGATGCCGACACCACCTTGGTGAAACGCATCCCTGTCTTCGCGATCTGGTCGAGATTCGGCGTTTGCAGACCCAGCGCCCTGCTTGCGCCCACCCAATCGTACCGGTGCTGGCTCGAAAGCACGAACAACAGGTTCGGCCGCCGTTTCATGGCAGCCCGGGAGGGGAAGACCAGCGGACTGAGCGCCAGCGGCAGTAACTCCCGGCGCGAGGGTCGCTCGATAGACACCGCCGTCATTCTAGCATCCGGACGCAATCACCGGTATCTGCCCAGTAATTGATGCCACCGGATCACCACCAGGTCCCCGAACGCTTTGATCCCGCTCGTCAGGCTCACGCGCGTTCCCTCCACGTTTGCCCACCTCACCGGCACTTCCACTGCCTTCAATCCCAGTTTCCGGGCCAGGAACAGGTCCTCCACGTCGAAGCCGAAACCGTCCAACTGCTGCCGCGGAAAGATCTTCGCAGCCGCATCGGCATGATACAGTTTGAACCCGCATTGCGTATCCCGGAACGGCAACCGCATCACCAGCCTCATTACCAGATTAAATACCCGGCCCGAAAGCTCGCGCGCCAAAGGTTGATGCACCGAAACCAGAGACCGGTCCAATGCCCGCGACCCGAAACTCACCAGCGCCTTCTCCTTTTCCGCCGCCGCAAACAATTTGTCGAGTTCCTCGATGGGAGCCGATAGGTCCGAGTCCGTAAACAGCCGCCAGACCCCCTTGGCTTGCAGCATCCCGTTCCGTACCGCATAACCCTTGCCGCGATTGCCGGGATTCGAAATCAGTTGCACCGCCGCGGCGCGTGACCTGTACCCGCGCACGATTTCCGCCGTCTTGTCCTTTGATCCGTCGTCCACCACCAGCACCTCGATGAACGCCCATTCCTGCTCTCGCAGGTACTCGAGGATCCGGTCCAGCGTTGCGGGTAGGCGAGCCTCTTCGTTGTAGGCGGGGATGATGATCGAGAGGGAGCGCAAGGTCAATTATAATATTGAGTTTACGGGAGATTTGATTGTCAATCGAAAATGAGCTGCTGACCCAACGCTACGCACGCATCGCGGAAATTGAAAAGCTGGGATATCGATCGTACGGCCAGCGCTTTGACTTTACCCATACCATCCCGCAGATTCTGAAGGATTTCAGCCCCAGAACCACTGGGGAACTGGCGGAGACCCGCGTCGAGGTGAAGATCACCGGCCGCATCTTTACCATCCGCAGAATGGGCAAGGCCGGCTTCGCCCACCTCATGCAGCTTGGCGAAAAGCTCCAGATCTACATCAGGAAGGATGCCGTCACCGAACGCGAGTTCGCCCTCTACCAGCATCTCGACCTCGGCGATATCATCGGCGTCTGGGGCCACCTCTTCCGTACCCGCACCGGAGAACTGAGTGTTCACGTCGAAGGGCTCACCTTCCTCTCCAAGACCCTCCTTTCCATGCCGGAGAAGTTCCACGGCCTCGAGGACGTCGAACTCCGCTACCGCCAGCGCTATCTCGACCTCATCGCGAATCCCGACGTCATGAACGTCTTCCGCACCCGCGCCCGCATCATCGCCTCTTTCCGCCGCCAGCTTGAATCGCGCGGATTCGTCGAGGTCGAGACGCCGATGATGCAGCCGCTCTACGGCGGCGCAGCCGCCCGTCCCTTCGTCACCCATCACAACACGCTCGACATCGATCTCTACCTTCGCATTGCCCCCGAACTCTATTTGAAGCGCCTCATCGTGGGAGGGTTGGAGCGCGTCTACGAAATCAACCGCAACTTTCGCAACGAGGGCATTTCCACCCAGCACAACCCCGAGTTCACCATGCTCGAGTTCTACCAGGCCTACACCGATTACCTCGGCCTGATGGATCTCTCCGTCGAATTGTTGCGCGAGACCGCCGTCGACGCCACCGGCTCACCCGTCGTCGAATACGGCGGCGCCACCCTCGATTTTTCCCGTATCCGCCGCTATACCATTCGCGAGGCCGTCATCGAGTTCTGGAAGGAGGACCTCACCCGCCCCTCCATGGACAATGTCCGCGATCCCGAGTGGCTCGCCCGCTACTCCCATCGTCACACCCCCGGCGAACAACTCGTCGAGATCTTCGAGCGCGTTGCCGAGTCCCATCTCCTCGAGCCCACCATCATCTACGAATACCCCGTCGAAACCTCCCCGCTCTCCAAGAACAATCCCGACGACCCCGCCTTCGTCGACCGTTTCGAGATCTATGCCGCCGGCATGGAAATCGGCAACGCCTACACCGAGTTGAACGATCCCCAGGAACAGCGGCGGCGCTTTGAAATGCAACTCGGCATGCGCGAGCGCGGCGACGACGAAGCCCATCAGATGGACGAAGACTACATCCGCGCGCTCTGCTACGGCATGCCGCCCACTGGCGGCGAAGGCATCGGCATCGACCGCCTCACCATGCTCCTCACCAATCGCCAGTCCATCCGCGACGTGATCCTCTTTCCCCTCCTGCGCCCCGAAGGCCCCATCGGCATCGCCGGCGAATTGCGGGCCCTCGAAAATGGCGGAAAGTAGGGACGCTCCGTGAAAGTGCGGATGCGCCAGTTGCCGTTCGGGTTTTCGCGCTTTGAACTCTTCGTAGCCATGCGCTACCTGCGCGCCCGGCGCAAGCAGACCGTCATCTCCGTGGTCACCCTTATCTCGGTTCTCGGAGTGGCGGCGGGCGTCATGGCCCTCATCATCGCGCTCGCCATCAACAACGGCTTCCGCGCTACCCTTCAGCGCACATTGCTCGGCGCCACGGCTCATGTCAGCATCCTCGAAAAAGAGCCCGGCCCGGGCATTGAAAACTGGCGCGAACTCATTCCCAAACTCGAACGCCTCCGCTACGTCCAGGCCGCCGCGCCAACCCTCTACGGCGGCGTCTTCCTGCTCGGCCCCATGCAGGCCCACGAAGCCGTTCTCAAAGGCATCCAGCCGGATTCCCCGGTTCATTGGGCCGACCTGAAGCGCAATCTGAAGCAGGGCTCCCTCAGCGCTTTGGAACGGCCAAACGGATTGCCCGGCATCATCCTCGGCTCGCGCCTCGCCGAATCAACAGGGATGACGCTCAACAGCCGCGTCACCGTAATCAGTCCACAAGGACAGCTCACTCCCTTTGGGCCGCGCCCGGCCTACTATCCCTTCCGTGTCGTGGGAATCTTCGAAACCGGATTCTATGACATCGACCGCCTCTGGGCGTTCACCACCATGAAAAACGTCCAGACCGTGCTCTCCGTCGACGATGTCGCCAATTCCATCGAATTGAAGGTTTCTCCCATCGGCAAAGCCGGCGAAGTGGCCAAGGCGGCCGAATCCATCGTCGGCCCGAAACTTTCCGCCAGCAGTTGGATGGAACAAAACCGCCAGATCCTGAATGCCCTCAAGATGGAGCGCGCCGTCACTGTCATCACCATCGGCCTCATCCAACTCGTGGCCGCCCTTAACATTTTGATTTCCCTCGTCATGATGGTGATGGAAAAGCACCGCGACATCGCCCTGCTGGTTTCCATGGGCGCGCGCCGCGATCAGATTCGCCGCATCTTCCTCTGCCAGGGGGTCCTCATCGGCGTCACCGGCACTATCCTCGGGCTTCTCCTTGGCTACGGCATCAGCTACTTTGCCGAGCACGGCCGCTGGATCAAACTCGATGAGTCCGTCTACGCCCTCAGTTATGTCCCCTTCGACCCTCGCTGGTGGGACGGCGTCTGGGTCGCCGGAGCCGCGATCCTCGTCAGCCTTCTGGCCACGCTCTATCCCGCCCGAAGCGCCACACGCATTCTTCCCGCCGAAGCGTTGCGTTACGAGTAGCCGGCTTCAAGCCTCCGCCAATAGATGCGGCGGACAGCAGGCGAGCAACTCCCCTTCATTCACCCCGGTTGCCCTGGCGTATTGCCGGATGTAGCTGCGGCGGTAGATTCCGCCCGGGAGTTCCCCCCACCGGCCCTCCTCGATCGCCGCGAGCCACGAGGCCCGGATCTTGGTGAATTCCGCGATCTGGCTCAGCGAGAGGCCCCTTTCCTGACGAATCGCGGCCAGATCGAAAGGGATTTGTGTCAACACGTCCATGGTGGTCTCCCTCTGCTCGGGATTCTATCGGCTGTTAGCCGTCTTACCATTACCCCTAAGGTTCCAGTACCGGCGAGAATCTCTCAATTTTTCTTCCTTGCCCGCGATAAGACTAACGTGAGCAGAAGTACGCTGGGCTGCGGCGTTGTTCTCTGCGCTGCGCTGATTCTCCACGCGGGCGATGTCCCACAACCCCCAAGCCAGGATCGTATGGCCAACATCCTCCTCCGCATTGCACGCTTCGTCGAGTGGCCCCATTCGCCCCCCAAGTCTGCTTTCGTCATCGCCGTCGCCGGCTCGGATCCCGATGAGCCCGGACTCTGCCTGCTCTTCAGCCCCAAAGGCGCTCCTGCCGTCCCCATCGAAGTTCGCCATGTCTCCTCTCTTTCCGAAATGCGCCGCTCCCGCATCGTATTCCTTGGACGCTCCCTCGGTTCCAACATGAGGACTATCCTTCACGATCTCGAGGGTTCCGGCGTTCTCACAGTGTCCCCCCTGCCGGGTTTCGGCGAGATGGGAGGGATGGTCGAGTTGAGCAGCCAGCCTGAGGGCCGGCCCTTGATTCTCAATGCGGATGCCGCCCGCCATGGTGGTTTCCATTTCCACGTGAGCCTGCTCAGCGTCGCCCGCCTCGCCCGCTCCGGTGTCGCCTCCCAATAGCCCCGTGTTTCGCTCCCTTCGACGCCTCTCCATCCAGCGCAAGCTGATCGCCGTGATCGGCGCCGCAGGATGTGTCGCCCAATTACTCACCTGCCTCGCCTTCTTCAGCTACCAATCCATTCAGATGCAGGAGAATCTGCGCCAGGACATGTCTGCCGTTGCTTCCGTCCTCGCCGCCGGGTCCGCCGCAGTCCTCATTTTTCACGATCGCCAGGCCGCCCTCGTCAATCTCCACGTGGCCCAGCGCGATTCCCGCCTCGCCGCCGCCGCCATCTACGACCAGCAGGGGCATCTCTTCGCCTCCTACCAGGGCGATGGGCTTTCCGCCCTGCCCTTTCCCAACCTGCCCCGTGCCCGAGGACACTACCGCAGCGGCGAATATGTCGAAATGTTCGAGCCCATCACCCATGAAGGCGAACGGATCGGCACAGTCTATCTCCAGGCCGATTACCGCCTGCTCGGCGCCAACATCCGCCGCTTCTTCTGGATTTCCGGAGGCGTTGCCATCTCCGGCATGCTCCTCATCCTGTTCCTCTCGTTTCATCTGCAGCGCATCATTAGCCGCCCTATCCTTGCCCTTGCCCATCTCGCCCGCCGGATTACGACCGAACGCTGCTATCACCTGCGCGCCGAAAAACAATCCGGCGATGAGGTGGGCGAACTCATCGACGCTTTCAATGACATGCTCGCCGCCATCGAGTCCCGCGACTCTGCCCTCGCGCGGCAGCGCGATCGCCTCGAGATACAGATCGCTTCCCGCACCGCCGACCTCATGAACATGAACCGGGAACTCCGCCAGGCCAAGGAAAAAGCCGAGGCCGCCACTCGCCTGAAGAGCGATTTCCTCGCCAATATGAGCCATGAAATCCGCACCCCAATGAACGGGATCATAGGCCTCACCCAACTCACGCTATCCACCGATCTGAACCGCGAGCAGCGGGAAAACCTCACGCTCGTCCAGAACTCCGCCGAATCCCTCCTCACGGTCATCAACGATATCCTCGATTTCTCCAAAGTCGAGGCGGGAAAGGTCCTGCTCGAGGAATCACCTTTCAGCCTCAGCGAGGCGGTGATGGAAGCCGTTAGGATTCTCGCGCTGCGCGCCCATGAGCGCGGTCTCAACTTGGGCGTGCGCTGGGAAACCAACGTGCCAGACCGGCTCATCGGCGATGCCGCCCGCTTGCGCCAGATTCTCCTCAATCTCCTCGGAAACGCCGTGAAGTTTACCGAGCAAGGCGAGGTGCTGTTGAGAATCAGTCTCGATCACGCCGGGGAGTCGGGCGTGAAGCTCCGCTTTGATATCACCGACACAGGCATCGGCATCCCCGAAGATCGCCAGCGCGCCATCTTCGATTCCTTCACGCAGGCCGACGGTTCCATCGCGCGCCGCTTCGGAGGCACCGGGCTCGGCCTCGCCATCAGCCTCCGCCTCGTGCGTCTCATGGGCGGTGAAATGACTGTCGAAAGTCAGGCCGGCCAGGGAAGCCACTTCAGTTTTACCGCCCTTTTCCGCCTCGCCCTCGACGGAGCTGCTCCCACCAGCCCGAATCCCGCGGCAAGCAAGAAGATCCTCCTGCTGGAAACCCATGAGTTCTCTCGCCGCACGCTTCACGATACCTTGACCCACTGGGGCGCGTCTGTCCGGTCCAATTTGACCGCCGCCGAAATCAGACACGTCTCCTCAAATGTTCCCCTTTACGATGTGGTCCTGCTCGATGCTCATATCCCCGGAGAGAACACCGCCGAAATGGCTCGGGCGCTGATCGATCAGGGTTTCGCGAAACGGGTTGTCCTCATGTTCCGTGCGTTCGGAACAGGCCCGCAACGCCAGCAGGCACAGCACCTCGGGCTGAGGTGCTCCTTGACAAAGCCCGTCTTTCCCTCTCACCTGGCGCAACTTCTCGCCGTCACTCCCGATTCCCCTCAGCCGTCTGCTTTCTGCTCCACACCCGCCGATGCAGGCGAGTCCCTTCACAGACTCCGCATCCTGCTCGCCGAAGACAACGCCGTCAACCAGAGGGTGGCCGTCCGGCTGCTGGAAAAGCGGGGCCATCAGGTCAGCGTCGCCGCCAACGGCGCCGAAGCCCTCGAAGCCCTTCGTCTCTATCGGTTTGACCTCGTCCTGATGGATATCCAGATGCCGGTCATGGATGGCGTCGAAACCGTCACCCGCATCCGCGAACTCGAACGGTCTTCCGGTTCTCATCTGCCCGTCATCGCCCTCACCGCTCATGCGATGAAAGACGACGAGGCCCACTGTCTCGCCGCCGGAATGGACGGCTACGTCAGCAAGCCCATTGATCCCGATGAGCTTTTCGCCGTCATGGATAAGGTGATCTCCTAGTACTTCGTTTCATTAAACTATATCCGCGTCTTCCTTCAGAGCATCGAAGGCTTTCCAGCGATGCACAACCGGTTCCTCGTTGATCTCAGCAATTCCTTTCACGATGCGGTCCTTCAACTCCTGCTTGGACCCAACGCGGATGTGCTTGAGGAATGTTCGAGCCATCTTTCCAAACAGCGTCTCGGCAATGTTGAGCCACGACCCGTGCGTGGGCGTGAGCACGTACTTGAACCGGTTGGGATGTTCGGCTAAATAGGACCGAGTTTCCTTGGAAAGGTGCGCCGAATGATTGTCGAGGATTATCCGAATGCTGCAGTCCGGCGGGTAGTAAGCGTCCATGTCCTTGAGCAAGCAGATGAATTCGGCACTGCGGTGACTCTCCTCGACCCTCGCGATGACGTGGCCGTCGTGCAAATCCAAGGAGGCCAGAATGGACAGCGTGCCGAAGCGCACGTACTCATGGTCGCGGGAAACAGTGGGGTGCTTGCCGGGCACCGGTGGCAGGTCGGGAGCCGTGTTGCCGATCGCTTGCACGCCGGGCTTTTCATCCATCGCTACGGTGATCACCGCAGGATGCACTACGCCCTTGTCCCGCGCTTCATTTTGCATCGCGACCTCCTGATACACGGTGAGTACGATTCTCATCTTGGTCTTGAAGTCCGGATCCCGCCGCTCCAGATAGTACTTTACCTTATGAGGCTGTAATTCCTGCGCGGCAAGGATGCGTTGGACCGTGGCTTTGGCTGCCTTTGCCAGGGCCGGATAACCCTCATGGGCCGCGTGTTTGCGCACATGACGGGCGAGAGCCGAGCGCGTCCACAACTCGGCTGCATAGCCCAGATCCTTGGGCTTGCAACAAGCCAGATGTACCACCCACGCCTTGGCATCGTCGATGATCACCGCCTCGCGCGGTTTGTGGAACGTATCCATCGTGCCTGCCTCCACGCCCATTTGAAGGGCTTTATCGACCCACTTGAGGACGCTGACGCGAGTTGTATTCAACGCACGGGCGATCTCAGTGACTGTCTCGCCAGCATGGTAACGCCAGAGAATCCGGGCACGAAAAACGTCGCGGGCGGGGGCGGTACGGGAAGTGCGTAACCGATCCAGTCTCTGCCTTTCCTCATCGGTCAAAACAAGTTTGGGGTGCTTCGATTGGCTGGGCATGCAGCGAGCGTAGCATAAAACACACTCGTATGGATATGTTTTAATGAAACGTTATACTAGTGGGGAATGTCCCCGTGCGGCTTCCCCTGCGAGATCTCCTCGAACGTGTCCCTCACCTGCAAGGGCAGCGACGGCCCAACCCAATTCTTCACGCCATCCGGCAGTTTCACAGTCGTCGAAGTGGGTGTATCGCCCTTCATCGCCACCAGGTCGTTCAACTTCTTTCCCGATTTCACCGCCTGGCTCACGCTGCTCCGTAATTGCCGCATGAATTCCGCCTCCCCGCTCAGCACTTCCTTTCCCCCTTTGGGCCCATGCCCCGGCAACACCTGGGCCACGTCCAAGGCGGCAGCTTTCGTCACAACTGACGGCCAGTTTCCGATGTTCCCATCCGCCGTGTAGTTGTATGGTCCGTTCGTCACCGCGTCGCCAGTGCAGATGATCTTCTCCTTGGGCACGTATACGAACCCGTCTCCGCGTGTATGCGCCCATCCGAAGTGGTGGAACTCCACTCGCCTGTTGCCGTCCTCCAACACGAACAGCGTCTTGTTGAACGTCTGCCGCGGCGGTTCCGCCGTCGCCAGTTTCAACTTACGCACGTCCTCCCGTTCCTTCGACGCCTCCTGCCACCGCTTCGGCTCATAGCGCTTCATCTCTTCCGCCACACCCGCGTAAGCCAACGTCGTCGCCCCCAACTTCGTCCATACGGGGTTCCCGTAGGCGTGGTCTCCGTGATGATGCGTATCGAAGACGTATTTCACCGGCTTTTTGGAAACCCTCTTGAGATCCCGCAGCAGCAGTTCCGCCCCGCTCGGGAAATTCGCATCCACTACAATGAGGTAATCCTTCATCTCGATCACCACGTTGTTGCAGTGGCCTTTGCCCAGCAAATCGCCTTCGCGGAACCAGACGCCGGGAGCCACCTGCTCCATCGTGTCCGGCTTGGCGTCCGTCCGAGTCACCGCCAGGCCCAGCGCCATCAGCCCGGCAAACACGCTTGCCCATACTCCCCGTTGAGTCATTTCTTTGCCTCGTTTCGCAAACGAATCTTACACGGAAGGACGGAACGGATGCAACTGGTAAAATGGAGTTTTTTGGGGGAGGCAAGATGGCTGTGATCCACCGGCGGCGTACGGTCGCCGTCAACGTGGGGGGTGTCCTCGTCGGAGGCGGCCTCCCGATCGTTGTTCAATCCATGACGAATACCGACACGGCGGACGTCCCGTCCACCGTCAACCAGGTCATGGCGCTTGCCCGGGCTGGTTCCGAACTCGTCCGCGTCACCGTCAATACCGAGGATGCCGCCAGGGCCGTGCCCAGGATCGTCGATACCCTCGACAAGTTTGGTGTCCGCGTCCCCATCGTCGGCGACTTCCACTACAACGGCCATATCCTGCTCAAGAAATACCCCGATTGCGCACGGACCCTCTCCAAGTACCGCATCAATCCCGGCAACGTAAACATCGGCAGGAAGCACGACGACAACTTCCGCACCATGATTGAAGTGGCCATGGAATACGGCCGCCCCGTCCGCATCGGCGTAAACTGGGGTTCCCTGGACCAGGCGCTCCTCACCCGCATGATGGACGAGAATGCCGCGCTCCCCCAACCCCGCGATGCCCGCGACGTCATGCACGACGCCATCGTCTCGAGCGCCCTCCTTTCCGCCCGTGCCGCCGAAAGCTACGGCCTCTCCGCTGACAAAATCATCCTCAGCGCCAAAGTCAGCGGCGTACAGGATCTCATCGACGTCTATCGCAAACTCGCCTCCTCCTGCTCGTACGCCCTCCATCTCGGTCTTACCGAAGCCGGAATGGGAGCCAAAGGCATCGTCGCCACCACCGCCGCCCTCTCCATCCTCCTCCAGGAGGGCATAGGCGACACCATCCGCGCCTCTCTCACTCCAACTCCCAACGGCGATCGCACCGAAGAGGTCCTCGTCAGCCAGCAGGTTCTCCAGTCACTCGGCCTTCGCAGCTTTACTCCGCAGGTCACCGCCTGCCCCGGCTGCGGCCGCACCACCAGCACCTTCTTCCAGGAACTTGCCGCCCGCATTCAAACCTACCTTCGCGAGCAGATGCCCGTCTGGCAAAGCCGCTACCCCGGCGTCGAGGAGATGAGAGTAGCTGTCATGGGTTGCGTCGTCAACGGCCCGGGCGAGTCCAAGCATTCCGACATTGGCATCTCTTTGCCAGGAACCTTTGAAGAGCCGGTTGCTCCGGTTTATGTCGACGGCCGCCTCTTCCGGACGCTCCGCGGGGATCACATCCTCACCGAGTTCCAACAGATTCTCGACAACTACGTGGAGCGCAGGTATGGCGTGGCCGAAACTGCGGAAATCGCAGGGCACTGATAGAGAAGAAACCCAACCCAAAAAGGCTCTCCCGCCCGCGATTCATCAGCGGCTGAAGCGGCTCGCGCGCAAACTCGACGAACTGCCGGCCAAGGACGAACTGCGCATTCGCCAGGCTCGTGAACTCGAGGAGAAACAACGCTCCGCCGGAGCCGAACTGCATCAGCTTTGCCGCAGCCTTGTCGACGCCCTCAACTCCATCCTCGATAATCTCGAAATCGAGATCACGCCCGCCGCCTACAGCGCCGGGATGCTCGACTCGCCCTCCGGCCTCCTCATTCAGATCAACGCCAGCGGCCGCATCGTCCAACTCGTTGTCCATGCCCGCGAGCCCGAAGTCTCCTCTGAGCACTTCCGCACGCCGTACATTCTTCGAGGGGCCATCCGCTGGTTCAATCAGGAATTCCTCGAACGCCAGGAAATTCAGGAAAATCAGATCTTTTACTGTATCGATGCGGCTGGAGGCGCCTGGCGCTATTACGATCTTCGCACCCGCAAAACCGCCTCCGTTGACGAGGACTACATCGCCGGCACACTCGAACAGTTGTTGTAGCGCCGGTCGCTTACTTCCCCTCCATCAGTTTCCCCAGCGCCCGCAGCGGAGCCGCGCCTTCTTTCAGCGCCGCATCGTGAAACTCATAGAGCCCATAGCCGGCGCCTTTCCGTTGACGCCACGCGGTGCGGAGTTTCATCCACTCCCGGTAGCCGAGGTAGTACGTCGGCAATTGCGCCGAGGACAGCTTCGCGCGCTGCAGTTTTGCCGCCGCCTCTTCTTTCTCCTGAAACGTGTCCTCCGTCATCAGCTTCATCGCCTCTTCGTCGGACATGTTCATCGTTTGCATCCGCACGTCCAGAATCGCGTTCGCCGCCACCCGCAGTTGCTGCTTCAGAAATGTCAGCCGCAGTTCCGGGCTGTTGTTGAGATACCCTTCATCCAACATCATCTCCGTCGCATATACTGCCCAGCCTTCTACATACGGCCCGTTGCCGAACACGCTTCGCAGCACGCGCCGATCGAGCGGTTGCACTCCGTTGGCGTACTCCAGTTGAACATAATGTCCCGGCATCGCCTCGTGAATGGTCAGCAGTTTCAGTCCATAGGTGTTGTACTCCCGGAGTTTCGACTCGACGCGTTCCTTGGGCCAATTCTCCGGAATCGGCGTCAGCCAATAGAACGCCCCCAACTCCGGCTGCAGCGCCGGCGCCGCGTTGAAGCCTCCCACCGCATAGATGCCTCTCATGAACGCCGGAGTTTCGATCAATTGCAGGTTGTCCTTCACGGGCAGCGCGAGCAGGTTCTTCTCGCGCACGAACCGCCGCGTCTCGTCCAGGTCGCGCCGCGCATCCCCAATGTAGGTGCCCGCGGTGGCATGATTCTCCGCAATCTTCTCGAGCGTCCGCCCGACCACTTCATTCAGGCCGCCTTCCGCTGCTCCCGGGTAATACCTGGCATACAGCGGCTTGGATAACGCCAGCATTTGACGTCGCGTTGCCTCGAGGAAGCTTTCGGCGTCGTGCAGCAGCCCCTCCGGGGTCGCATCGGTTCCCAGCGCATAACGGAACTTCGAAGCGTAGACGCCCTTGCCCAGCGTCCAAACGCTCGTGTGCTTGGACAGGCTGCCCTCCAACCACTGGTTGAACCCCTTCAAAGCTGCCAGCGCCGGCCCGGCGGCCTTCTCATACGGCTCCTTCAATCCGCCCACTGCTTCTTCCCGCAGTGTCTTGTCGATCAATTCGATATTGCCTTCGTTTTCCTCGCGCGCCACACGGTTCCATACCTCCGGCGCATCGGACAATTGTGACTTCGCCTCCTCCATGAACCGCGGGATCTTTTCGAGCCGCGCAATAATTTGCTTCATCCGCTGTTCTTTGAGCGCATAGTCCAACACGTAGGGGCTGAACAACGCATTCCCCACCATCTCCACATAAAGCGTCGGATTGTGCTTGTAGCTCTGAATGGTGTCCAGATCGAGCAGATTCAATGACACCAGGTCCTGCATGATGTCGAAATCCGCGCGCTCCTCACCCGTCAACGGCTTCTTCCCTAATTCCATCAACTGATCGCGAATCGAAGCGAAATATTGCCGCTGCCTCTGTAGTCCCACGGCGCTCATGTCGTCTAACTGCTCGTCCAGGTGAACCCCTTGGTGCTCGTGATATCCCACCGATGTCGCCGTGATCGGAGACATCGCCAGGGTCGAATAAACGAACTGCGAAGTAAATTTCTCGAACTCGCCCTCCGCGCTCTTGCGGCGGCAGGAGGAGGAGGACGAAATACTCAACAGTCCCAGAACCAAAAAGACAGGAATCAGTTTTTGCATATCAATGTTCGTAAGTGTCTGGTCCGTACTGTCACCAGATCCGGCAGGAGTTCGCCGGGACCATCGGTTCCCCCGCTTTGCAGGAGAATGCCTCCCGGAACGCACGCATGTTGCGCACTACTCCGTTGACGCGGAACTCCCCCGGCGAGTGCGGATCCGTCATCGCTCTCAGCCGCGCGGACTCCTCGGTCGAATTCTCGCACCAGATCTGCGCGAACCCCAGAAAGAACCGCTGTTGCGGAGTAAACCCGTCCGCCTTCGTCAACATCTGCTTCTCGAGCGCCCGCAGCAGGGCCATGTACGCAAGGTGGATTCCGCCATTGTCCGCCGCGTTTTCTCCGAGCGTCAGTTTGCCGTTCAGGTGCACGCCGGGAACAGGGCTGAACCCCTCATACTCCTTGACGAAGCATTCCGCCCGCTCTTCGAAGGCCTTGGCGTCCGCCGCCGTCCACCAGTCCCGCAGGTTCCCCTTCCCGTCAAACCGCCTCCCCTGATCGTCAAAGCCGTGCGTCAGTTCATGTCCGATCACCACTCCGATCGCCCCGAGATTCACGGCATCATCCGCTTTCGGGTTGTAAAACGGCGGCTGCAGTATCCCCGCCGGAAAGTTGATGTTGTTCATCGGCGGCGAATAGTACGCGTTCACCGTCGGCGGCGTCATGCCCCACTCCGATTTGTCCGTCGCCTTTCCGATCTTCGCCAGATTCCGGCGGATCTCGAATTTCGCCGCCCTCACGGAATTCCCGAAATAATCGCCCCGCTCGATCTTCACACTCGAGTAGTTCTTCCACTTGTCCGGGTACCCGATCTTGTTCGTCACCCGGTGCAATTTCGTCAGCGCCTGGTCCTTCGTTGCCGAAGTCATCCAGTGCGCCTCTTCGATGTCCTTCGCCATCGATTTTTCGATCTCTCCAACCAGCGCGAGCGCCCGCTGCTTGCTCGTCCCGCTGAAGGCAGCCTCGACGAACTTCTCCCCCAGTGCGTCTCCCAGCGCATCGTCGGTGGCATTCACGCACTGCTTCCACCGCACCTGTTGCTCTTTCTGTCCGCGCAATGTCTTCCCGTAAAACGCGAAAGCCGCATCCCGGTAGGCCTTTGGCAGTAACTCCGCGTAGCTTGCCAGCACATGCCACACCAGGTAGGTCTTCAAATCCTCGAGGCTGCTCGCGGCGATTACCGCGTTCATCCCTTTTACGAAATCCGGCTCGCTGACATTCAGCGACCCGAACTTCGGAACCCGCGCCAGATACTGGTGGAAATCGAACTCCGGACTCAGCGCCTCCAGTTCCGCCACCGTCATCTTGTGGTACGTATTGTCAGGATTCCGCAGCGCCACGCGGTCGAGCGACGCCTTCGCCAGCGCCGTCTCGATTCGCATCACTGCCGCCGCATCATACCCGCGCCCGCCGAGCATCCCCAGCATCTTCCCCACTGTCTCTTCATACTGCTTGCGCAACTCCGCAAAACGCGGTTCTGTCTTCAAATAATAGTCGCGGTCCGGCAACCCTAATCCGCCCTGGCCCACGTTGGCGATCTCGATCGCTGAGTCCTTTTGATCAGGGCGGGCGAAAAAGCCGAAGAAAGCATCTACGCCGTCCTCATGCAACCGCGAAACCTCTGCCGTCAGATCTTTTTTCGACTGCAAGCCGGCAATTGCATCCAACATCCGCCGGATTGGCCGTAAACCCGCCGCTTCGATCCCTTTTTCATCCATGCATGAGGCGTAGTAATCCCCGATCTTCTGCTCCACCTCCGTACGGTTCGCCGAGGGGTGCGACGCCTTCTCGAGGATCGTTCGCTCCATCTCCAGGTTCCGTTCCTTCAACTCCTGGAACCGCCCCCACCGCGACTGATCCGCCGGGATCGGATTGGCCTTCTTCCACCCCCCGCACGCATATTGGTAGAAGTTTTCGCACGGGGCGATGCTCGTATCCATCGCCTTCAGATCAATACCGGATGTCGAGGGTGCGTCGGCGGCGAGCGCCGTCAATGCCACCCCTAGAATCGAGGCGCCAACCAAGTAACTGCGCATACCCTCATTTTAGGGCGTACCGTTCGCGCAACTGCAGATAGCTCTTGATCGCCGTTTCCATCGAAGGGAACGGCTCAATCCCCAGGCTCTCCAACTTCGCGTTGCTCAACGCCGAATACTTCGGCCGCCGCGCTGCCGTCCGGTATTCCCGCTCGTTCGTGGGTCTCAATTCCGGATCCACGCCCGCCAGGCGGAATATCATCCGTGCGTATTCGAACCACGACACCGGCGTGCCGCCTCCGGCATGAAACACCCCGCGCGCTTTCTTCTCCACCAAATCCGCCGTTCGCGCCGCCAGCACCGGAGCGTACGTCGGCGAAGCCACGTGATCCTCCACCACCCGAATTGTCTGCCCCGATTTCGCCAGCCGCAGCATCAATTCGATGAAATTCCCCCGCGCCGTGTTCAATCCCCCCGGTCCGAACACGCCCGATGTCCGCACGATCAGCGGATTGTCGAGGTACGCCTGCGCGTACAACTCCCCGCTCAGTTTCGACACCGCGTATGCCCCCAGGGGGTGCGTCGCGTCCGTCTCCACGTAAGGCGACCCCTTCGTTCCGTCAAACACATAATCCGTCGAGAAATGGACCAGCAACGCGTCTATCTGCCGGCACGACACGGCCAGGTTTCTCACCGCCAGGGCATTCACCTGATAGGCCGCCGCAGGCTCTTTCTCCGCCACATCCACCTGGTTGTAAGCGGCCGCATTCACCACGATCCCCGGATCGAGCATCGCTACCGTGCGCTCCACCGCACCCGCATCCGTGATGTCCAATTCATTCCGCTGGAACCCCGTCACCGGATAGCCCCGGTTGCTGAACTCCCGGAACAGTTCCACTCCCAACTGCCCACCGCTCCCTAAGATGAGTACCTTGCTCGACATAAGTACTCCCTAGCATACCGCGGCTCCATCAAAACCCCCACCGTGTAACAAAGCTGTAACCATTTTCGGACTTTTGCCGTATACTACAGCAAGAGGCTATGGCTATGGCAAATTTCTTGCTCCAGAGGGGCTTGCGTCGCAGCAGAGCCGCAAACCGTGTCGGCATCACATTGTTAATTGCCTTGCTCCTTGCGCTTGTGGCCAGCCTTGTCCACGGCATCCGCACCTTGATGCTCTAGGGTGCCCCGCCCAACCTGCCGAATCACTCGTCCGCGTTCTTCTCTCCGGGAACACTGTGCTCATTTCGCCGCCCGGCGTGGCCCGCTTCTTTACGGCGAACTCATGCAAGGCTGGCCGCGCAACCCCATGGAAGCCATCCGGAAGCTATTTCCGGTTTCAGGGTAGCGCCGTTAGGTGTGGCGGAAGGGTGAGTTCGAGCGAGAAAAGGCGGACTCGCCCAATATCAGCGGAATTCTCTTGAATTGCGGGAACGACGCCATAATTGCGAACCCCTGATCCATCCACTGCGTACTGTGTGTGCAGTTCGCCTCGTCAAACATTTCCTCTACACTATGTTCCATGCCGCCTCCTCGCCCGCCATGCTATATTCTCAGAAGCAGGATCGGCGGCGACGTGCCCGCGGGCCGCTTCAGGTCCTCATCGAGCGCCTGTGATCCTCGCTATTCGAGGGTCGCATTCATCCCTCCGTCCGTGGGCGTTCTCTTTCTTCGGCGCTGGGGTGGGGCCCCCGCGCACTGTGAAGTGAGGTCTTATGTTTTCTACCCAATCAGTCCCTCGATCCGCCGCGCGCGGACGGAGTCAGGTGATGCGCATTCCCGTCCTCCTGATAGGCTTGGCCGCCGGCCTTTCCGCCGCGCCCAAACTGCGGCTTTCCACCGCCGCGGTCGGGCCCGTCTCTGTCACTCAAGGCGCCAATGCCTCCGCTCAAATCGTCGAAGCATATAACGCAGGCGACGGCAGCCTGAGCCTCCAGGCGGCTGCTTCGGCGTCCTGGCTCTCCGCCGCCGTTGGCGGCTCGCGCCCGTGCAGCAACCGTCCCGGCGATTGCCTTCCCATCAACATCTCCTTCAACACCACGTCTCTGGCCAAGGGAATGTACACCGGCTTGGTCACGGTTTCCGACCCCAACGCCCTGGACGCTCCCCAGAACATATCGGTCACCGTGCAAATCGGCGGCGGCGTGCCGGACTCGATCACCTTCTTCGTTGCTCCGAACGGGGCGCCGGATTCGCTCACCATTACCACCAACGGCCTGCTGACAACCAACACCAGTACCCAATCCGGCGGCCCGTGGCTCTCCGTGGCGCTCACTGGCACAGGCTCCTTCCGCTTCGCTTATCCCTACAAGATCAATGCTGCCTACCAGGATGGGATGGCTGAAGGAACCTATACCGGCTCCCTCCGGATTGCCGGCTCCAACGTCGCCCCTGAAAACAAGACCGTGCCTGTGCAACTCCAGGTGACCTCCCAGCCTATCGCCCGTATCGCTCCCTCCCAACTTGCCTTCCGCATCGCCGCCGGAGCCCCTGTTCAGCAGGCCTACCTCTCGGTGACTAACGGCGGCTTGGGGACGCTCTCGGTCTCCGCGGTCACCGTCGAAACCGCTTCCGGCGGCAAGTGGCTCGCTGCCGATTCGAACGCCGGGCTCGTCACCGTCAAAGCCGACGTCACTGGCATGAATACAGGCTCTTACGCCGGCACGGTCAAGATCGCCACCAACGGCGTCAATAGCAGCTTTACCGTTCCCGTCACACTCGACGTGGTGGCCCAGGGGCCGCCGTTCGCGGTCTTCGGGGGAGTCCTCAACAGCGGCAACTTCGACAACGGCTTCGCTCCCGGAAGCGTTGCCGCCCTGTTTGGAGAACAGCTTTCCATGAAAGATGCCGCCTCCGCCACCGCCATCCCGCTCGGGACCAACATCAACGGTGTGCGTGTGCTCGTAAATGACCAACCCGCCCCGCTCTACTACGCTTCCTACGGTCAGGTGAACTTCCAGATTCCGTATGAAATTGATCCCGGTGACGCCGTCGTCCGCGTCGAACGCGACGGTCAAAGCGGCAACCGCCTTGGGGTGACGATCCTCGAGCGCGCCCCGCGCATCATCCAGGTGGGCAACAACGGCGTCGTCGTCAATCCCGACGGCAGCCTCGCCATCGCGGGAGGCCGTCCCGCCCGGCCCGGTGAAGCCGTCACCATCTATTGCGTCGGTCTCGGCCGCACGAATCCGGCTGCATCCACCGGAGCGGCCGCCCCTGGCGCGGAACCCCTGGCCCGCATCTCCCCGGCCCCCAGGGTGGCCTTCGGGAATGTCTTCAGCGGGCTGATTTCTGTGGACGCCCTGTACGTCGGGCTCACCCCGTCACTCGTTGGACTCTATCAGGTCAACGTCATCCTCCCCGCTGACCTTCCCGATGGGGACGTGAACCTGTCACTCGCCGGCGACGGCTACCAAAGCAACATCGTCTATCTCCCAGTCAAGCGCTGAGCGCCGCGGACAGTCCGGCCCATAAATCCCATAAATAATGAAGCGCCGCCAGGGTCATCCCCCGGCGGCGCTTCTCGCATTCGCGAGCTTGCGTGCTATTCGTTCGGCAGCGTCCCAGCCAGCACCAGGCTCTGATACTGGGCTTTGCTGTTCCGCAATGCCACCCCCAGCGGACGGTACACCCGGAAGGCCACGGCGTCCCCAGGCTTCAGCGTCGCCTGGATGCGCTTGATGTCCTCCACGGACGCTACCGGATGACGGTTGATCGAGACGATCACGTCCCGCTCCATCATTCCGATCTCATCGGCGAACGTGTCCGGGTCCACCCGCGTGATCATCACGCCTGCCTTGCTGTCGGTGGGCAATCCTTCTTTTTCCGCCTCGGACAGACTGCGGATCGAGATGCCGAACTTCGCCTGTTGCGTCCCTTCCGCCTGGCGTTCCGGAGCGTCGGGACCTCGCTTCCTGCTGAAACGGGGGTCATTGGCGAACACCTCTTCCCGGTCGGCGATGGTCAGCTTCAGATCCATCTTCTTGCCGGCGCGATCCACGGTCAGCGTGGCATCCGTCCCGACGGGCGTCTCCGCGACACGGCCCACCAGGTCGTCGCCGTCCTTTACCGGCCGTCCGTTGTAGGCCACGATGATGTCATCCGGCTTCACGCCCGCCTTCTCCGCCGGTCCGCCCGGAGCCACCGTGTCCACCAGAACGCCGTTGCTCGCGCCCATCGCCTTCAGCACTTCGTTCTGTTTCTCGTACTTCTGCCAGCTCACCCCGATCGATCCGCGGGTCACCTTGCCGTTCTTGATGATGCTGTTGTACACCTTCACGGCCTGGTTCACCGGCAGTGCGAACCCGATACCCTGGTAGCCGCCATTCTGGGTCGCAATCGCGGTGTTGATTCCGATCACTTCTCCGTTGATGTTCAGCAGCGGCCCGCCCGAGTTGCCCGGATTGATGGCCGCATCCGTCTGGATGAAGCGCTGGAACTGCTGCGCTCCGGCCACGTCCCGGCCAAGGGCGCTGACGATTCCGGCCGTCACCGTGGCCTCGAATCCGAACGGAGACCCGATGGCCACCGCCCAATCCCCCACCTGCACGCCATCCGAGTTTCCGATCCGCGTCGCCTCGAGCGGTCTGCCGGCGTCGATCTTGATCACGGCAATATCCGTTTCGGTATCCGACCCAATCAACTTCGCCTTGTATTCGCGGCTGTCTCCGTGCAGTTTCACGCGGATATGATCCGCCCCGTCAATCACGTGCTGGTTCGTGATGATGTACCCGTTCTTGTCGACGATGAAGCCGGATCCGGTCGCTTCCCGTTTGAACTTCTGTTGCGGAGCCCCGGGCATCGCTCGCGGTGACCCGAAAAACCGCCGCAGCAGGTCGCTCTCATCATCTTCGTCTTCGTCGGACCGCGGCCGGCGCCTGCTCGAAGTCTCTACTTTGGGCGTGTAATCCGTGGTGATGAATACCACCGACGGCTCCAGCCGCTTGGCGAGCTTCGTGAACTCGTTCGATAGTTGGGTTGCCGCGGGGATCACCAGCGGAGTTGCGTCCGGAGCCGCCGCCTGCCCCTTCTCCGCGTGGACGCCCGTGCTGACGAGCGTTCCAATCAGGATCCCGATGGAAAGCGTGAACATCAGCAGGCTGATGCTCAGAAACTTCTGTTGACGTGCTTTATCCAGGAAATTCATAGTGTGT
>JADLBD010000114.1 GCA_020847975.1 Bryobacterales bacterium | reverse complement strand
GTACCTGAAAGTGGTGCGGGCCGAGGTACATTCCTTCGGACCAGACAACCCGGGAGAGGTTTTTCATAAGGGAGGTCTGCTCAAGTTCCGCCTTTGCAAAGATTATACTCTACCATAGCCGCCTTACCATCAAGCCGCCGATTGCGCCGCCATAGAGATAAGCGCAATCGGGGCCGATGGATAGTCAGGCCAATGGGATTTTTTTGCCTGCCGCCAAGAAAGATTGGCGGGGAGTGATGGGTTTTCGCCCTCGAAAACGCTTCTAATGGTAATGAGGGTGTAGTGTAGGAGATCGCCGGATGAGCTTTTACAGCAAGTACGAGTTGGTTGAGGTCCTCAGGGACGACGGAGTGAAGACGTTCCAGGCACGTGAAATCGCCACTGGAAAACCGGTGGAAGTGCATCTGGTGGTGGGGCAGCCTGGGAAAAGCGAACCGCCGTTTGAACTGTTGGACAAAGTACGCTCGCTCCCAGCCGAGAACCGGTCTCGGGTTGTGGAGATCGGCGAACACATGGGGACCCCCTACGTGGTCACCTTACCGCTCGATGGATACGCCAGTTTCCGCGATTGGGTGGCCGCCGTCTCGGCTCCCGCGAAGCCCCGAACGGATTCGCTGTCAAGAGTGGGGCGCTGGAAGATTCCGGCGGTGGAGTCGAAACCCGCTGCGCCGGCGCCGTCCCTACCGCCGCCTCCCACCACGGAGCGTGTCCCACAACCGGAAACCCCCGACATCACCCGAATGTTCAGCACGGCGGAACTGGTGATCCCGTCGCAAACCGTCGAGAGCCCCCAGCCGCCCGCCGCGCCGCCACCGGCCCCGACGCCTGCATCCTCGAGTGAGGCGGGGATGGATGAGTTTGAGAAACTGTTCTTTTCCAAAGGATCCACGACCGCGCAAGTGAAGCAGCCCGCCGCTGCTCCCCCGCCCACGCCGGCTGTCCCGTCTGCACCGGCGGCCCCGCCGCCGGACGATACGACGCGCATGTTCCAGGCCACCGGGCAGATGCCGTCCGCGCCCCCGCAGCAGCGAGGCGCCGGACTGGATGATTTCGACCGGTTGTTTGAAGCAACCAGCCAGGCCAAGCCTGCCCCGGCGGCAGTCCCGTCCCAGGAACCCGGCGAATTCACGCGCATGTTCCAGGCTCCCTCGGCCGCGGGCGAGAGCAAGACTGCGGCGCCTGCCACGCCCTCCGGCAGCACTACCGCGCAATTCTCTCCCCCGCAGAAGCCTGCCGCTCCCGCCGCGACGCCCGGGCAGGAGTCCGGTGAATTCACGCGGATGTTCCAGGCTCCCTCGCTCACCGCACAGGTCAAAGCCGCCGAGCCTCCCGCGCCCACGGGCAGCACTACCGCGCAATTCCCTCCCCCGCAGAAGCCTGCCACTCCCGCCGCGACGCCCGCGCAGGAGTCCGGTGAATTTACGCGGATGTTTCAGGCTCCCTCGCTCACCGCACAGATCAAAGCCGCCGAGCCTCCCGCGCCCACGGGCAGCACGACCGCGCAGTTCCCTCCCCCGGAGAAGCCTGCCAAGCCCGCAGAGGGGAAGACCACGGGCGAGTTTACGCGGATGTTCGAGTTGGCTAAGTCCGGAACACAGCCGAAGCAGGCGCCACCTCCCCCCGATCTCATTACGGCTCAGATGAAGGCGGCGGCGCCACCGAAGCCGCCCGAAGCGCCGGCACCCCCGGCGGCGCAACCACCGCTCAAGGAACCGCCCGCGCCTGCGCCTCCGGCGGGTGAGTTCACCCGGATGTTCCAAGTCACTCAAACGGGAATGCCCTCGAAGGAGCCGGCCGCGAAGCCCGCGGAGGCTGCCGGCGAGTTTACGCGTATGTTCCAGACCGGCGCACATCCGCCGCCGGCAGCACCTTCCGCCCCCGCCACGCCACCGGCTTCCGCGCAAGCAGGACCGGGGGAATTCACGCGCATGTTCCAAGCTGCGCCAAACCTCCCGTTCGGTGAGGCTCCCGCCGCCGCGCCTGCCCAACCGGCTCCCACGAAGGTGTCTCCGCCATCTCCCGCTCCCCTGCCGCCACAGGCGCCTCCCCCCGCGCAGCAAGGGCCAGGAGAATTCACTCGAATGTTTTCGGCCGCTCCGTTGCCTGCCGGGGAATCCCCGTTCGGCGGGGGCGCCATCGGACAGCCGCCGCAGAAGCAGGAGCCGGGCGAATTCACACGCATCTTTTCCACGCCATCCGCGCCGCTGAAGCAGCCGATGCCCATCGCCACGCCGCAGCAATCGCCGACCGGGCAACCGAGTCCGTTCGCGCCACCCACCTCTCCCCTGGCGCAGCCAATGATACCGCCGGCGCAGACTCCTTCTCCGTTCAGCCAGCCCTCCTCGCCGTTTGGGCAGCCCGCCTCTCCCTTCGGACAACAGCCGCCCTCACCATTCGGACAGCCGCCGATGGGACAACCGGGGGTAGGCGCGATTCCTCAGCGGCCCTACCCGAGCACGCCACAGCAGGGTCCCGCTAACGAATACGAGAAGTTGTTCGGTGGCGGAGACAAGCCGGTCATGCCGCCGCCCGCTCCCAGCGCGATGCCGCCACAAATGGGAGGATTCGGTAGCGCCACACAGTCCTTCCAGACGCCTCAGTTCCCGCAGGCGGCCCCTGCGCAGCCGTCCGGTCCAAGCGAATATACCCGGCTGTTCAGCGCGCCGAAGGAGCCGCAGACGCCGCCGCCACCGCCTGTTCCCGTAGCCGCTCCACCAGCCCCCAAGCCGTTCCCGAAATGGCCGATCTTCGTGTTTGTCGCCATTATCATCCTGCTGCTCATCGGCCTCATCGTGACTCTGGTTCGCAAGTAACGTACGACAAGGAAATTTCATGGCAATACCCGTCCGCACCGCTGCGAAAGAAGTGTTCGAACGCGTTCGGACCCTTTTCGAGAACTCCGAATTCAACGAACAGACCGCTGAGCAGCGGGCAGTCGACAAGGATTTTCCGTTCCCTCCGTTTGCTGACGGCCAGGTACCGCAGGATTCCGACGCCGCGGGAGTGCTGATGGGCATGTTCCTGCGCGCGGGGATCGTCTCCGGGGAGCTGCTCGAGGCAAAGCTCGGCGCTCAGGCGGCCGGCGACCTGCGGGAACTCGGGCTCATCGAGTCCGTCAACGGGACCAGCTACAAGCCCACCGTGCGTATTCGTCCCATGTATGGCTTGTATGTCCTCAGCGACCTGTGGGATGCCACGGCCGGCCCCAACCCTCCGAATCTTGCGGACGATGTGGTGTTCCCGCCGGACATTCCCAACACTCTCACCTATCTTTCCTACGTTCCACTCGACCCCTGCGAGCGTTTCCTCGAGGGCTGCGGCGGATCGGGAGTGGTGGCGCTGATGATGGCGAGGCTGGGCGCCAAACGTGCCTGGTCGTTCGATATTACAGAACGCTCCACGGCGTTCGCCGATTTCAGCGCACGCCTTAACGGGCTCGACAATTTCTCCGCCGGCTGCGGCGATACCTACGAACCGGCCGGAGATCTGCAATTCGATCGTATTGCCGTGCATCCGCCGTACGTACCGGTGCTGAAGCACACCTGGATTTATCACGCCGGGGGAAATGACGGCGAGCAAATCACACGCAAGCACGTTCAGGATCTGCACAAAGTGCTCGCGCCGGGCGGCCGCTTTTATTGCCGCTGCCTCGGCTCCGACAGGCAGGATTCACCCTTTGAGAAACGCATCCGCGAATGGCTGGGGGAGCGCTCCAATGAATTCGATGTTGCCATTCACGTCATCCGCGTGCTGGAGCCCATCACCTACGTAATGGCTGCGCTGATGCGCGGAAGGGCAAAGGCGGAGGAGATTCCCGAATGGGGCCGTTTGTTCGAGAGCCTCAAGATCTTTCATTTCCTGGCGAGTGTGGTGGTGATCCAGCGGAGGGCCGAGGAGCGGCCGGTGTTCACGGTGCGCCGGAAGGCAGGGCCGTTTTCCGGGCCAAGGGAACTCGAGTGGCTGATGCACTGGGAGACCGAGCGCGCCAAAGGCTGCGAGGATATCATCCTGCAATCGAAACTGCGGGCGGGCAAGACCACACTCCAGTTGACCCACGGCATTCGCGACGGAAAATGGGCGTTGGCCGAGCAGAAACTGGAAGTGGAGCATCCTTATCCCAACACATGGGAAGTGGATCCTCTGGGCGCTTATCTCATCCCCAAGCTTACCGGGACGGCCACCGGGACCGAAGTCTTTGACGGGTTGATCAAGGAAGGCGCCATCGGCGGCAGTCTCGATCCGCGCCGGTTCGCGCGCACGCTCGGCGAACTGGTGTCCGGCGGCTTCGTCGTGGTGGACAAGCATGAGCCTCCGGCACAGAAGCAGCGCGAGCAGGAAGAAATTTGATCTACTAAGAGCCGTGATGAACCGGCGAACATTTTCTCAGTTGGTAGTGGGCGCCTTGAGCGCAAGCCCGCTGGCGGCGAGCGGCAAGAAGAGAGTGGCGGGCGTGGTTACCGAATACAGATGGTATTCTCACGCCGATGTCGTGCTTGGCCGCATCCTGGGCGGGAATTCGGCGAACAACGTTCATTCCGAACCTCGAACACACCTGGTTTCGCTCTATCGCGACCAGAAGCCGCAGAACGATATGGCGCCCGACATGGCGGCGCGCTTCGGCTTCACGCTGTATCCCACCATCCACGATGCATTGACGCTTGGCGGCGACAAACTCGCCGTGGACGCCGTGGTTTTCATCGGCGAACACGGCAACTACCCCGACAATGAACTCGGGCAGAAGATGTATCCGCGCTACGAGTTGTTCAACCAGATTCTGGACGTGTACGAGAAGAGCGGACGCGTCGTGCCGACATTCTCAGACAAGCACCTCTCGTATTCCTGGGAGAAGGCCAGGAAGATGTACGACCGCGCACGACAGTTGGGGGTACCTTTCATGGCCGGCTCGTCGATTCCGGTTTCCGTCCGCACCCCGCTGCTCGAAATTCCGCTGAATACGCCGCTCGAGCACGCCGTCGCGCTGGGTTACGGTCCGCACGATGCCTACGGGTTCCACCTGCTCGAATCGCTGCAATGCATGGTGGAACGACGCGCCGGTGGCGAAACCGGTATTGAAAGCGTCGAGTGGCTCGAGGGCGACGCCATCTGGAAATGGATCGCGGGCGAAGGGGCCTGGAGCAAGCCGCTCATCGACGAGGCTGCCGGACGCAACCCCTCGCGCAAGCCGGTGCCGGTGGAAGAAGAGGCCAGAAAGCCGGTGCTGTTCCTGTTGAATTACAAAGACGGCTTCCGTGCCGCCGCGATGATCATCTCCCCTTCCGGGGCGCGCTGGTCTTTCGCCTGCCGCCGCAAGGGCGAATCGCGCATCGACTCGACGCTGTTCGGACTTGCCGCTCCGGGCCGGCCTCTCCCGCACTTCGACGGTCTGGTGAAGTGCATTGAAGACATGTTCGTCACCGGCAAGCCTGTCTATCCCGTGGAGCGGACCCTGCTCACCACGGGTGCGCTGGCCTTTCTCTTCCAGTCAAAGGCGCGCGGACGGCGCCTGGAGACTCCGGAGCTATCGGTGCGTTATCAGGCGCCGGAGCACGCCTACTTCCAAAGAAGCTGACCTACAGCCGCCCTTCGCGATGCAACTTCTCGTATAGCTCAATGGTCTGCCGCATCCCGTCTTCAAGCGGGGTCTTTTGAATCCCGGGCACCGTCGCGCGGAGGGCTGCGTCGTCCATGCGGTAGGCCACCGGAACCTGCGGCCCGCCTGCCGAGATCAGCTTCGCCGCCCCTGGACGCAGGCGGTCCAGCGTGTTCACGATCTCATCCATGTGGATGACGTCCCCCGCAAGGTTGAACACGTGCGCGCCTTCTACCGTCGAGAGGAGGCAGCCGATGAACGTCTCGGCCACATCCTCCACGTACTGAAGGTCCATGAAGCCACCCAAAGGAATCTGATAGGGCTGCCCCAATACCAGGTTCTTCATGGCAATCGTAGGCGACGCGGTCAAGCCGAGGTCGCGGCCCACTCCGTAAACCGTCCAGGGCCGCAGGCCGACGCTCGAAATGCCGCTGGCGGAATAGAACACGCGCGCGTTGCCCTCGTTGGCCTGCTTGAAAACTCCATAATGCGTCGCCGGCCTGGTGGGATCGGCTTCCGAGAGCGCCCGCGCCTCATAGGCGTCTTCCGGCCCCCACACTGCGGAGGAACTCGCGTAGACCACGCGTACGGAACGCCCGGAGTCGCGCGCACCCTCGAAGACGTTCAGGGTCCCAACGACGTCAACCAGACCGCCTTTCACTGGGTTCGCCTGGCAAAACGGCATCAGCACCGCCGCCAGGTGCACGATGTGCGTGATACCCTCATCCCGGATGAGGGCTTTGACCCGCTCCGTATCTTCAATCGCGCCTGTTAGAATGTCGAGGCCGGTTCGCTCCCCCGGCCCGGTGATCAGCCCCAGCCGCGCGGGGTTGCCGTCCAAATCATAAATCAGGACATCGAGGCCGCGTTTCAGCAGTCCGCGAACCACCCATGCCCCGATGCATCCTTGCGCTCCAGTTACCAGTACACGCATCATGACTCCTAGAAGATAGAAACAACAGGAATCAGGAATCTTACCACGTGCCGCGAAAACTTCAGATGCGCTGCCCGCTGTGCGGGTCCCCGGATGTGTTCTACAGTTGCGAGCCGAAATGTTGCTTCAACCATGTTTGTTCCGATTGCAGGGCGACTTTTGAACCCGTCACGCATGCCACCGGCTCTACCCGCCGCATCGCCCGGCCGGAAGAGGCGCCCGATGCGAGCGACCCCACCGCCGCCTGCGCCAGGTGCGAATCGACGCACGTCTACGCCGATGATGACGGAGTGGCGGTCTGCCTCGATTGCGGGGCCGTGCTCGATATCGAGTTGACGGAAATCTGCCCGCCGTGAGTGCGATCATGAAGGCAATGGATGAACGCTCGCGTGAACGCTACTCCCGCCAGATTCTCTTCCCCGGCATCGGCAAGGAAGGGCAGGAAAGAATGCTGGCATCGCACGCCGCCATTGTAGGCTGCGGCGCGCTGGGCAGTTTCCAGGCCGGGGCTCTCGCCCGGGCGGGGGTGGGCCGGCTCACGATCATCGATCGCGACTATGTCGAATGGAGCAACCTTCAACGGCAGTGGTTATTCGAAGAGGAGGATGCCGCCGAAGGGCTCCCCAAAGCCGTGGCCGGGGCGCGGCGCCTCCAGCGGATCAACAGTGGTGTTCAAGTGGAACCCGTAGTTGCCGACCTGACCGCGGCCAATGCCGAGGACCTGCTCTCGGAAGCGGACCTGATCCTCGACGCCACCGACAATTTCGAAACCCGCTATCTCATTAATGACTTCGCCGTCCGTCACAACATCCCTTGGATCTACGGCGCGGCGGTGGCCAGCTACGGCCTGGTAATGCCGGTTCTGCCGTCGCAAACGGCGTGCCTGAAGTGTATCTATCCCGAGCCGCCCTCGGGCGCGCAGCCCACATGTGAAACGGCCGGCGTGTTGAACACCGTCACCTCGCTCATCGCCTCGCTTCAGGTGAGCCTCGCCTTCCAGGTGCTCAGCGGAAAGGCCGGCGACATCCCGCGCAAGATCACGACGGTGGATGTCTGGACGGGCGTCATCCGGCAAGTACACCAGCCTGAGCCACAACCCGGATGCCTGGCCTGTGGAGAGCATCGCTACGTCCATCTGGAGGGCCGGAGGCGCACGCCCATCAGTCTTTGCGGACGCAATGCGGTGCAGATTCACGACCGCGCACGGCCGCTCGATCTGGCGGATCTCGAGGCGCGCCTGAAAACCCTCGGCGATGTTCGCCGCAACGAATTCGCGCTCCGCTTCTTCCTGCCCTCGTACGAGATGACCGTGTTCCCCGACGGCCGCGCCATTATCAAGGGCACGACGGACCCAGGCCTTGCCCGCGGGCTCTACGCCAAGTACATCGGCGCCTAATTGCTATCCTGGAACTTACACCAATGCGGCGCGCCCGCCCTCTCTTTCTTCTGGCGATCCTGGTCATTTCCGGCTACGTGGCGGTAACCTATCGCCATCAACTGGCCGAGATCCGCCGCAATGCGCCCCCTGCGCCGAAACCTCTCGAGCAGGGCGTCAACGCCACCGCCACGGACTGGCATTGGGAGAAAAGCTCCGGCAACGGGCCGGCGGTAGCGGTACGGGCGAAGAATTTCCGCCAGATCAAGGAGCCCAGCCGCTTTGAACTGGAGAAAGTGGATTTGAAGATCTACCGCGGCGATGGCAAGTCATACGACCGCGTGATAAGCGAGCGGGCGATTTTCGATATGGCTGAAGCCTTCCTCTACTCGGAAGGAGAAGCGGACATCACCATGGGGGAGGAGGAAGGCAAGACGCCCTCTCCCGCCCGTCTCATCCACATCAAATCCTCCGGAATCCGTTTCGACAGTAAGACGGGAAAGGCGGAAACCGATCGGGAAGCGACGTTCGTCTTCGAGAGGGGCGAAGGAAAGGCCGTAGGCGCGGTTTATGACCCTTCCACTCGTGAGTTGCTATTGCGCAGCAAGGCCGAGCTTGTCTGGTACGACCGGAAATCCGCCAATCCACGGCCCATGAAAGTGGAGGCGGGCCAAGTCCTGTACCTTGAAAATGATTCGAAGGTAGTCCTCTCGCCATGGGCCAAATTGAGCCGGGGCAACATGACGCTGGAAGGCAAAGGCGCGCTGGTGACGCTCGACAAGAACGGCATCCGCCAGGTGGACACCACCGCCGCCAAGGGCGCCGACAAGTTCCCAGGCCGCGTGCTCGATTATGCCGCCGATCAGCTCACCATGTCTCTCAACGAAAAGAGCGAAGTGGAAAAGATCAAGGGAGTGGGCAACGCGACGCTCACTACAACCACCGAGTTCGCCGTAACGAACACGCATTCGAACCAGGTGGATCTGGATTTTGACGCCACCGGGAACGAGAGCATCCTGCGCCGCGCTCTCGCCACCGGCCAGACGGTGGTGGAATCGAAGCCCGTTGCCCGGCCCGGCCGCCTCCCCGCCGAGACCCGTATCCTCCGCAGCGAAACCGTCGAGATGACGATGCGGACCGGCGGCAAAGAGATTGACGCGATCGACACGCCCACTCCGGGGGTTCTGGAATTCCTCCCCAATCGCCCCGGACAGCGCCGCCGGCGCGTCGACGGGGACCGGTTCCATATCCTCTACGGCGCAGCCAACACGCTCGAGTCTTTCCGCACCAACAACGCCCGCACGCGCACCGAAAACGAGCCCAAGCAGGGCAAGCCGCAGCCGCCTGCGCTGACGTCGAGCAACGAACTGCAAGCCCAGTTCGCAAAAAGCGGTGAGATGATCCGCCTCGAACAATCAGGCGATTTCCGCTACGAGGAAGCGGACCGCAAGGCGCGCTCGGAACGGGCATTGCTCGACCAGACCTCCAATCGCATCACACTCATACAGGACGCGCGTGTTTGGGATTCCACCGGCGCCACCTCCGCCGACCAGATCGTCCTTGACCAGAAGAGCGAGGATTTCACGGCCGAAGGACACGTGAACTCGAGCCGCCTCCCCGACCGGAAAGGCTCGGGCTCCGCCATGCTCTCCAAAGACGAGCCCACGCAGGCCAGAGCCGCAAAAATGGTCACCCGGGATAAACAAAGCCTGGTGATCTACGACGGCAACGCCATCCTATGGCAGGGGGCGAACCGCTTGCAGGCCGATCACATCGAAATCGAGCGCAAGAATGGATTGCTGCGCGCCAACGGCCGCGTGGTGAGCCAGTTGATCGACCAGCAGAATGACGCCGGCGCAGCCAGGAAGAATGCCGCGCCCGTGTTCACTCTGATCACCGCTCCATCCATGACCTACTCGGACAAAGACCGCGTCGCCCACTACACTGGAGGAGTCTTTCTTCGCCGCGCCGGTCTCGACGTGCGCAGCCGCGAATTACGCGCCTATCTCAAGGATGAAAGCAAGCAGAAGGACAAGAAGGAGAGCGAATCCAGTTTAGAAAAAGCGACCGCGGACGGCAGCGTCATCATCGTGCAGGTGGCGGCGGACCGGACGCGGCGCGGCACTTCCGAGCATGCGGATTATTATGTGGATGAGCAGAAGATTGTTCTCGTACAGGGGCAGCCGGAATTGCAGGATTCGCTGCGCGGTGTCACGCGAGGTAAACAATTGACCTATTTCGCCGGCGATGATAGGCTGCTGGTCAATGGGGTCCCCGCGCAGCCGGCAGTAAGCAAAATCCGCCGGAAATAATGCATGCGAATTCTGGAAACATCGGAAATCTCCAAGTCGTATCGCGGCCGCAAGGTAGTGGATGGCGTGTCGGTGAGCGTGTCGCAAGGCGAAGTGGTGGGCCTGCTCGGCCCGAACGGCGCCGGCAAAACCACGTCGTTCTACATGATTGTCGGCCTGGTAAGCCCGGATGGCGGGAAAATTCTGCTCGACCAGAAGGACATTACGCCGCTGGCGATGTATGAGCGCGCCCGCCGCGGCATCAGCTACCTGCCGCAGGAGGCTTCCGTCTTCCGCCGGCTGACGGTGGAAGAGAATCTCATGGCGATTCTCGAGACGCTCTCTCTTCCCGGCGCCAAGCGCCGCGAGCGGATGACAACGCTCATCGAAATGCTCGGTCTCGAGAAGGTGCGCCAGAGCAAGGGCTACATGCTCAGCGGCGGAGAGCGGCGCCGCGTCGAAATCGCGCGGTCCCTGGTCATCGAGCCGAACTTCCTCCTGCTCGACGAGCCCTTCTCCGGCATCGACCCGATTCAGGTGATGGAACTCCAACGCATCGTTTTCGACCTGAAGCGCGCGGGAATTGGAATTCTGGTGACCGATCACAACGTTCGGGAGACGCTGGCCGTCACCGACCGGGCGTACATTATCAACAACGGAAAAATCTTCCGCGCGGGCACTCCGGAGGCATTGGGGAACGATCCGGAAGTGAAGCGGATCTACCTGGGCGAATCGTTCCAGTTGTAAAGGCGCTTATAGAAGAGGGAATTGGTGAAACGGCTCACACGCTGCGGCCGGTGCTGAGTTACAAGCGTGTGAGAGAGTGTAGACCAGGGTGAGGAACTGAATCTTCCACTGTTCGTGAACCTCCCCTTGCTACGGCAACCAACGAAGGCTGCTTGACCGGCGAGTCTTGTCTCGCACGTTCGAAGCGCTCGACCATCTCCGGCGGCAACGGATTGCGGGCTTTAAACTCTTCCCATCTTCTTTCTTGCTCTTGCAGATAAGAGTCGATCTCCCTGGGATGCTCCAGGATGAACGTAATAGCGCCGTAAACCTTTGCAAGGGATCCACAACGCTACGAACCTCAACCCACTGGCGAGATCTGCTCCCAGGCCTCCACGCCGCCGCGCAAGGCGCGCACGCGGGTGATTCCTCTTTCCAGCAGGAGGAGCGCCGCACGGGCGCTCGAGGCTTCGTTGGGTCAACTACAGAACAGAATGATTTCGCGGTCGCGAGGGATCTCCTGGTGGCGGCTTACCAGTTCCTCGGAACCAATTCGAAGAGCGCCCGGGATGCCCGCCGCGCTCTCGGTCAGATCGCTGCGCAGATCCACGATAAACAGATCTTCGCCGGCGTCCAACCGCTGCCGCAGTTCCTCCGCGCTGATGCGCGCGATTTCGATCTTGCGAAGGAATGCCCGGCGACGCAGGATTTTCCATACGATCCAAGCCGCGAACAGGCCCAGCACGAGCAGGAGCAAACCGGAACCGGTCCGCGAAGCGTATTCCGCCGCCTTTTCCAACTGATCGCTCAACACGTAGCCAAGACTCATGTAGGAGGCGCTCCAGATAGCCGTGCCCAAGGCATCATAGGCGAGAAACCGTCCGATTCCCGCGCCCGAGTTGCCCGCCATGGGCGCGGCGACGGCATTCAACCCCGGCACGAACTTGGAGATGAGCAGCGACTTGAGCCCGTAGCGCAGAAACGCGTTCTCTGTCTGCCTGACGCAGGAATCCGGTTCGATCGAAAGCCGGCACAGCAACCGCAGAACTCGCGGCCCACGGCTTCTGCCGATGTAGAACCAGACGCTATCCACCAGCAGAGCCGCGGCCATGCAGCAAGCGACGGCGGCCACCGGGTGGAGCAGAGAGGAACGGATCAGCGCGCCGGCTGCGAGCAGCAATGGGACAGAAGGAATGGGAAACGCCCCCTGCTCGGCAAGCACCCACAAGAACAGCACAAGATAGCCATGACTTGCGACGAATCCCAGGACCTCGCGCATCATATCCAGCATGGCACTTTATGGGGTGCTTTCGCTTCCCCGGGCTGACGCGCCAGACCAAGTACAATCACGAGAGGATTCCTCATGAGCGCTGCTTCCGCAAATTCTCCTTTTTCCATGGATCTCACCTGCATCAATACGATCCGCACGCTGTCAATGGATGCCGTGCAGGCTGCCAACTCGGGACACCCCGGAACCCCCATGGCGATGGCTCCCGTGGCCTACTGTCTGTGGCAGCAATTCCTTCGCTTTGATCCGCAGGATCCCGTGTGGCCAAACCGGGATCGCTTCGTGCTCTCCGCCGGGCATGCTTCGATGCTGCTCTATTCGCTCCTGCACCTGACGGAAGTGCGCGCCGTCAGCAAGGGTTATGAGGCGTTGGGAGAGCCATCGGTTCCGTTGGATGCCATCAAGACGTTTCGCCAATTGGACAGCCGCTGCCCCGGACATCCGGAATACCGCTGGACTTCCGGCGTGGAGACTACCACGGGGCCTCTTGGGCAGGGCGTGGCAACGAGTGTAGGAATGGCGATGGCCAGACAGTGGCTCGCCTTGCGCTATAACAAGCCGGGGTTCGAAAACCTCATCGACTTCAATGTCTACGCGCTGGCCGGCGACGGGTGCATGATGGAAGGCATCTCGGGCGAGGCCGCTTCGCTGGCCGGGCACCTGCGCCTTTCCAACCTCTGCTGGATCTACGACAACAACCACATCACCATTGAAGGGAGCACGTCGCTCGCCTATAGCGACGACGTGGCGACGCGCTTCATCGGCTATGGCTGGAACGTCACGCGAGTCGGCGACGCCAACGATCTCGAGATGCTCACTCGAGCCTTCAAAACATTCCACGCGACCACGGACCGGCCCACACTCATCATTGTGGACAGCCACATCGCCTATGGCGCACCGACCAAACAAGGCACCAGCACAGCGCACGGGGAGCCTCTCGGCGAAGAAGAGATCCGCCTCACGAAACGCAACTACGGCTGGCCGGAAGATAAGAAATTCTACATCCCGGACGGGGTCTATCAGCACTTCCGCGACGGCATCGGTAAGCGCGGCAAAGAACTCCGCGATGCCTGGTTCGCGCGGATTGAGGACTATCGCAAGCAGTATCCGGATCTCGCTGATGAACTCTATCGCATGCAACACCGCCAGTTGCCCGAAGGCTGGGACCGCGGACTGCCTGAATTTCCCGCCGATGCCAAGGGACTGGCCACTCGCGATTCCTCGGGCAAGGTGCTGAATGCGGCTGCAAAGAACATCCCGTGGCTGATCGGCGGGTCGGCGGACCTGTCGCCCTCCACCAAGACGCGCCTCACGTTTGATGGGGCAGGCGATTTCTCGGCCGCGAATTATAGCGGCCGCAACCTCCATTTCGGCGTCCGGGAACATGCCATGGCGGCCATCCTGAACGGGCTCAGCCTGGTGAAAGTTCGCCCGTTCGGTTCAGGCTTTCTCATCTTCATCGACTATATGCGCGGCGCCCTCCGCCTGAGCGCGCTAATGGAACTGCCGGTGATCTATGTGTTCACGCACGATTCCATCGGCGTGGGAGAGGACGGCCCCACCCATCAACCCGTGGAACAGCTTGCCGGGATGCGCGCCACGCCCGGGCTGATCGTGCTCCGGCCGGCGGACGCCAATGAAGTGCGCGAAGCCTGGAAAGTGGTGCTGCAACTGCATCATGAGCCGGCGGCGATGGTGCTGACCCGCCAGGCAGTCCCCACCATTGACCGCACGAAATACGCACCGGCTGAGGGCCTTGCGCGCGGGGCCTATGTGCTGGCCGACGATCCAGGCGGTGATCCGGAGGTGATTCTCATCGGCACCGGTAGTGAAGTGTCGCTGTGTCTGGGAGCCTTCGAGCAACTCACCGCCGAAGGCGTCCGCGCGCGTGTGATCAGCATGCCGTCCTGGGAGTTGTTTGACCAGCAGGATGAGGCATACCGCGCTTCGGTTCTTCCTCACCGCGTCAAGGCTCGGGTTTCCGTGGAACAGGCTTCCGATTCCGGTTGGAGCAAATATACGGGCGACCAGGGACATCGCATCTGCATCGAAACGTTTGGAGCCAGCGCTCCGCTCAAACAATTGCTGAAAAAATTCGGATTTACCGTCGAGAACGTCGTGGCTGCGGCCAGGAGCCAGATTGCCAGGACACGACAAACGAGGCTATAGCAATCGAGGGCATAGAATTGAAGTAAGGAGGCAAAAAGCATGACACTGCTGGAATCTTTAAGACAATACACGGTGGTGGTAGCGGACACGGGAGATATTGAAGCTATCGCCCGCCACCGTCCGCAGGACGCCACCACCAATCCGTCGCTCCTCTACAGCGCCGCGCAGAAGCCCATATACCGCCACCTGGTGGACAAGGCTGTGGACATTACCCAGGAATCCGGGCGTGGCCCCAAAGAGATGGCCGAAGAGTTCACCGACCATCTGTTTGTCTCCTTCGGATGCGAAATCCTGAAAGTGATTCCGGGGCGCGTCTCGACGGAAGTGGACGCCACCCTGAGCTTCGATACGGAAGGCACCATCGCCAAGGCCAGGAAACTGATCTCGCTCTATGAGAAAGCGGGCGTGAGCCGCGAGCGGATCCTTATTAAAGTGGCCAGCACATGGGAAGGAATCCGCGCCGCCAACCGTCTGGAACAGGAAGGGATCCACTGCAACCTCACCTTGCTGTTCAGCTTTGCGCAAGCCGTGGCTTGTGCGGAGGCGGGCGTCACTCTGATTTCGCCCTTCGTTGGCCGCATCTATGACTGGTACAAGAAGGAGCGCGGCGGTGAAATTCCGGCCGATCAGGACCCCGGCGTAGCCTCCGTCACACGGATATACAACTACTACAAGGCTTACGGCTACAAGACACAGGTGATGGGCGCCAGTTTCCGCAACATGCATCAGATCACTTACCTTGCCGGCGCGGATCTGCTCACCATCAGCCCGGACCTGCTGGAGAAACTGGAGCACGAGGAAGGCACGTTGGAGCGTAGACTCGATCCCGCGCACGCGGACCGAGGCAAGGACGCCAAGCTTCACCTGGACGAAAAGACCTTCCGCTGGATGCACAATGAAGACGCCATGGCGACGGAAAAACTGGCGGAAGGCATCCGCAAATTCAACGCTGACGCCCGCAAACTGGAAGCATACGCACTCTCGCAGGTCGCGGAGAAGGTCGGCTGAGTTCGAAGCTCATGCCCGGAGAACTGTGGCTCATCCGGCACGGCGAGACAGAGTGGAGCCGCTCTGGAGCACACACCGGAAGGACGGACCTGTCCCTCACCGCGAAGGGAAGAGAGGAAGCGAGTTCCATCGGTGTGGCTTTGGATGGCCGGCATTTTTCTCTGGTGCTGACCAGTCCGCTCCAGCGAGCCCGTGAAACCTGTCATCTCGCGGGATATGGAGTGGAGGCGGTGGCGGATCCGAATCTCCGCGAATGGGACTACGGAGACTATGAAGGCAGGACGACAGCGGAGATTCGCCGGCACGCCCCGGGCTGGAATGTGTGGCATTGCGGAGTGCCGAACGGCGAGAAGATCGAGGATGTCGCCGCCCGTACGGAGGCGGTGATCGCGCGAGCCGTCGAGGCTCCCGGCGATGTGGCTCTGTTCGGGCACGGACACGCTCTTCGAATCCTGACAGCGCGCTGGCTCGGGCTCGAGCCGGCGGCAGGCCGTTTGTTCTTACTGGGAACAGCCACGGTGAGCACGCTGGGATACGAGCGGGAAACCCGGGTAATCACACGTTGGAATCTATCGTGCGCCCCGGCACGGGCGTGATTGCGGCAAAGAGAGGAAGAAGGCAATGAGATCTGTCAAGACATCAGGAGCCAAAGTCACGGCATGGAGGGCTCTCGCAGCCCACCATGAGGAGATTCGTCATCTCCACCTGAGGGATCTGTTCGCCGGCGACCCGCGCAGAGGCGAACGGATGACCGCCGAGGCGCTGGGAGTCTACCTCGATTACTCGAAGAATCGCATCACGGACGAAACTCTCGGGCTGCTGCGGCAACTGGCCGAAGAGTGCAACCTGCGCGCGCGCATCGAGGCGATGTTCAGCGGCGAAAAGATCAACCTCACGGAGAACCGCGCTGTACTGCACGTCGCCTTAAGGGCTCCGAAGGAGGCTTCCATTGCCGTGGATGGGGAAAACGTCGTGCCCCACGTGCACGCGGTGCTCGACAGGATGGCCGCATTCACTGGCCGCGTGCGCCGGGGCGAGTGGACGGGGCACACCGGCAAGCGCATTCGGAATGTCGTCAACATCGGAATCGGAGGCTCGGACCTTGGCCCGGTCATGGCGTACGAGGCGCTGCGGCACTACAGCAACCGGGAGATGAGCTTCCGCTTTGTATCGAACATCGACGGCACGGATTTCGCCGAAGCCGTGCACGGCCTGGACGCGGCGGAAACGCTCTTCATCGTCTCTTCGAAGACATTCACCACACTCGAAACCATGACCAACGCGCGCACGGCCCGCGAGTGGCTGCTGGCCCGCTTCGCCGGCGACGGAGCGGCGGTGGCGAAGCACTTCGTGGCGGTTTCCACAAACGCCAAGGAAGTGGCGCGATTCGGCATCGATACGGCGAACATGTTCGAGTTCTGGGATTGGGTGGGAGGCCGCTACTCCATGCCTTCAGCTATCGGCCTTTCGACGATGGCTGCCATCGGCGCCGAGAACTTCCGCGCGATGCTGGATGGCTTCCACCAGATGGACGAGCATTTCCGCACAGCACCGATCGAGCGGAACCTGCCCGTTCTCATGGGCCTGCTCGCTGTGTGGTACAGCGACTTCTTCGGCGCGCAGACGGTAGCCGTGCTGCCCTACGACCAATACCTCAAGCGCTTCCCCGCCTACCTTCAGCAGTTGACCATGGAAAGCAACGGCAAGCACGTTACGCTGGACGGCTCGCCCGTGGAACGCGACACCAGCGCGATTTATTGGGGAGAGCCGGGGACCAACGGGCAGCACTCCTTCTACCAGCTCATTCATCAGGGCACCCGGCTCATCCCGTGCGACTTCATCGCCTTCGCGCAGTCCCTGAACCCGCTCGGGCGGCACCACGATATGCTGATGGCGAACGTGTTCGCCCAAACCGAGGCGCTGGCCTTCGGCAAGACAGCCGATCAGGTGAAGGCCGAGGGCACGCCGGATTGGCTGGTTCCGCACCGCGTCTTTGAAGGCAACCGGCCATCGAACACAATCCTCGCCGAGCGGCTGACCCCGGAAATGCTGGGCAAGCTGGTCGCGCTCTACGAGCACAGTGTCTTCTCACAGGGGGTGATCTGGAACGTGGATTCCTTTGACCAGTGGGGCGTGGAACTCGGCAAGGTGCTGGCGCAGCGGATTATCCCGGAACTCGAAAGCCGCGAAGAGCCGGCGCTGGGGCACGACTCTTCCACCAACAACATGATTCGCCGCTACCGGAGACTGAAGGGGAACGCGTAACCGGTCGATACGACGCGTGGGGACGCGCAGGACAGCGGCTGCACGGCCGCGCTCGTGTACTCGTCTGGCTTGTTAGTTACTTCCCAAGGCACGCAGAGCGAGGTCCAATTTACCGGCCGGCGTCTCAGCGCGGATCAGTCATCCTTCCACAGGGACGCAAACTCCGCCGGTCCCATCTCTACATCCCGAAGTACGCCTCTCAGCGTTCCTATCCGCAGAGTCTGGACGCCGTGAACGGGAACGGTGGTCCGTAGTTCGCCCTTCACCAGGATGTGATGGCTTCCACGAACACGCACGACGCGGAACCCTTGCGATTCCAGGAATCGGACCATCTCCGCACCGGTTGGGCGCGGCAGTCTAGGCACGGATCGGGTCTTCCAACTCCAGATCGAGCGGTCGGAGCGCAGTGGGTTGATTCAAGCGGGCCATCGCGTCGTCGACACCGAATTCGTCAATGTACGCGAACAGAGCCTGGCGCAGATCCGCGATGGCCTCATCCTCTGTAGCGCCCTCCCCGTAAGCCGGGATGTCAGGCACTCGGGCCGTGAATCCGCCCTGTTCGACGTCCGGAATCAGTTCCACGATCAAGCGTTTCATGCTAACCCTGTACCATGCTAGCAATCTCTTGCAGGCCAGTGCCGAAGATCTCGGCGCGCGGCATCCTCACGCTCGTCGGATAACAGTCGGCCGGCCTCGGAGGAGTGTCTTCTGGAGAAAACTGGCTCCCCACATACCATGCAGAGACCTTGCCGGGGCCTCGCCAAATATCTTCAGCATCCTTCGACAAGGATTTCCATCACCTCCTTGATGCACCCTCCGTACCTAATCGCTGCCTTTCATCCACCCTCGCCGGGCAGTTCGCCACGAATTCTCAGCACTCTGCGGCCGTAACCGACAATTGCGTTGTCCACGACCTTCAAGGCACTTGTGTTCATGCCGCTGCCGAGAATTGTTCGATTTCACGAAAGCCGACACGTAGGCATCAAAGCCGGCAGTGAGATCACTGACACGCTGCTGAGCCAACGCCAGCGTTTTCTGCTGGAATGACATCAGACCAAGCCTATCATCTGATGCAGGCTTCGGCGGCGAAAGAGGCAAATGTTACGCTCGCTTCTGACCGAACAGACGCCAAGTCACGTGGATGGAGGCGGGATCACCCAAAAGGCCTCCGTGGCGAACCAACGCCGTACGCTGTCGGGTTTGGGACCACAAACTTTGGCATGTGACGGCTCGCCCGGCTGAGGCGCCGGAAAGACACTCTGGCGCTTCGAACGCGCCTGCCCCGCCGAGAGCGAGGCGAGGGCGAAGTTGGCGTGTCCGGCCATGATCCGCTGCACGGTGTCCTCTCCGGACAATCGCGCCGGTAAACAGACATTGGATCGCCGTCCTCATCGTCTTCGAACGCGGCCGACGAGGGTCTCATGCGCCCAAGTTTCTTGTCAAAGAAGAAGTGCCAATCCGGAATGCGGCGTAAGAGTGCCGTCGCATCCGCAATGGCCGGATTGTCAGGGAAATTCCGGGCGCATTCCTCTGGGGTACTCAAACCACCGGTCTCACTTTCCAGAGATGCGCTGCACCCAAGCTTTCAGCGCCGCCTCATGGCCGGCAAGCCGCGCCTCCGTGCTCTCACCGGTTTTGGCATCTTCAGCGAAGAACGTAACCTGATCCGGCGAGTCGATGTAGACCTCGATATCGCCGGTTTCAGTGTGCCACTCGAGTTGTATACCGCCACGAACTCTTGGAACCACTATAGGCGCGAGAAATCCGGCACGTAGTAGATCCCAAACCAGCACAATTGCGCGAATGGCGTTCTGTGGAGCGATCGGTTTCGCCGAATGAGAATTCCACCCTGGCGGCAGAGTCAGCAGTGTCACGATGGCTTCCAAGCTTTGTCTAAACGGTTGTGACAGACGGTCTCCAGGTTGAACTTCAACCGAGACTTCGGAGCCGCGTTTTCTGACGAGCACTTTTTGCAACTTCGCCGGTGCCGGCTCGACGGTCGCGGCCACTGCTGACGGTCGCGCCAATACATCCGGGAACGTCGAAGCGGAAAGCAGTTCTTCGGACAAGATCGCCTTCTCAGCAAGGCTGTATTCGGTATCAGGTACCAGCAGCACACTAGCCATCGATCCTCCCCCATACCTTGTGCATTTCTGCTGTTGTCAACTCGGCAAATCCTTTTACGATCCACTTCCGTCCAAGTTCGAAGAAGCGAAATGCACCCTCGACCCCTTCCCCGAGCGGCTCACCTCGCGCGGTGAGACTCAGAACCAGGATCGGAGTGTTGTCCGATTTCTTCCATGCTGGCTGCGAGATCACATGAAGTCGTCCGGCTGGTTTTCCCACATCGCCAGGGATCACGAAGCGCAATCGCAGGCTGCCATCCTCTGGCTCGGGCAGAAGTTGGTCCGCCACACCGGGAGACCAACGAGCGTAGACTTTGTCGAACTGCCCGTGCCGTTCCCATACTCCCGAAGGCTCGATATGATTGACATACGTCACTTCGCACTGGTTCACGATCGGGGCGCCCATACCTTCATCTTTCAGGAACTGCTCCAGGATGAACACCTCGTCCCGGAATTTGTCTCTAATCGGCTCGAATCGCGGGTACAGTTCGATGCCCTCCAGTTTGCGCCAGTTGTGGATGAAGCGATCTGCCTGAACCTGAATCAGCTCGGTCTTGACTTGATTGAGAAACCATAAGCGCGGCGCCGACGGCTTCTCTTCAACGGTGACTTCGACCTGAGCGGGAGAAGGCGGTCCAAACTTCTCCAGCACCGGCGGCAACGGCCCCTGTTCTTCAATAAATGGAAGCCTCTCGCGGGACCGCTCCTCAACAAACCGAGGTGCGCCGTAGTCAGCCCTACGATGGACTCGAATTGAAGCGATAGGACAGTGTCCACCAACGGCGGTTTCCGAAAGTCAGGCAAATCTTCGGGCCTACCGGGTGCTATGGTCATAATCCAAGCATTCTCTGTAGTTTCTGATGTTGACTGTACCATGAGCGACGGCTGGCGGAAAACCGGGCCGACACCCGCAATGATTGAATACGCTGGTAGGCGCGGCAGGACTCGAACCTGCGACCCTCTGCTTAGAAGGCAGATGCTCTATCCACCTGAGCTACGCGCCCGTCCCTCCCATTCTATCAGCGGCCCTACAACTCCACTCCCGTATCCATCCACTTCCCTTCCCGCGCTGATTCCAGCACCGTGTCGCACACCTTCTGCGTCTGGAGCGCGTTGCGGAAATCCGGCTGCGTGGGTTTGCCCGACTCCACGCCCATCACGAAATCCGCCAGCGCGTTCAGGAACGTGTGTTCGTAACCGATGCAGGTCCCCGGCACCCAATACCGGTTCATATACGGGTGCTCGGAATTCGTCGTGTGGATCTTCCGCCATCCCGTCAGATGCGACTCCACCTTCTTGCCGCTCTGCAATTGCTTATACTCGAAGAACTGCAAGTACTCCGGCTCCTCCAGGTCAAAGTAGACGCTGCCCTCGGCGCCGTTCAGTTCGAAAGTATTGAAGTTCTTCCGCCCCCGCGCATAGCGCGTCGATTCGAACGTCCCCATCGACCCGTTCGCGAACTCGGCCAGGAACATGCACGCATCGTCGATGGTCACTGCCTGCCGCTTGCCGGTCACCACGTGCTGCCGTTCCTTCACGAACGTCTCCGTCTTCGCCACCAAGCGCGTGATGGCGCCGTTCAGCCACATGGCCGTGTCGATGGAATGCGCCAGCAAGTCGCCCGTGACGCCCGATCCCGCCACCGATGCGTCCAGCCGCCACAACCCCGGGCCGCCCTGCGGAACATCTTCCGCGATTGTCCAATCCTGCAAGTACGTGGCGCGGTAGTGGAACGCGCGCCCGATGCGCCCCTCGTCCACCACCTGCTTCGCCAGCGCGATGGCGGGCACGCGACGGTAGTTGAACCAAACCATGTTGGGAACGCCCGCCGCCTCCACCGCCTTCACCATCTCTTCCGCTTCGGCTACGTTCATCGCCAGCGGCTTCTCGCAAACGATCATTTTCCCGTTCTTCGCCGCCGCCAGCGCAATGTCGCGGTGCGTGTTGTTCGGCGAGCCGATGTCGATTAGATCGATATCCGGAGCTTCCACCAGATCTTTCCAATCGGAGACAATGCGCTCATAGCCCCAGTTGTCCGCAAACACCTTCGCCTTCTCCGCATTACGCGCGCACACCGCCTTCAGCACCGGCTTGTGCCGCACCGGGAAGAAATCGGTCAGCCGCTTGTACGCATTCGAATGGGCGCGGCCCATGAACCCATATCCGATCATTCCCACGCGTAGTTCTTTCATGTTCGTTTCCCAGGCGCGATTTAGCCGTACTTCACCACCAGTTTGTCCAGAGCCTTCTTGCATGTCTCAGTGGCGGTCCAGGCATCCGGCCAGAAGCACAGGTCGATCGTCCACCAGTCGTGCGGCAACCGTGCGGCCTTCACCAGTTCCGGCACGATCTCATCGAAGTTCAGCATTCCCTGCCCGAAGGGCGGATGGGCCGACGTCTCGTCATTGCCGTTCGCGTCCTTGTGGCACGTATTGTCGGAATCGATCATGTGGATGTGGTTGATTCGTCCGCTCAGCATGCGGATCAACTCCACCTGCGAAGGGAAAGTTTCCTTCTCGCCCTCCTGCCTCGCGCCCACCACGCCCACCATCTGCCCGTGGCAGGTGTCGTACTGAAGTCCGAAATTGGGCTTGTTCACCGCGTCGTGGATGCGCACCACGTCGCTCGGCTTGTTGAACGCGAAGCCGGGCTCGAATTCCCACGTCACATACTGGCCGTTGTCCGCCGCGATGTCGCAGCAGGTCTTCCACGTGCTCGTCACGCGGGCAAGCGCGGTGTCATAGTCCACCTCGCGGTGAATGGCCGGCGGCTGCACGCAATCCACGCGGATGCCCTGAATGCCCACATCCTTGCAGAACTCGGAGTTTTTCCGGAACTCGGCAATGTATTTGCTCTGGTCGTCCGTATTGATCAGCTTTTCGCCCCACAGGTTCGCCGCGATTCCGCTGAAGGCCAGCCCGCGCTCCTTCATCTTCGCCTTCAACTCCTCCCGCTGCGATCTTTCGGGCATCGCCCCCGGCCAGGAATCATTCGGGCCGTTGGGATTGCCCGGATTGGGATGCGGCGGAAAGCCCCCCAGTTCGACACCGTCAAAGCCGAGCGCCTTGAGCTTCTCGCAGACGGTGTCAAAGTCAATTGGATTGCTCGCGTACGGGCCGATGGTGTAGGCCCAGCTTCCGATCGAGGTGCGCTTACTCATAAGAATTCCCTACACTCATACTGCAAACGGAGGTTCCGGCGCAAGCGCCGTCAGTGCGATTTTTCCGCCTGCGCCGCTTCCACTTCCTCGTCCCCCGGCGCTTCCCGCTTCGCGAATCCCTTTCCGTTCCACGAATAGGTCACCGCGGTTTTCTTGAGGTAGAGGACCCCCACCGCATCCGCCGCGTAGCGGAACGGCTTCATGTGCTCGAAGTCGAAATCCTTCTCCCCGCGCTTGTAGATCACCAGGAACGTGAACGGGTCCGCCGGATCCTCGGCAAGCAGCATCATCGAGTACCCTGTGCCGGAGGCGACAAATGCCACCACGTGCTGCCTGCCGCCGGACACCACTTGTGCGGCGTAGTCCGTCTTGCCGTCCCTGTTGAAATCGCCAAACACGAGGTTGGGCCGGAACGCCGGCATGTATTGCTGAAACCAGGATTCAATCTGCGGCGCGCTCTGCGCCAGGCGCCAACCCGGGTATTTCTGATCGAGCAGCGCGCGCGCCTGCGGCGGAAGTTCCGCCGCGCCCGCGAGCAGCGCCACACTCCAGAGAAGCCACATGCCAATCAGGCTAGCAATTCCCGAATCACCGTGCCGCCCGTTGCGCCCAGCAGTGGCGCCCGCTCTCACTCCTCTCCGGCACGCCACCCCCTCAGTGGCGTATTTCCGCCCGGCTTCCATTGTGTGGAGCAATGGGACATACAATGTTCACAAGACATCTATGGCTAGGACCATTCTTCGTGACGGGGTATATGAACGCTTGCTCGCCGAGATCCTCGAGGGCCGCATCGCGCCGGGCTCCAGCCTGCGTGAGGAGCGACTTGCCGCTGACCTGGACGTCAGCCGTACGCCCATCCGCGAGGCCCTTCGCAAACTCGCCGAGGAAGGATTTGTCGAATACTTCCCTCACCGCGGCGCGAGATTGTTGATGCCCACGCCCACGCTCGCCCGCGAGATTTTTCAGATTCGCGAAGCTCTCGAAGCCGTCGCCGTGCGCGAGGCAGCCGTGAAAATGAGCCCGGCACGCCTCCTTCTGTTGCGCGACCACATGGAAACCCTCCGCCCCCGCGTGGCTGCGGGCGACCTCAGCGACGTCGGCGATCTGCTTCACGAGGAGATTTTCGCCGCCTGCCAGAATCGCCGCCTCGAACAGATGATGCAGGTCTTCGGCGGACAAGTGAAGTGGCTTCAGAATCTGGCGTGCCAGATGCCGGACCGCCTGCCGCACGCCTTCCGCGAACATGACAGCGTCCTCACCGCGCTCGAATCGCGCGATCCGGAGTGGGCCGAAAGCGCGCTCCGCGCCCACATTCGCAACACGCTGCACGATTTGTTGATAGGGTTGGAAGCGCCGCAGCACACCAACTCCGCCGCTGCCTGCTGAAGCGCTCTTCCCCATGCCGCGCATCCCCAACTTCCGCTACGTCGTCGCCGCGATGCTCCTGCTGGCGACCATGATCAACTACGCTGACCGCCTCGCCATCGCCGTCGTTGCCCCGAGCCTCCGCGCCGAGTTCCACATGACCGAGCAGGATTACGGCTACGTCGTCTTCTGGTTCATGTGCGCCTACGCCATCATGTACGCCGGCTCCGGCCCCCTCTGTGACCGGCTCGGGACGCGAAAAGGTTTCGCCGTGTTCATCACCGCCTGGTCCATCGCCGCCATGGGCCATGCGCTGGCGGTGGGAAAGTGGTCCCTTTCCTTCTGGCGATTCCTGCTCGGCTTGGGCGAACCCGGCAACTGGCCGGCCGCCGCGAAGGCCGTCGCCGAATGGTTCCCCGTGGAGCAACGCGCCCTCGGCATCGGCCTGTTCAACGCCGGATCATCTCTTGGTTCCGCCCTGGCGCCTCCCGTTGTCGCTTTCCTCACCCTGCGCTATGGCTGGCGGGCGGCGTTTCTCGCGATCGGAGCCCTGGGCTTCGTCTGGCTCATCCTCTGGCTCTTTCTCTATCAGCCTCCGCACTTGAGCCGCTTCATCACCGAAGGCGAATGGAACTTCCTCAATGGCCGCGTACGGCCGCCGGAGGAGGCGGTTCCCGTGCGCGCACCCAAGGGCGAATGGCTGCGCGTGCTCCGCATGCGCGAGTGCTATTCCCTCGTCATCGCGCGCTTCTTCGCCGACCCCGTAGTCTACTTCGTCATCTTCTGGCTGCCGGAATATCTCCAGAAAGAACGCGGTTTCGATCTGGCGATGGTCGGCAAATACGCCTGGGTGCCGTTCATCTTTGGCGATATCGGCTATGTCACGGGGGGCTGGGTGTCCGGATTTCTCATAAGACGCGGCTGGAAGTGGATCCGCGCCCGGTCGCTCGTATTGGTGCTCGGAGCGGCCGTCATGCCCGTCGCCATCATCGCTCCCCGCCTTCCCGAAGCCTGGATGGCGATCGCCGTCATCTGCATCGTCACGCTGGGCCACGCCCTCTGGATTTCGAATCTGCTTACCTTGCCCACCGACATGTTCCCCGCTACGCACGTCGGCACTGCGAGCGGACTCTCCGGCATGGGCGGAGCCATCGGAGGCATGCTCGCCAACCTCGGCACCGGCTACGTGGTTCAGCATTACTCCTACACGCCTGTCTTCCTCATGGCCGGGCTCATGCATCCGCTGGCGTTCGCGCTGGTTTATGGGTTGCTCCTGCGCCGGTGGATGCGATTGGCGGAACAGGACTCGAGATAGGGCCGGTGGGATGTGCGGCTACGCGAACAGCAGGCGACCTTTGGGCGCCGGGATAGGACGTCCCATTTCCGCTGCTGTTTCCAGCCACTCGCCGATGACCGCTTCGACATTGGCCAATGCCTCTTGCCTCGTAGGACCATCTGCGGCACATCCGGCAAGTTCCGGCGCCTCAGCAATGAATGCCTGATCCTCGTCGCTCCAGTAGAGAATGATCTCGTATTTGGTCATTCTGCCTCCTTTGCAAGTTTATGTTGAATGATGACCTTGCGCACTTGCCTGACCTGATACGCCTTCGCAAAAGATCCCTTGGGCTGCAAGTTGAGAATCTCTGCCATTCGGCGAACAAGGCGTTCACTGTGCAGCCATCCATCGCCTTACAATTGAAGAGCAGTACTTCTTCCGCCGTCCCATGCCACTTACCCGCCGAGCCTTCCTTGCCACGCCCGCCGCCGCGCTGGCTCAACAGCAGCAGCCGCCGCCCGCCCGGCCCAACGTGCTCTGGATCATGGCCGATCAGTTCCGCTTCGATTGCCTCGGAGCCAACGGCAACAAGCTCATCCGGACGCCCGCGTTGGACGCCCTCGCCGCACGCTCCGCCAATTTCCAGAACGCCTTTGTCCAGGCTCCGGTCTGCGTACCGTCCCGCGCCAGTTACTTCACAGGGCGCTACCCGCACAGCCATAAGAACCGGGTCAACTACACGCCGCTCGACTCGCGGGAGGCGCTCGCCCAGCAGATGTTCCACGAGGCCGGCTACCTCATCGGCTCCGCGGGGAAACTGCACTACTACCCGCCCACCGTGCAGCACGCCCGATCCCTCGGCTGGGACCGCGTTCAACTCGATGACGGCGTCACCGCTACGGATCAATACTCGGACTACTTCACCTGGCGAAGCCTTGTCGACCCCGAGCCGATGCTGCCTTATCAGACCGCCGCTCCGATCCCCGGCAAGAATCCCTACCGCGCCGCCATCGCCTACGCCTACACACCCACCGCCTGGACCGGCATGGAAGCCCGCCGCATGCTCGGGGAATTCGCGAACTCCGGCCGGCCGTTCTTTCAATTCGTCTCGTTCTTCAAACCCCACTCTCCTTACACCGTCCCGCAACCTTACGATGTGATGTATGACAATGTCGAGATCCCGCTGCCGAAGCGAGTGACGCTTGACGACATCCACAAGCTCCCGCTGCCGGTACAAAAGCAGATCCTTCGCGGCAAACCGCAGTACGATCTGGATCGCGGGCGCCTCGAGTGGATCTACCGCAGCTATTACGCTTCGGTCTCGATGGTCGATCGCGAGATCGGCGCGCTGCTGAGTGACCTCGACCGTCTCGGCAAAGCATCGAACACCATCGTCATCTTTTCCACCGATCACGGCGACCAGCTTCTCGAACACGGACTCGAGGGCAAGAATGTCTTCTTCGAAGCCTCGGTCCATGTGCCGTTCCTGCTCTCCTTCCCCGGCCGCATCGCCCCCGGCAACCGGGACGAACTCATCGAAATGGTCGACGTGCTGCCAACGCTGCTGGATTCTTGCGGCCTTCCCGCCCGCAAGAATATCCAGGGCCGCTCACTGGCCAAGCCGCACCAGCGGGACTTCGTCTTCGCCGAAAACATCATCCCCGAAGTCATCACCAGCGGCTCCCTCAATCTGCCTTACGAGCCGGGCAAAGGCGTCGGCGGCATCCTCCATCCGGATGCCAAAATGATCCGCACCAGGCGTTGGAAGCTCAACTATTACCCGGGCAACGGCGGAGAGCTATACGACCTCCAGAATGACCCCGGCGAGGAGCGCAACCTTTACACCGACCCCGCTTCGCAGAGCACCGTCCGCGAGTTGAAGGACCACCTCCTGGACTTTCTCATCACCGCCGATGAGACGGACCAGATCGCTCCGCACTGGCTCGTCGGCAATCCGTAACCATCGCCGCCGCGAGGCGCGCCCTTCAATGTAGTAGATTGGTTGCTTCATCCAACCCAAGGAGGTTTCCTCATATCCATGAACCGCCGCAAACTGTTTCAGGTCTTTTCCGCGCTCGGCGGCGCGACCTTGATGACCAAACGCGAAGGCGCCGCCCAATCGCAAGTCACCCGCGCCACCCGCGGGATGCCTTCACCCAAGATCAAAGACGTACAGGTGATCCAGACGGCTCCGGCGGGACTCAGGCTTCCGGTCGTCAAGATCGTCACCGATCAGGACGGTCTCTACGGCTACGGATGCGCCTGCTTCACGCAGCGTGCGGATCTTGTCGTGCCCGCTGTCGAGCGTTACCTCCGCCCATTCCTTATCGGAAAGCCCGCCGATCGCATCGATGACACCTGGCAGGCGATGTACAACTCTTCGTACTGGCGCAACGGCCCCGTGCTCAACAACGCGATCAGCGGTGTCGACCAGGCCCTGTGGGACATCAAAGGCCGCCAAGCCGGGATGCCTGTCTACCAGTTGGTGGGCGGCAAGGTACGGGAAGGCGCCGATTGCTACGGCCATGCCAGCGGTGAAGACTTCCCACAGGTCGTCGAGAGCGCCAAGGAGTACATGTCCCGCGGGTTCCGCCATGTCCGTGTGCAGGTGGGCATCCCGGGCATGGCCGGTTATGGCTCACGCGCTGGTGGTTCCCAGGTCAAGGCTTTGCACAGCGGTCCGGTCTTCGAGCCCGCCGTCTACATCCGCCGTGCGTTGAAACTGTTCGAGGTGTGCCGCAAGGAACTCGGCGATGAGGTGGAACTGCTGCACGACGTCCATGAGCGAATTCACCCCACACAGGCGGTCCAATTCGCTAAGGACGTCGAGAAATTCCACCTGTTTTTCCTCGAAGACGTTCTCTCACCGGAAGACATCGCCTGGTTCCGCCTCATCCGCCAGCAATGCGCCACCGCTCTTTCGATGGGCGAACTCTTCAACAGCCCGCACGAATGGACCCCGCTCATCGCCGAACGGCTCATCGACTACATCCGCATTCACGTCTCGCAGGCCGGCGGCTTCACTCCCTGCCGCAAGATTGCCGCCATGGCCGAACAGTTCAACGTGCGCACCGCCTGGCATGGGCCCGGCGACGTTTCCCCGGTCGGACACTGCGCCAACGCTACGCTCGATGTGGTCGCCTACAACTTCGGCGTGCAGGAGTACTCGCCCTTCAACGAGCGCCTACAGGAAGTCTTCCACGGCTGCCCCGTCATGAAAGACGGGTATCTCTATCCCAACGACGCTCCGGGTTGGGGCATCGAGATCGACGAGAAGGCCGCCGCGAAGTATCCGTTCGGCTACGGCGAACGCGGATCGCACAAGGATCTCAACGGAGGCTGGGGCGAAGTCCGCAAACGCGACGGCCAGATCATCAAGCAGTAGAGGATTGCGGGAAGCTGTTTCGCTGATGGTACATCTCCATCAACTCCTGCCATTCCACGCGAACCACGCCGCCCTTGGCGGCACGCTGTTTCTCCCACTGCGTGAGCAGTTCAATAGCGGCGTGGTCGGTATAGCTCAAGTCGCGGACATGGATGTGTACTTCGATCCCCGGAGGAATCGCTTCCAGCGCATCCGCCAGCTTGGGCAACCGCACGAATGTGGCCGCCCCCTTGAGATAGACGTCCACCCGGTCTCCCGAGCGGTGGTTGGCCACGTCAATGGCAAGGTGTGTCTGGGCGTAAATCAGCTTCACTATGGACAGCCCCAGCCCTACCAGGATTCCGGTCAGCATGTCCGCCGCAACAATGAAAACCACCGTGGCGCCGTACACCGCCAGCACCGGCCAACCGAACTCGCGCAACCTCCGGATCGTAGCGGGGTTCACCAGCTTATATCCCGTGTACACCAGCACCGCGGCCAGGCTTGCCGTGGGTACCATGCGCAGCACCTGTGGAAACACGAGCACCAGCAACACCAGCCATAAACCATGGAGCATCGAAGAGAGCCGTGTCTTGGCGCCCGCGTTGACGTTTGTGGCGCTGCGCACAATCACTCCCGTCATGGGCAGCGCGCCGAATACTCCGCACAGCACGTTACCGGCTCCCTGCGCCGCTAATTCCTTGTCGTAATTCGTGCGTTTGCCGCCGTGCATCTGGTCCACCGCCGCCGCGGAGAGGAGCGTCTCCGCGCTGGCGACAAACGCCAGCGCTACAGCGGCGATCAGAAAATCGCCGTTCAGCAACTGCCGCATGCTCTCCGGCTGTACCCATTGCACCGTCGAGAACAGATTGTCGGGAACATCGACGTAGCGGATGGGCAGTTTTGCGAAGCCGGCGATTGCGGTTGCCGTCACCACGGCCACCAGCGCTCCCGGCATGGTGCGCAGCGCCTGGGGCGCCCAGTTGCTCCACACCACCAGCACCACGATGGTGCACAACCCGATGAAGGCCGCCAGGTGATGCGAACTGCCGTCTATTGGAAACACGCCTTTATAGATGGATTCGGGAATGGAAAGCAGGTTCCCGATGCCGCTCGCCCGCGGCTGGTCATCCACCATCACATGAAACTGCGCCCCAAAGATGAGCACGCCGATTCCCGCCAGCATCCCGTGAATTACCGCGGGCGAAATGGCGCGGAACAACTGCCCCGCCTTTACCAGTCCGGACGCCAGTTGCAGGATACCGGCGGCAATGACCAGCGGTCCTAACGCGCCGATGCCGTACTCCTGAACCAGTTGGTAAATGAACACCGCCAGCCCAGCCGCCGGCCCGCTCACTTGCAGGGAACATCCCGCAAGCGCGCCCGCCGCCAGGCCACCGATCATTCCCGTAATCAAGCCCAGGGCCGGAGGCACACCGGAGGCGATCGCAATTCCCATGCACAAAGGCAGTGCGACCAGAAAGACTACAACCGAGGAGAGAAGATCACGCGCGAATGAAGATCTTTCCCGGATCATCGCACAACCTCGGCAAACCGTTTCAAGCGCCGCGGCCGCGGAGTCGCGGCCGGCAGGAGTCTCGACTCGAGCGGCACGAATTGGTGTGTCTCCGCGTCGTAGACTTCCACGGCGCCGGTATGGATCTCATAGAACCACCCGTGCAGTTGAAGGTCCCCGCGCTTCATCCTGGTCGCCACGGAGGGGTGTGTTTTCAGGTGATCGATTTGCGCCAGAATGTTCTCGCGAATCAACACGCCCAGCCTCTGCTCTTCGGGCATGTCCGGATAGTTGTCTTCCACCACGCGCCGCGCCAGTTCGGCGTAAGTCAGCCAGGCCTCGACGGTAGGCATCTGCTTGATTCTTTCAGGATGCAGCACTGCTCGCATGGCGCCGCAATCGGAATGCCCGCACACCACAATGTTCTTCACCCCAAGGACGAGCACGGAGTATTCGATAGTCGACACAACGCCGCCCAAACGCTCTCCGTGCGGCGGAACTATGTTGCCTACGTTGCGGCAAATGAACAATTCGCCGGGGTCCGACTGCGTGAACAGACTGGGAAGGACGCGGGAATCGGCGCAGGTAACGAACAAGGCATGCGGATGCTGCTCGCCTGCCAGTTGTTCGAAGAGCCCTTTCATTTCCGGGAAAACATCCTGCTTGAACTTGTGATAACCTGCACAAAGTTTTTCCATGTCAACACCTCCACTGAATGGCCAAGAATAAGATTATAGGACCTGCGCTCTGCCCGCCCTGCATCGCCGCGAGGCGCGGCAGCACAGAAAATAGCCGCATGGCAAGGATCTAGTTGGATGATGAGGAGAGGATCCGGGGGGGACCGCGCGCTTCCGCGCCGTCGCGGGGAGAAGAACCTGCTTCAACGGTGTATGCTCCAGCGAGCGGAGTGTCCACCCAATCGGCATGGATGACGAACGAGCGAACCGGGAGTCCGGCAACCACCGGGAACTGCCGCGAAGTCTGCTGGACCAGGCTGGGACTCGAACTTCCCGAAATCGAGCCATGCGTCAGGTCCGGAACGGCATGGTCCGCATCCGGTTTCGAAGCTCTGGCGCTCCGTGCCCGATGGAGGCGAAACGCGCGTTCCGTGGGACCCGCAAGGTCGCACAGTCCCCCCAGCAAGCCAAGCATGAGGAGAGACACACAGAATGCCCACAGCTTCCGCGGAGGCAAAGACATCGAACTTCAGGATAGCGTACTCCAATTATTCTGGCAATCCTGAAAACGCTTATAATGGGCGAACAGTATCTCATGCTCACCCGACGCAGTTTCCTCGCTTCCAGCGCCGCTGTCCTGCCTTTGTCCGCAAAGGCGCGTATCGATGTTTCGCGCGTCAGCGCCATTACGGACGAGATCGCCCGCTCCTCGCAAGGGGCCATTGATTTCGCCAAACAATATGGGCTTCGCTGGGTCGAACTGCGCAGTGTCCCCGGACAGAAAAAGGACTACGCTTACCTGCTCGAAGACCAGTTGCGCGCCGAGGCGAAACTGCTGGATGAGAACGGAATCCGCGTTTCGTTCCTCAACACCGGCCTGATGAAAGTTCGCATCCCCGGACTCGAACCGGTCCGCTGGGAGAAGGACACTCCGGCTAAGCGCGAAGAGCGGAGGACGGCCGATCTCCCCAAGTTCGAGCGCCGCATGGATGACCTGCGGAGGTGTCTCCACGCCGGCAAGGTGCTGGGAGTCGACAAGGTCCGCGTCTTCACGGGATGGCGTTGCGCCGACCCGGATGCGGCCATGCCGCGCATCGCGGAGATCATCAACGAGATGGCGGAAGTGGCGGCCAGGGAGCACATCCATCTCCTCGTCGAGAACGAATCGGCCTGCAATGTCGCTACTTGCCGTGAACTCGCGGAAATATCGAGGCGCGTCCCCTCCAAGTGGGTGGGCATCAACTGGGATCCGCTCAACGCCACCGCGTACAATGAAGCGCCGTATCCCGACGGCTATCAATTGCTGCCCAAGAAACGCATCCTCAATGTGCAGATCAAGGGCAGGAGCATTCTCAACTATCCGCAGAAGCTCGATTGGAGAGCGATTCTCGACGCCCTCGACAGGGACAGCTACAAAGGCGAAGTCGGGCTCGAGACACACATCTTCGGCGACGGCCAGATCCAGGCCTCGCACGATTCCATGGAAGCGATTCTCAAACTGCTGAAGGCGTAGCCCGCCGCGCTACGCCCGTTCCTGATATGTGCCTTCGGCGGTGCTGACCCGGATCTTCTCACCCTGGTTGATGAACGGGGGCACCTGTACGACGAGGCCGCTCTCGAGCTTCGCGGGCTTGGTGACGTTCGAAACCGTTGCGCCCTTCAACCCGGGCTCGGTTTCCACCACCGTCAGGTCCACCGTGGGGGGCAGTTCCACGCCGATCGGCTTGCCTTCATAGAACTCCACCGCCACCTTCAGGTTCGGCACCAGGTAGTTCACGGCGTCTCCCAGCAGATCTTTGGTGAAGTGCATCTGCTCGTAGTTTTCCGTGTTCATGAAATAGAAGTATTCGCCGTCGTCGTAGAGATATTCCATCTCATGTTCATCGAGCATCGCCTTCTCGACGCGGTCTTCCGAGGAAAACCGGTGCTCAATCTGCGATCCGCTCCGCAGGTTACGCATCTTCACTTGCACGAAACCGCGCAGGTTACCCGGCGTGCGGTGCTCCATCTTGAAAACGGAGTACAACTCGTTGTTGAACTTGATCACCATGCCGGGGCGCAGTTGGGTTGCCGTAAGCATTAACAAAACCTCTCAATAATCTGTCTCTTCCAAGGGACTCGCTCACACAACAGAGCCACGCCGGCCGGCAAGTCCGCGAGTTCCTTCCCGCGCTGGGGGCCGGCGGACCCTGTGCGAGTTCTTGGATAACTCGGGGCGAATTTATCAGTTTAGCAGAGTCCCGGCCCTGTCGCGGAAGCGAACAGACAATCCCAGAACTGGGACCGGCCGGGACGGCTTTCCCCTTCCGGATCATTTCATTAGCTCTCCCCGGTCTGGAAGGTGAATTGCCCCGAAGCTCACGTACACCTGATGCGATACTCTTCCGGTTTCCTGAGAGCGGCGGCATTGCTCACTCTCGCCACCGCCTATCCGCAAACGCCCGAGGTTTCCATTTACTCCCCCCGGCTGCCCGGAATTGCCCAGCCTCTGCTTGGTCCTTTTCATTTCGAGCGGCGCCAGGTTTCTCCGGCGCGGCATGAGAACTCGCCGCGGCTCGAGAAACTCGTCCGGGCGGGGAAACTGTACCTCTCCGTGCAGGACGTCATCGCGCTCGTACTCGAGAACAACCTCGATATCGCCATTCAGCGTTACGGGCCGTTTCTGGCCCGCGAGGTGCTGCGGCGCGCCGAGGGCGGAGGGTTTCTGCGGAACATCGATACTCCTATCACTCCCGGACCGGTCAGCGTCAGCCTGGCGGGCGTCAGCGTCAACACCAACGGATTGGCTTCCGGCGCGGGAGTCTCCTCCGGCGGCGGCATCGTGACCCAAATCGGACCCACGCCGCCCAACTTCGATCCTTCCCTCTTCGTCTTCGCCAACTTCGCCCATAACACCACCCCTCTCAGCAACACGATCCTCAGCCAGATTCCCGCGCTGATCAACGATGTGCGCCAGGTGCAGTTCGGCTACAACCAGCAGTTCGCCACCGGCTCGAGCCTCTCGGTCAGCTACTTCAGCGGCCGGAACAAAGTAAACAGCCCCGCCAATCTCCTCAATCCCGCCACCTCCGCTTTCGTCGATCTCTACCTCACCCAGAACCTGTTGCAGGGCTTCAGCCGCGCGGTGAACAACCGCAACATCCGCGTGGCGAAAAACAACATCAAAGTGACCGATATCCAGTTGAAGCGGCAGGTCAGCGTGACCGTGGCCGCAGTCCTTGCCATCTATTGGGACCTGGTCAGCTTCAACGAGGATGTACGCCTCAAGCAGCAGGCGCTCGAACGCGCCGGGAAGTTCTACGCCGATAACAAGCGGCGCGTCGAGATTGGAACTCTGTCCGCCATTGAAATCACGCGCGGCGCGGCCGAGGTCTCCTCGGCAAAGGAGGACCTGCTCATCTCCCAGACCAACCTTGCGCAGCAGGAGACCATCCTCAAAAATGCGCTCAGCCGCAGCGGAGTGGTGAGCGACTGGCTGGATCAGGCGCACATCGTTACCCTCGATCGAATTGCCGTGCCGCCCGCGGACGACCTGGGCTCCGTCTCCACCCTGATTCAAACGGCCCTCGACAACCGCCTGGAAATCGAGCAGGCGCGCATCAACCTGGAAAGCAGCAAGATCAACCTCAAGGGGAGCCGCAATGCTCTGCTGCCCAACCTGCAAGCTTTTGCGGATCTGACCAACAGCGCACTTACCGGCCCGCTCAACCCGCTCTACAATGGCTCGGGCGGGGCGCCCGACCCCTATTTCGTCGGCGGCTACGGCAATCTTCTTGGCCAACTTTTCCGCCGCAACTTCCCCAACTACTCGGCCGGCTTCTCGCTCAATATTCCGCTGCGCAACCGGGTCGCGCAGGCGGACCATGTCATTGACCAGCTTCAGTTGCGCCAATCGCAACTGCAACTGCAGCGCGCCGCCAACCAGGTGCGCGTCGACGTGAAGAACGCGGTGGTCGGATTGCAGCAGGCGCGCTCGCGCTATGAGACGGCGCGCAACACACGGGAACTGGCGGAGAAAGCTCTGAAAGCCGAGCAGGACCGCTTCCAGTTCGCCGTCACGGAAATCAATACCGTGATTCAGGCCGAGCGCGATCTCACGGCGGACCAGACGGCCGAGGTGCAGGCCATGGCGAACTACATGCATGCCCGGCTCGCGTTTGACGAAGCGCTCGGCAAAACGCTCGATGTCTACCACATCACCTTCGAAGAGGGGATGGGGAACGTCAACCGGCCGGCCGGCGCTCTTCCACCGGAGGGCAAGCCGTGATTCGCCGCTTCCTTGCACTCTTCGTCTGCCTCAACCTGCTGACTCCCGCATGGCCGCAGCAGGCGCCGCTCACCGTCGTGCGGCCAACGAGTCCGATTCCTATCCGGTCCTATGAGGCCATCACCGTTCCGCCGATCCGGCTACAGAATTCGCAGCGGCTGTATCAGTTGATCCGCGCGGGCAAGCTTTACCTCACCGCCCAGGACGCGATTGCCCTGGCCATTGAGAACAACCTCGATCTCGAAGTCAGCCGCTACGGTCCGCTGAATGCGGAATGGCAACTGAACCGCGCGGAAGCGGGGGGTCCGCTGCGGGGCGTGGTCAGCGGCAGTTCGCAGATCGGCCAGGTTGCGAGCGGGCAAGGCGTTGCCGGAAGCCAGGCCAGCGCAGGTTTGGGCGGGAGCGGCGGCGGGGGTGGCGGCGGCGGGACAGGCGGCGCGGCGGTTTCCCAGATCGGTCCCGTTACCGCCAACCTCGACCCGGTGATCCAGAACACCACGCTCTTCAGCCACGTCACATCACCCCAGGTGAACACACGCCAGAGCCAGACCACGTCGCTGGTCAGCACGTCGCACATCTACAACACCTCGGTTCAGCAGGGGCTGCTGACCGGCGGCTTTGCGCAGATCAGTTTTCGCGAGTCTTATCTCAAAGAGAACACGCCCACCAGCATCCTCAACCCATCATTCGCCCCGCGCATGTATTTCTATCTGCAGCACAATCTGCTGCAAGGCTTCGGCACGCGCGTCAACGGACGCTTTATCCGCATTGCCGGGAAGAACGTCACCGCCGCCGGGGAGACGTTCCGTTCCGAGTTGATCGATCTGATCGCGCGGGTGTTGAATCTCTACTGGGGTCTGGTGGTCGACCTGGAAAACTTGCAGAGCCGCCAACGCGCCCTCGACCTGGCCAACAAATTCTTTCGCGATACCCGGAAGGAGATTGAAATCGGCGTCCTTTCGCGGGTGGATATCTACCGGCCCGAGGCCGAAGTCGGCACACGGAAGCGCGAGTTCGAGGAAGCCAAGGCGGCAGTCGAGCAGCAGCAGAACCTGTTGAAGAATGCCATCAGCCGCATCGGAATGGAGGATCCGCTGCTCGACCAGGTCGGGATTGTGCCGCTCGACAAGATCCGGGTTCCGGAGGAAGAGGCCATCCCGCCACTGCGCGAACTGGTAGCGACGGCGCTGAAGAAACGTCCCGATGTGCTAGCCGCGCAGATCCGCCAGGAGAATGCCGGGATCTCCGCGCTGGGCACGGCGAGCGGTGTTCTACCCCAGTTAGTGGGTCTGGCGCAGGTGTACACGAGCGGTCTTGCGGGCCGGTCGCAACCCTTTCAGGGCGTCGAGCCAGACCCCGATTTGGTTGGCGGCATCGGCGCAGCGCTGGGACAGGTCTTCCGCGGGCGGTTCGCCAACGAGCGCGGGGCCGTGTACGCCCACGGCATCGTTCGCAACCGCACCAACCAGGGCGACTACGGCGCCGATCAACTTCAATTGCGGCAGACGGAGTTGAAGAATCTCCGCGACCGGAACCAGATGGTGGTGGACATCTCGAACCAGGTGATCGCGCTGCGGCAGGCGCGCGCCCGCTACGCGACGGCGAATAACACCCACACCCTGCAGCAGGAACTGCTCCAGAAGGAGCAGCGCATGTTCAGCCTCGGGGCATCCACCATCAATGATGTGATCACGGCCCAGCGTAATCTGGTCACCGCGGAAATCGCCGAGGGGAATGCGCTTTCCGCCTACTCGCGGGCGCGCATCGGCCTCGATCAGATTCTCGGAGAGACTCTCGAAAAGAACAACGTGTCGCTGGCGGATGCGCTCGAAGGCCGCGGAGAGAGGTAACCGGGCCGCTTATCGCTTGCGCAATTCCTCAATCACGGCCGGAAGACCCTTGCGGCGGTACATGTCGCTCAGGCGCTGCTCCTCGGGCGAAGGATTCAGCACCTTCTGCAACCGCGGATTGTCCAGGGCGTGCCGCTCCGGAATCCAGACCGAGCCGTCGGAAAACTCCACCTGGTTGACGAAGCCGGTCATCCCCGTGATCGGCGTGGGCTGCCCGTTGCGCTGGGAGACCTTGAGGGAAGCCTCCTGGCGGATCTGCGTACGCTGTCCGGGTTGCAAATCGACGCTGGCGGGCAGAACGCCCGCGAAGAACTCCTCGCCTTCGCGGTCGCGCAGAATCCAGCCGATCTCGAGGTACTTCACCGGACGCGTCCCGGTATTTTCCACTTCCATGTGCGGCGACCGCGCCTCAGACTCGCTTACGGTTGCCGAACCTTCCATGGGTCTGACGGGCTCGCCGGGCAGGCGGAGGAAGGCGAACCGCACCGCCCGCTCCGGTTCCTGCACGGTGGTCCGCCCGCGGGCGAGTTGCACATCCATCTTAGGACGCTCACTGAGCCGCGCCTGGACGTTCTGCAAGTGCTGGCGGAGCGCATCGCCGCCTGCTGTTTCGTAAACCTGCCGCAAGTACTTGCGGTCCCGCTGCGCCTCCAGTTCCCACATGGTCATGGAACGCTTCGAGTTGAGGCGGTTTGGACCGTAAAACGACAGATCCTCGAACAGCACGCCGTCGAGGCTGATCTCGACAAGGGGACCGCCGTTGGGATTCTGCGGACGCAGAAGCCCGAGGTCCAGCCGGATGGGGAATGCTTCTCCAGGCCCCACATCCAGGCTCGGCACCGAAACCGAAGCCTTGCCGCCCGGGGCTACTTCCTGCGCCAGAACGAGCAGGGTTACCCCGCGGACGTGATGATTGCTGACATTGCGCAGAGTGAGCGAGGTGTGAAGATCCAGTTTGAGCGCGCTGCCGCGCATGGTGGCCGTCGATTCGCCCCAATCGGCCGAGAGCACGGCGAGCGGGGAATCGTCGGGGAGGACGATGTGCATGGTGCTGCGCGAACTGAGCCGGTTCTGGCCCTGAGCCGCAAGCACCGCCAAGAATGCGAGACCAAGCAATCTATTGCACATACACGTTGTTGATGGTCACCTGACCCGATTCGGAATCCACATAGCGCGCCCGAACCGTATCTGCTGTCACCGAGAAGGTGACATCCCGATCCTTCGGGTGCTTCAAAGTCAAAACGCGGCCGTGATCATTCAATTCCAGGCCGCCCGCGGTGGTCTCCAGCATGACACCCTGAGGCTCGACTGCCGGAGCCTGCGCCATATTGGTCGGGGTCACCGGCTTTGTGGCGTTGATCCAGTAGGCCAGCAGGACAACCATCAGTGCGGACGCAAGCACCATTGCCGGCTTCCACCCGGTCAACTGAGCCGTACTTGACCGGTGCGCCGGCGAGACGCATTCCCCTGCTTCCAACCCCAGGTGGATGTTGGCGGCCATCTCCGCGGCAAGGTGGTTCCACTCGACGCCCTCGGGCATCTCACCCAAGGCCGAGCGCAGCCGTGTTTTGGCTTCGACAAAACTTTCCACTTCGCGGCGGCAGGCATCGCAGCCGGCCAGATGGGAGCGGACCCGCCAACGGACCCAATAGCTCAGGTCGCCGCCCGCAAACAACGCCAGCATTTGTTCGGAAGGATGCCTCATTCGTTCCTTCTTTCCCGGCCTTCCCGGCCGGTGCGGCGTTCGCTGCGCGCCGTCATCTCCAGGAACCTCTTGAACTTTACGCGCGCGTTGGCAATGTGGCTGCGCACGGTGGCTTTCGAGCAGTTCAACTGCCGCGCCACTTCTTCAGCGGGAAGGTCCTCCACATCCCGCAGCAGCACCGCCATACGCTCGCGCTCGGTAAGGACGCCCAGGCCGGCCTCGAGCTTCCTTTGTTTTTCGGACCGCAAAATCATCTGTTCCGGGCTTTCCGAATGGGGCGCAGTCAGTGGAGCCGTCTCCTCGAGGTCAGTGAAGCTCACGCGGCCGTGGCGGCGCAGAAAATCGATAGCCGTGTTCGTCGCGATTCGCGAAAGCCAGTGGGCCGCCTTCTCGGGGTCACGCAATTGTTCCTGCCGCTGGAGCACCTTGATAAAGACTTCCTGGGTAAGGTCTTGCGCGTCCTCAACATTCCCCACAACGCGGTAAATCATGAGGAAGACACGCCGCATGTGCTCTTGGATGAACTGCGACTGGAAATCAGTCTCCCGGCCTACGGCGGCTTTGGAATCTTCCGGCGTGCTCATACGAAGTAGGGTCACCGCAGGCAGCATAGTCCTCTTCTACTAACCGTTTGACGCGCCTGCCCGCCGAAACGTGCAACTGAAGTGATTCTACTCCCTGTAGAATCGGAAGAAAAGGAGACCCATGTTAG
>JADLBD010000113.1 GCA_020847975.1 Bryobacterales bacterium | reverse complement strand
GTTTCTCGGCCAGCACCAGCAGCGACTGCCCTAGTGGAAAGTTCAGTCCCGCTCCCAACCATGTTGCCTCCAGTGCAAGAGGCATATATAACATGTTGTCCAGCCAGGCGGGTACTGGCTGCACGCCACTTTCCGCCGGCCCGCGCAGGAACGGCTCATACAGCCGGAACTTGGCGAAGGCCACGGGGAACAGCAGCGAATTCAGATAGGTGCATCTCAATATCCGCAATCCGCAGGCGCGCACGTTCTGAAGGAGCCTGGCGCGAGTGAACCGCTGTCTTTCGTGGGCGAACCGGGAATGCCGGCTGCGCAGGATATCGAGAGCCGAGACGCGCACCACCATCAGCCCTCCCGGCTTCAGCACGCGCGCCAGTTCGAGGAAGGCTTGAGGTTCTTTTCCGCGCGGGAAGTGCACAATGACATCCATCGACAGCACGGCGTCAAACGCCCCGGCGGCGAACGGGAGTTGTGCGATATCGGCCTGAACCATGCGCTCCACGCCGAGGCCGCGGCCATATTCGAGCCCTTCGTAGGCAAGGTCCACAGGGACCATGCGCCAGCCGTAGCGTTCGGTCAACTTCCGCGAGAGATGCCCCGTGCCGCACCCGGCTTCCAACACCAGATCGGGCTTTCGCTGCGCCGCCTGCTGGTCCAGCAGGCGGAACAGGATTCGCCTCATGCCGCGGAACCACCAGAAATTCTCCTCGAGCGCCGCGATGTTGGCGAATTCCGCCGGATTCATCATAGGGCGGCGTAGGTCAGCCGGTGTGGGATTCCTTTGTGCTCCGGCAGGCCGCAGCAGGGCTGCGGATTGCTCGGGTCGAGATAGTGAGACATTTCGGCGCGGTAGTAGGCGAGCGTGGTCATCATGCCGTCTTCAAAGTGTACCGAAGGCTTCCATCCGAAAGTTTCGGCCAACAGAGACGTGTCCGTGAAGTAGCTGCCGATGTCGATCATGGCGCGGTCTTCCGGGAACGGGCGCAGTTCCACGGGCAGATCTCCCGCAAGGCGCGCGCAGATCCGGGCGATCTGGTGGAGAGACAGTGCGCGCGGTCCGCCGGCGTTGATGGTGCGCTGCGGCGGAGTGGGCGCAAGGCCCGCCAGCAGAAATGCCTTCACGGCGTCATCCACAAACATCGGATCACGCAGTTGTTTGCCGTCCCCGAAGACCACCAGCCCTTTGCCCGTCAGCACGAGGCGAAGAAAGGTGCTGAGAAACCCCTGGCAGGGAATCGACAGGGACATGCGCGGCCCATAGACATTCGTGAGGCGCAGAACAATCCCATCGAGCAGCCCCATGCGGCTCAGCATGTCGTGATACATGTTCGCCGCATACTTGTGGACGCCGTTGAAATCCACCGGCCGGAGCGGATGGCGCTCATCCATGGGAAGGTAGTCCGGCTTGCCGTAAACCTGGCGGGTTCCCGCATACACGACCCGCACGCCGGGATTGTGGCGGGCGCAGGCCTGCAAGAATCGCAACTGGGACACGGCGTTGATGAGCATGTCCCGTTCAGGGAACTCCATGCTGTGGATATGGCTGATTTCGCCGGCCAGGTTAAAGATCACCTTCGCTTCGCGAATCGCGCCGGCGAACTGATCGGCATCGCCGGCATCGCGCGAGATCAGTTCCACGCGATCACAAATCGGAGCGATGTTGTGCGGATTGCCGCCGCAGCCTGCCATTTGCGGATCGACAATGGTCACACGCGCGCCAAGCTCTACCAGCCGGATGGCAAGGTTGCTGCCAATAAAACCCAACCCGCCCGTTACAAGGACACGCAAATTCCGGTACGACACACACAGATCTCCCTTCACCCAAGGAAACGGCCATCAAAGATCGGTTTGTCTGATTGTATACCAGATCAGAAGCGGTAAAACTCGAGGACCCGGCTCGCCACCTCATGAGCCGCGCTTTCGGACAGGTAAGGCCATAGCGGCAGCGAGATGATCTCTTTGCATGCTTTTTCCGCGTGAGGCAAATCCCCTCGCTTGAGCCCGCAATCGCGAAAAGCCGGGTGGAGATGGAGCGGGGCGGGATAGTGCACCCCGGAGCCGATTCCTTTGCCCGCGAGAAACTCCCGCAGCCGGTCGCGCTTGCCGGCGCGGACCACGTAGAGATGGCACACCGAGTCCGCTGTGCGCTTCACCGGCCGGAGGCCCGGGCAATCGCCCAGGGCCGCATCGTAGAAAGCCGCGGTGCGGCGCCGGTCATCATTCCACTCGCCGAGTTTCGGAAGAAAGGCGCGCAGATAGCAGGCGTGCATCTCATCCAGCCGGGAATTGATCCCCGGCGTGTAGGCGACCTGCCCGCCGCGGCGGCCTCCGTCGCGTAATTCGCGCAGGCGCTTGCCCACCCCGGCGGCGTTCGTCACCACAGCGCCGCCATCGCCCAGGCAGCCCAGGTTCTTGGTGGGATAGAAACTGTAGGCAACTCGAGCGGAGAATTCCGTGAACGGCTTGCCCTGGAATCGCGCGCCATGCGCCTGGCAGGCGTCCTGCACCAGCGCCAGGCGGCTGGCTTTGGCAACTTTGGCAAAGCGGTCAATTGCGCAAGGCTGCCCGTAGAGGTGGACGGGCATCAGCGCCGCCGTGCGGGGGCGGATACGGTTGGCCGCATCGTCGGGGTCCATCTGTAGCGTGTCCGGATGGACATCCGCAAATCGCACGGAACAGCCCGCGGCAAGAATGCCGATCGCGCTGAAAGGCGCCGTGAGAGCGGAGGTGATCACCTCCTGCCGCCGCTCTGTGAGCCGCGCCTCACGCAGACAGAGTTGGATGGCGTCCGTCCCGTTTCCCACGCCCACGGCGTCACTCGCCGAGAAAGCGGCGGCGAGTTCGCTTTCGAACGCTTTGACTTGATCGCCCAGGATGAACTGCCCTTTCGAGAACATCTCCTCGAGGCGGCGTTGCCAGTCTTCGCGAGTTGCCTCGAGCGCCGGCCGGAGATTTACCGGTGGGACAGGCATTCCCGGATCCAGCCGCGCGCGGCGCTGAGGAACGAATCGAGCGTGAGGCGGAGGTCGGAATCGATGCCGCGGATGCGCACACCAAACAGCGCGCGGGCCAGGCGATTGCAGCGAGCGTTCCCGTTCCGACACATACCCTTTTCGATTTGTCCCAGAATACTACAGGTTCGACGCGCCGGGGTGGAGCCGTTTCCATTCCTCGTACCGCGCCCGCGCCAGGTCGAGCAGACGCGCGGCTTCGGCGCGTTCCCCGCCGGGGAGAATGCCCTGAACAGCCTGTTCCAGCGACTCGGCGGCTTCCCCCCAACGCTGCTGAGCCGCCAGAACGCGCCCGATCATCAATTGCGGCCCCCCGTCGGAAGGATCGAGCCGCATCGCCTCGTGACACCAGTTCGTGAACGCGCGCACTTCGTTCACCGAAAGGCACAGGCGGGCAATTTCTTTTGAGATGAGGGCGCTTTCCCCGCCCACGGCGACAGCCTGCTCGAGCAGATCGATCGCTTTCCCCACCTCGCCGCCGGCGGCGAGGGTCCGTGCCTGGTCCAGGAGATCCATGAAAGAGCAGGATAGCAGCAGGACGCCGTTTCGAGGCGCGCCCCCCAGGCCCTCATCCCGCTATTCTAAGGAGAGAAGTATTTCCACACGACATGAGTTCCAATTCCGTAACGATGCATTTCCATGAGATCGTGGAGGCCGAAGGCCACCTCATCGACTCCCACATCATGGAGCAGATCTTCGATTCCGTGGTCGAATGCCAGGGCCGTTTCGAGGTGCAGCACTTCCACATCGGCCGCACCAACAGCGATCCGTCGCGCCTGCGCCTGAAGGTGGAAGCTCCGTCTTCGGAACTGATGCACATGATGCTGGCGCAATTGCTGGGGCTCGGCTGTTCGCCGGTGGATGGCGGCGACGCGGAAGTGAAGACGGCCGAGCGGGATTGCTGCGCCCCCGAGGATTTTTACTCCACCACCAACCACCGCACGATGGTTCGCTGGAACGGCGAATGGATGGACGTGGAGCGGCAGCGCATGGATGCCATAATCGTCATCGAAGACGGGCATGCGTTCTGCCGCCGCCTTCGCGACCTGCGGCGGGGAGACCGCGTTGTGGTGGGGATGCGCGGCATTCGCGTCATGCCTGAATCGAAAGAGCGCGACCGCATGCAGTTCGCCTTCATGAGCAACGGCATCTCGTCGGAGCGGCAGGTGGAAACGGCGGTGCGGCAGACCGCGGCACTGATGCGCCAGGCGCTGGCCAATCAGCAGCGTATTGTCGTCGTCGCCGGCCCGGTGGTAATTCACACGGGCGGCGCGGCTCCGCTGGCTACGCTGATCCGCCATGGATGGGTGCAGGCTTTGCTCGCCGGGAATGCTCTCGGCGTGCACGACATGGAAGCGGCCCTGCTCGGCACGTCGCTGGGAGTGCGCACCGCCGACGGCAGGCTGGAAGAGCACGGCCACCGCAACCACATGCGCGCCATCAACGCTGTTTATCACGCCGGCAGCATTCGCGCCGCCGTGGAAAACGGTAAGCTCAGATCCGGCGTAATGTATGAATGCGTCAAATCGAAGGTGCCGTTCGTGCTCGCCGGGAGTCTGCGCGACGACGGCCCGCTTCCCGATACCATTACCGACATGAACGCCGCGCAGGATGCCTACGCCGAACAACTGCGCGGGGCAGGTCTGGTGCTGTGCCTCGGCTCGATGCTTCATTCCATCGCCACAGGCAACATGTGCCCGAGTTGGGTAAAACTGGTGTGCGTGGATATCAACCCCGCCGTGGTCACGAAGGTAAGCGACCGCGGGACGGGACAGGCCGTGGGAGTGGTTACCGACGTGGGTATGTTCCTCGATATGCTCGCCCGCACGCTGGTGAACGCATGAAGAACAGGCGCGAATACACCGATGAACACGCAGCGGCAGGCGTTCACGCCGAGTTGCCGGAAATTGAGACGTGGCCCAATCAATATCCGCATTCCGGCTACGAGATCGAAATCTCCATCCCCGAATTCACTTCCGTCTGCCCGAAAACGGGATTGCCGGACGCCGGAACATTGACCCTGCAATATGTTCCCGACAAGAAATGCCTGGAATTGAAATCTCTGAAGATGTACACGCTGGCCTACCGCAACCTGGGCATCTTTCAGGAAAACATTGTCAACCGCTTTCTCGAGGACGTAGTAAGAGCCTGCCGTCCGGTCAGCGCCACGGTGACGGGCGATTTCATGCCCCGGGGCGGCATTTATTCGAAGATCACAGCCTCCTGGAGCCGCAAGCGTGGCCGCTGACGAAGCACGGGAATTGGAAATCGCCGCGGTTCTCCGCGAAGTGCGCGAGCGGGTCCGCGCGCGCTACCCGGAAAACACCGCCGGCCCAGGCGCCATTCCCCTCGCCGGCCTGATGCCTGTGGTTCACGCGCGCGATCGCGCCGAGGCCAAGGTGGCCTCCATCGGCAGCGTGAATCCGCGGCCGCCGGGGCTGGTCAACAACGTCGTCCAGACCTGCAAGCGCGCGGTCGCGCGAACGCTCCAGTGGTTTGTCCGCGACCAGATCGAGTTCAACCGCGCCAGCCTCGATTGCGTTCAGTCGCTGCTCGAAGCCCTCAACGAAACCAATCGCGCGATCCAGTCGCTCGCCGCCCGGGTGGAAAAACGCCTCGAGGAGGTGGAGCGCAAAGCGGATCAGCTTACCGCCGAGGCGCGGGAACTCAAGGACGTGCGCGCACACTGGTCCCAATGGCGCCAGGAATGGGAGCGGAAGCTGTCCATCAACGAAGTCCAGTTCCTGCGCAGCGTGGCTGACCTTCAGACCGGATTCAGCCATCGCGCGATGCTCATGGAGAGCACGTTCCGCGACCTCAACGCCACCCAGCACAAGGATTTCACCGCCGCTCTGGACAAAGCGCGGATCGAGATTCAGGAGCGCCTTTGGGCGGACCTCGACAAGATTCGCGCGCAGTATGAGCGCCTCATCCATAACGAACTGCGCGTAATGCGGCAGCGCGTCTCCGCAACGGCTCCAGTACCGGGCTTGCAGCCTTCCCTTCCCGGAGCCTCGGGAATCCAGTTCGAAGAACCGCCCCTCGACTATCTGCGATTCGCCGACCGGTTCCGCGGAACGGAGGAGTATATTAGGAACCAGCAGAAGCGCTATCTGGGCCATTTCGAAGGGTGCGCGGAAGTGCTGGATCTTGGCTGCGGGCGCGGCGAGTTTCTCGAATGCCTGCGCGAGGCGGGGATGCTGGTGAAAGGGATCGATTCGAATGCGGAACTGGTGGCGTTGTGCCGCTCGAAAGGGCTCTACGCCGAGCAGGCGGACCTGTTTCACTATCTGGGCGAACTCGACGAAGCCACGCTCGATGGTGTTTTCTGCTGTCAGGTGGTGGAGCATCTGCCTCCCGGCCGGGTGCCCGAACTGATCAGCCTCTCCGCGGCGGCACTGCGGCCGGGAGGGAAGATCGTCCTCGAGACCCCGAATCCCGAATGCCTTGCCATCTTCGCCTCGCACTTCTACCTGGACCCGACTCACCGCCGCCCTGTCCCCGCGGCGCTGCTTGCGTTTTACCTTGAAGAATGCGGCTTCGGCAAGATCATCGTGGAATATCTGAGCCCCGCGGTGGAGTCCATGCCGTCCCTGCACGAAATTCCCGAGCCGTTCCGCCGCGCCTTCTTCGGAGGGCTCGACTACGCCATCACAGCCACACGTCTCTAATATCCCGCAACCATGTCAGCCGAACGCCAACGCATCATCGAAGCCGGATCGAGAAAGCGGCACTGGCGCCGCTGGGGGCCGTACTTGAGCGAACGCCAGTGGGGCACGGTGAGAGAAGATTACAGCCCGCATGGCGCCGCCTGGGACTATTTCCCTCATGACCATGCCCGCATGCGAGCCTACCGCTGGGGCGAAGACGGGTTATGCGGCATTTCGGATAACCATCAGCGTCTGTGTTTCGCCCTGGCGTTGTGGAACGGACGCGACCCGATTCTGAAGGAACGTCAGTTTGGCCTCACCGGGGAGGAAGGCAATCACGGCGAAGACTGCAAGGAATACTACTACTACCTGGACTCCACTCCGACGCACTCCTACATGAAGTGCCTCTACAAGTATCCGCAGGCGGAATATCCCTATGCGCGCCTGGTGCATCATGGCCGCGATTGCCACCAACCGGAGTTGGAACTGGCCGATACCGGCGTCTTTGACGGCGACCGCTATTGGGGCGTGTTCGTGGAATACGCAAAGGCGGATGTCGAGGATCTGTTCATCCGCATTCGAGTGGTGAACCGCGGCCCCGACCCGGCTATCCTTCACGTCCTGCCCACGCTCTGGTTCCGCAATGTGTGGAGTTGGGGCGCGCCGGTCACGAGGCCGTGTCTGTGGCAGGTGGACGCCAATGTGATCGAAACGGAAGAAGCTTCCCTCGGCCGCTACCTGCTGACCTTCGATGGCCACCCTACGCTTCTCTTCACGGAGAACGACACCAACACCGAAAAACTGTTCGGCTATGCCATGGAGCGGAGGCTGTACAAGGACGGCTTCCACGACTATCTCATCCACGGACGGGAGGACGCTGTAAGCGCGGATCTCAGCGGCACCAAGGCTTGCGGGCTGTACCGGCTGGAAGTGGAGGGAGGAGGACAGCGGGTACTCCGGCTCCGATTGTGCGTCAAGGATTCTCCGGCGCTGCCGTGCGATCAAACCATCGCCCAGCGTCTGCGCGAGGCGGATGAATTCTATGCCTCCTTCCAGTCGGCTCATCTTTCCCGCGATGCAAGATCCGTCCAGCGGCAGGCGTTCGCCGGCATGTTGTGGAGTAAGCAATGCTATCACTACGTCGTCGAAGACTGGCTGAAGGGCGACCCCGGCATGCCTCCGCCGCCCGCGGAAAGGCTCAACGGCCGCAACTCCGGCTGGCCGCACCTGTACAATGCCGACGTCATCTCGATGCCGGACAAGTGGGAATACCCGTGGTATGCGGCATGGGATCTCGCCTTCCACATGATCCCCTTCTCGCTCGTGGATCCGGAATTCGCCAAGAGCCAGCTCGCCTTGTTCCTGCGCGAATGGTACATGCACCCCAACGGACAGCTTCCGGCCTATGAATGGGCCCTCAGCGACGTCAACCCGCCCGTCCATGCCTGGGCATGCTGGCGCGTGTACAAAATCGACGGAAAGCTCCAGGGACGCAAGGATACGGACTTTCTCGAAAGCGTCTTCCACAAGCTGCTGATGAATTTCACCTGGTGGGTGAACCGCAAGGACAGCGAGGGTAACAACCTGTTCGAAGGAGGCTTTCTCGGGCTCGATAACATCGGCATGTTTGACCGCAGCAAACCGATTCCGGGCGGCGGTTTGCTCGAGCAATCCGACGGCACCAGTTGGATGGCGATGTACTGCCTCAACATGCTGAAGATCGCCCTCGAACTGGCGCTCATCAAACCGGCCTACGAAGACATCGCCAGCAAGTTCTTCGAACACTTCCTGCACATCGCCGGCGCCATGAACAAGCTCGACGACAGCAGCCTGTGGAACGAAGAGGACGGCTTCTATTACGACTATCTGAAAATTCCCGGCGAAGACGGAACCATGCGGCGCATTCCCGCGAAAATCCGTTCCATGGTCGGATTGATCCCTTTGTTTGCGGTCGACACCATCGAGCCCGCCATCATTGAACAACTCCCGGGCTTCCGCAAGCGCATGGAATGGTTCCTCGAGAACCGGCCGGATCTGTGCCGGAATATCGCTTCCATGACCCGCGAGGGACTGGCGGAACGGCGCCTGCTCTCCATCGTGCCCTGGCACCGCCTGGAGCGTGTTCTGCGCACCATGCTGGACGAGAACGAGTTCCTCAGCCCGCACGGCATCCGCTCCGTATCCCGATGCCACAAGGACAACCCGTTCGTGCTGTGGATCGACGGGCAGAAATACAGCGTCGATTACGAACCGGCCGAATCCACAACCGGAATGTTCGGAGGCAACTCGAACTGGCGCGGGCCGGTGTGGTTTCCCGTGAATTATCTGATGATTGAATCGCTGCAAAAATTCAATCACTATTTCGGCGAGGAGTTCCGCGTGGAATTCCCCACCGGCTCGGGCGAGTGGCTGCACCTGGGGGACGTGGCCCGCGAACTTTCGCGGCGGCTCTCGCGTATCTTTCTGCGCGATTCCAAAGGACACCGGCCAGTGTTCGGGGGGGCGGCGAAATTCCAGTCGGATCCTCATTTCCGCGACCATGTTCTGTTTTACGAATACTTCCACGGAGACAATGGCGCCGGGATAGGGGCCAGCCACCAGACGGGATGGACGGGACTGGTGGCCAAGTTGTTGCAGCAGAGCGGGGAATAGCGGGGATTCGGGCGAGAGAGCGCTCTCTGATCGCTTTGTAAGCGGTTTGTCTAAGAAGCACGCAAAAAGTATTCAAATTGCCGCCGTTTTCGCCGATTTGGACATTGGGGATGGACCGTGAATCAATGCTCGAAGTGCTTCGATGAGACGCCCTTTGCCTTTCACGAGATCGACCGGAACGGAATCCTCCGCGCCGTAAACGAAGCCGCGTGCAAGCTGCTCGGATACGCACGCGAGAGGATGATTGGCCGGCATATCGGGGAATTCGTCTCCCCGGAATCGAGAGACGAAACCCTCGAGGCCGTGCGGGAGAAACTGTCCGGAGCCCGCCCCTTGCGGCCCTTCGAGCACGAGTATGTGGACGGCAGCGGGCGCCGCCGGGTCCTGGACATCTATGAATCGTTCGTTCTGGGTTCGGCAGGCGAAGTCTGCGGACTGCGTTCCTTCCTGGTGGATGTGACGGAACGGAAGGCGGCCGAACGCAGGTGGAAATACAGCGAAGCGGTACTCCGCCAAATGGAGAAGATCGCCCGGGTCTGCGGTTGGGGGTGGGACCTCGAAACCGGCGAGGCCATGTGGACCGAGGAAAACTTCCGCCTTACCGGCCTGAGCGACACGGAGCCGATGTCGTTGCAGCGCTTCCAGCAGATGGTGCACCCCGAGGACCGCGACATGTTCCTCCGTCAGGTGGAAAGAGCGGCGCGCCGGGAGGGTTCGTATGATTTTGAATTCCGCCTGGTCAGGCGTGATGGCGCGCTGCGAGTCTGCCGGGCGCGGGGGACGGCTGTGGCGCGGAGCGCAACCGGCCACTCGCACCTGATTGGAACCACCGAGGACGTCACCGACAAGAAAGGCGTTTCCCAGGCGCTGCGAACCGTGAGGCAATCGCTCGAGACGGAACGGGAAATTCTACGAATGATGGCAACCGGGGCCGGTCTCGAGGATGTGCTGGATGCCATCACCGGGAACGTGGAAAAGATGTGGCCGCACGCCGGCGCCTCCATTCAACAGTTGGATGGAAGCCGCCGGCGGTTCAACCATGCACCGGCGCCCGGCCTGCCTCCTGACGCCGCCTCGGATTGGAACGCGCTGGCCATTGGGCCGAACAACGGTTCGGCGGCAGCGGCGGCTTTTTTCAACCGGCCGGTCCTCTGCGGGCAAATCGACACGGACCCGGCGTGGGCGGAAGCGCGAGACGTGGCGCTTCGGACGGGGATGCAGGCGTCCTGGTCCATCCCTATCCGGGACCGCAGGCGGAAGGTTCTCGGCGTTCTGACGGTGTGTCACCGCGAGCCCCGTCCGGCGGAGGGCGAGGAACTGCGTGCAGTGGAGGCGTTGGCGGAACTGGCCGGTTTGGCCATCGAGCGCCGCCGCGAGGACGAAGCGCTCAGCAAGAGCAACCGGATGTTTGAGGCCCTGGTGCGGAATGCTCCCGTGGGAATCTTCCTCACCGACCCCCGGGGGAACGTCTTGTTCCTGAACGAGCGTTGGCGCCAGATGACCGGCTTGAGCCAGGAAGAAGCCAAAGGGACGCGCTGGGAACGCGCGCTTCATCCGGAGGACCGCACGCGGGTGCTGAAAGAGTGGATACACTGCGTGGAGGCGGGCGAGGAGTTCGCCATGGAGTACCGGTATCGTAACCGGCAGGGCAAGGACGTGTGGGTCTCCGGCCAGGCGGTGGCGCTGCGGGACGAGGGCAGCGCCCTGACGGGTTTCATCGGCACGGTCGTGGACATCACAGCATCCAAACAGATGGAAGAAGCGTTGCGTGCCAGCGAGCGGCAACTCCGGACCCTGGTGGAACACCTCCCTGCCGGCGCCGTGTACCGCAGGGGAGATTCGCTCCTGCTGAACAAGGCTGTCGAGGAATTGACCGGCTACCGGCGCGAGGAAATCAGCACCGTGGATGACTGGTTCCGTCTCATCGGCGGCGGTAAAGAGGAACAGGTTCGCTATGAACAGGCCCGCGCGGCGCGCTTTCCCACACCGCGTACGGTTACCCGGTACCGCAAGGATGGGGAAGCTCGCCTTTTTGAGATCACTTATTACCGTGGCGAAGAAGGCGAGGTATGGCTGCTCCAGGACGTCACACAGCGCATGGAAATGGAGCGCGCGCTCCGCGAGGGGCAGATTCGTTTTGAACTGGCGGTTCGCGGAACCAGTGACGGCTTGTGGGATTGGGACATGCGGAAGCGCTCGATGTATTGTTCCCCGCGGCTGATGGAGTTGTTGGGACATGAGGGAAAGGGCATCGAGGCGGCGGAAAATCTCTTCGAAGAACGCGCTCATGCGCTCGATGCCAATGCCGTCAAGGAGATGCTCGCGCGGCATTTGGCCGAACGGGCGCCTTTCGACATCGAATGCCGCCTGCGGATGCACAATGGCGGCTACGGGTGGTTTCACCTGCGCGGATTGGCGGTGTGGAATGAGGAGGGTCAACCCACGCGCATGGCGGGCTCAATCAGCGACATCACCGCCCGCAAACAAGCCGAGCAGGAACAGAAAGCGCTGGTGGAGCAACTCAAGATCGCCCATCAGAGCGCGGAATCGGCGGCGCGGGCCAAGAGCGAGTTCCTGGCGCATATGAGCCATGAGATCCGCACCCCGATGCACGGTGTCATCGGTATGACGGGTCTGCTGCTCGATACGGACCTCAATTCCGAGCAGCGCGAATACGCCGAAACCGTACACCATTCGGCCGAAGCGCTCCTCGCCATTCTCAACGACATCCTGGACATTTCCAAAATCGAAGCCGGAAAACTCGCTCTCGAGAATCTTCCCACCGATGTCGAATCCACCGTCTGTGAGGTGATGAGCCTCCTCAGCAGGACTGCCCGTGAGAAGAACCTCGAACTCATTTCCGGCTTCTCCCCGGATACTCCGGAAACCGTCCTCTGTGACCCCGCCAGGCTCCGGCAAATCCTTCTGAATCTGGTCGGCAACGCCGTGAAGTTCACGGAAAAGGGACATGTCCTTGTAAATTGTTGGGTCGGTTCCCGTACCGGCCATCGCGCTGAGTTGTGCTTCACCGTTCAGGACACGGGCATCGGCATCCCCAAAGAGAAGCAAAACGCGCTGTTCGAGCAGTTCGTACAAGCTGACACCTCCACCACGAGGAAATACGGCGGAACGGGGCTCGGTTTGACCATCTGCCGGCGGCTGCTCGCCCTCATGGGCGGCGCCATTGAAATCGAGAGCGAGCCGGGAAAGGGTTCCACGTTCACGTTCCGGCTGCCGGTAGGGATTCCTCCTCTCGCACAGCCGCTGGTCCCCCCCAACATCAAAGAGGTGTTCGGGGACAAGCGGGTGTTGGTGATCAGTTCCCTAGCCGCGCTTCGCCACAACCTCGCCGCCACGCTCTCCGGCGCCGGCATGCTGGTGGATGCCGCCGGGCCTCCTCTCACCTTGGCGGACCTGACGCGAAATGGTTCGCCCCCGCCGAATGTGGCGATTGTGGATCACTCCCAGGAGATGAATCCCTTCGAGGCATGCCAGGTTGTGAAAAGCATGAGTGAGGCCGCTGCCCCGAAAATCATCGTGTTGACCGGCTGGAGACGCCGGGCTGACCGTCTGCTGCTGGAGGCGGCGGGCGCTTCCAGTGTCCTCAACAAACCAGTGCGCCCGCACGATCTGGTGGCAGCGGTGTTGGAATGTCTGGGCGCATCCTCGGCGGAGCCTTTGGAGACGCAATCCAAACCCGAAGCCTCTCCCGGCAAGCTTGCCCGGTTGCGCGTTCTGGTGGCGGAAGACAACCTCGTCAATCAGAGGCTCGCCATACGCTTCCTCGAGAAGGAGGGCTGCATCGTGGATCTCGCGCCCAATGGAATGGATGTCATCCGCATTTGGGAGCGTACCACCCATGATGTGATCCTGATGGATTGCCAGATGCCCGAGATGGATGGCTACGAGGCTACTCGGGAGATCCGCCGGCGGGAGCGGGAACAGGGCCGCTCGCGCGTCCCGATTGTCGCAATGACGGCAAGTGCCCTCGATGGCGACCGTGAGCGCTGCATCCAGGTAGGCATGGACGATTTTCTCTCCAAGCCTGTACAAATCGAACATCTGCGCAAGACCCTGCTGCGCTGGTCGCAGCCAAGCCCGGCGCTGGCGTGAGGATCGTCAGAATTCGGCTTCCTCCGGGGAGGAAACCGCCGCCAGCAGATGCGCGGTTATCGATGCGTCATCCGAGCGCACCGCCACGTCCCCGAGCGAGAGGATGCCAACAGGTTGTTCCAGCCTGTCGACGGCAATCAGACGCCGGATTTTGAGACTTTCCATGATCCAGGCGGCGTCCGCTTCCGCTGCATCCTCAGGGCAGCTCACTACCCCCGCGGTCATGACCTCACTCACGCGCGTACACCCGCAGTCGAGACCATCCGCGCAGGCTCGCAGGACAATGTCACGATCCGTAAGCATACCCACCACCGTGCCGCCGCCGTTCACTACGGCAAGCGCGCCGATATCCAGCTTTCGCATGAGCACGGAAGCGTTCTGTATCGTGTCGCCGAGATAAACGGTGACCACCACGGGCGTCATGAGATCGTGCACCCTGACACAACCGTGTCCCTGTCTGGGACGCCTGGCATCACGGAACGCCGCTCTGCTCTTCATCCATTCCCAGTCGAGCAGTTCGGGATGGGCCGCATAGGCGCCGGAATCGGCCACTACCTTCTCGATGTAGGAACGGTTCAACCGGACATGCCACTGAGGATCAGCCAGCGGGTCGGGCACGCGTTCCACCCCACGCGCGGACATGCGCATGACCGCCGCGCCCACGCTCCGGCCGGATTCGCCATCGTAAAGCGAGAAGCTCACCTGCCGGTTCTCGATCAGCCGTTCAAAAATCAGGAGGATCTGGCGATAGGGGAACACCTCGCGCCTGGCAACCAGCGCCCGGTGGATAATGTCGAGAAAGGCCGTCAGCAACCCAACAGCTTCCTCTGTCAACATTTCGGCCACGAAACCTCCCGGATCTGGGCTTTTGGTTGACTCTCCTCCAAAGCCTTCGTTTCCGGTTCGAGCCCGCGTAGCGGTAAGTTACTTCCAACTCACTCCGTTCAGGAACATGCTGAAGGAAGAAGAGGAGTGCGTGAAACCGATGACAACAACCATTACTAAGGAACTCTTCGCACAAGCTTACGAAAACGGGCACAACAAAACCGTCAGTTTCCTTTTATCGAGGGGCTACAATCCTCAACTGGCGGAGGAGGCCGCGCAGGCGGCCTGGGCCCGTGGCTGGGAGCGAAAGGAGCAGTTGCGGGATTTCCGAAAAGCCATACCGTGGGTCAACAGCATCGCGCTCAACATAGGCCGTACCAGGACCAGGCAGGTGGCGAGACTCCAAACCCTGCCCGAGACACTGAAGGACCACTGGAGGGAACCAATCGCTTCCATCGATGTCGGGGACAAGCTTCTCGAGTGCTCCGCTGGGGAGCGAAATCTGCTGGAGAAACGATATATCTGGGGATGGGGAGCGGACGAACTCGCCCAGGAACACCATTGTTCGAGCCTCGCCATCCGCCTGCGGCTGCACCGGGCGCGGGAACGAATGCGCTCCCTGCTCGCCAGATGAAGTTACGGTAAGCCGTCCCGCGATCCCGGTGTTACACTGAGACTAGATGGGCTCGCGGGTGGGACGTTGTATGCCGTCGTCCAGGCGGCAGGAAATCGCGCAACGGTCCGTATGATGACGGCTTCCCAAATCTCCATCGCTTCGCAAAAATCACCCCACTCGTCCGCGGTCCGCGAGCAGCTGGAAAAGATTCTGCGTTGGGAGCCTTTTGCGCGCGCCGACAGGCTGAGCCGCTTTCTCCGCTACACCGTCGAACAGGTTCTCGAAAACCCGGTCCCCGTCCTGAAAGAGTATGCCATCGCTCTGGAGGTTTTCGATAAGCCGAAGGATTTCGACCCGCGGCTCGACCCGATTGTCAGGGTGGAGGCCCGGCGCCTCCGCAGCCGCTTGCGTGAATATTACGAATCGGCGGGAAAAAATGACGAAGTCCTGATCCTTTTCGGCCGCAGCGGATATACTCCCGCATTTACTTTGCGGAACCTGAAGGCGGTGGACCCGCCCCCGATCTTCAAGCACGATGCCCGGCCCCCGCGGCAGAATGCGCGGGTGAAAGGCCCGGTGGCGCTGGCTGTACTCCCCTTCCTTGACTTGAGTCCGTGCAGCGATCAACACAACCTCTGCGCCGGTTTCGCCGAAGAACTGATCAACGTCATTCCCCGCTTTCCCGGCCTGCGTGTCACCTCGCGCACTTCGACACTGCAATACGAAGGCCGGGCGTTCGACCTCAGGCTCCTTGGCGCGGATCTCGGAGTCGAGTGCGTTCTCGAGGGCAGCGTGCGCAAGGACGGGAACAGGGTTCGCATCTCCGTGCAGCTTTACAGCGTCTCGGACGGGTTGGAGACCTGGTCCCGGACCTACGAGCGCGAGTTGACTGACGTGTTTGCCATCCAGGAAGAAGTCGCCTCCGCCATTGCGGGGGATCTCAGGACCCGGCTGGTAAAGGATGAGCAGCCCGGCGCCTTGCAGGCACAAACAAACGTCCGCGCCTATCGCATGTACCTTCAGGGCTTACAGCATTTGCGCCGGGCCGGCGCGGCCGGCCAGGACGAGGCGCTTTCCCTGTTTGAACGGGCCATTCTCCAGGACCCGAACTTCCCGGCGCCGCACGCGGGTTTGGCCAACGCCTATGCCTTTCTGGCATGGTTCCGCGAAATGCTCCCCTCCGAAGCATGGCCGAAAGCGGAAGCCTCCGCGCAAAGGGCATTGCTGCTCGATCCCTCCCGAAGCGGCATTCGCGCCATCGCCGGCTGTGCGCGCGCGCTGTATCAGTGGAAGTGGGAAGAGGCGGAGCGCGAGTTTCGTGAGGCTGTGGACCACAACCCCTCCGATCCCCTGCCCCGGCAGTGGTACGCATGCGCCTATCTCGCCCCGCGCAGACGCCTTGATGAGGCTCTTGCCGAAATGCATCAGGCGCAGGCGCTCCAGCCCTTATCGCCCGCAATCCAATGCCATACGGGTCTCATTCACTTCTATCGTGCGGAATACGAAGAAGCGAAGGAACTGTGCCGCGGCGCGCTCGAGATCGAACCCGGTTTCTGGCCCGCCCACTGGGTTCTGGGCAGAACCTGCCTGGCGGAGGATGATCTCCCCGCCGCCCTCGATGCCTTCGCCATCGCGGAGCAAGGCTGTGGAAGGGTGATGGCGATGTCGGGCTACGTTGGTTACTGTTACGCGCGCCAGGGCAAGACGGAACAGGCCATGGAGTTGGCGGAGAACATTCGCAGCCTGTCCTATTCCACTTACATTTCACCGCTCCATCCGGCGAGGATCTTCCTCGGCCTGGGGCAGACGGCGAAAGCTCTGGAGATGATCGAGAGCGCCTGTTCCTTGAAGTGTGTCCGGTTAGCGGAGGTGTTGATCGACCCGCTCTACCGGCGTTTGCGCTGGGAGGCGCGTTTCGAGAGCGTCGTTCAGACCATCGGTCTTCCGGCCGCCGAATTGGAACCGCAGCGGGCAGCGAGTTGACAGAGTCCCAATCGGGGGGGCGCCAAAGGCCGCCGTCATGCGAGATGTTCGCGGAGACATCCGGCCAGCCGGTCCGGTATCGGACAGGACCGTTGTGTGTGGCGGTCAATACAGACCACCGTGATTCTTCCCTTGGCCGCCGATCTCCCGCCCACGGACGTGGAAAACTGCATGGTGAACGACGATGTTCCCACCCGGTCCACGGTCAATTCGATTTCGATCACATCGTCATACCGGATCTCGGAGAAGAAATCGCACTCCACGTGAACCCGGGGGAAACTCACCTCCCGGAAGTCGGGATGAGTGTAAGGGCATCCGATGGAGTCGAGAAAATCGTGTTCGGCGGCTTCGAAGTGGCGGAACATCGCCGTGTAATGGATTCGCTGCGAGGCGTCCGTATCCACGAAACGAATCCTCGCCCGCCAGCGGTAAGGTTTGGCAACCAACTCGGGCAAACTCTCCTTCAGCGCAGGTTGAACTTCTTCATCTTGTACCGCAGCGTGTCCCGCGTGATGCGCAACAGGCGGGCTGCCTGAGTCTGGTTCCCGCCGGTCTTTTCCAGCGCGCGGACAAGCAACTGTCTCTCGGTTTCCTGCAGCGATAGACCGCCGTCGGGAAACACCTCCGTTTGCGCCGCGGCGGCCGCCTCGGCGTGCTCGGAGAGGGAAAGCGGCAGACTGGCCGGCGTAATGTAGCTCGAATCCTCGAGGATCATCGCCCGCTCCACCGCGTTGCGCACTTCTCTCACGTTGCCGGGCCAGTCGTGATTCACCATGACATGCTCGGCTTCCGGCGAGATGCCGAGAATCTGCCGCTTGAACTTATGGTTATAGTGCTCGATGAAATGCCGCGCTAACGGCAAAATGTCGGCGCGCCGCTCGCGAAGAGGCGGAATCTGGATGTGAATGACGTTGATGCGGAAGTAGAGGTCCTGCCGGAAGGCCCCTTCTTTCACCGCTTCTCTCAAGTTGCGGTTGGTGGCCGCGATCACGCGCACATCGAGGTTGATGTCTTTCAGCCCTCCCAACCTGCGGAACGTCTGCTCCTCGAGCACCCGCAGCAGCTTGGCCTGAAGAATCAGGGGGATCTCCCCTACTTCGTCGAGAAACAACGTTCCCTTATCCGCCAGTTCGAACAGCCCTCTCTTCTGAGCGCGGGCGTCCGTGAAAGCGCCCTTCTCGTAACCGAACAATTCACTCTCGAGCAGCGTTTCCGGAATCGCCGCGCAATTGATGGCAATGAACGGCTCCGCCTGCCGCATGCTCGAGTAATGTACGGTCTTGGCGATCAGGTCCTTACCGGTTCCGTTCTCCCCTTCAATCAGAATGGTGGTGGCCTCGCTCGCCGCCACGCGGCGGACAAAACTCGCGATGTCGCGCATGGCCTGCGATTCCGCCACCATGTCCCTTCTCTGGGGAAGAAACTCATCCGAGATGTCCTTGATCGTCGCTACCGCGCCCTCCAGACGCCCTTCGTCGTCGTAGATGCGCGTCGTGCGGATCAACGCCATCCGTTCGCGCCCGCTCGGCGTGCGCAAACGTACCGTGCCATTGGACACCGCGGGCTGATTGATCCCCAACAACATGCCGCAATCGTTCTCACAGGTGGCGCAGCGAAACACGTCGCTACACCGCATATTCTTCATCTGTTCGGAGCCCAGGTCGAACATGATCTCGGCCGCACGGTTCACGCCGGTGATCATCATGTCCGGATCGTAGATGATCAGGGCGTCCGATAGCTGATCAAAAACCGCTTCCAGAATCTTGCTTTGCTTGGAGTTCTCGAGCAGCTTCGACACGGATGGGGGGCCTCACGGCAAGTTTAGCACTTCTGCGGCCGAGCATGGGAGATTTCACCCACCCGCCGGCATCCTTGCGCCAAATCGCACTTGAACACCGCCGAAGCGTAACGCTAACTACTTTATGTACAATGAGTTGTACTCATCCCATGAGGGAAGTTCGCATGCACACTAGAAAGTTGGCTTGGCTGTCCGAAAGGAGCGACATATGTTCATGCTGAAGAATGTCCTGTTTCCTGTTGATTTCTCCAACCGTTGCCGGGGAGCAGCTCGCATTCTGGAAGCGCTGCAACACTGTTTCCAGTTCGAGGTTACGCTGGCTCACGTTCTTCCACCGCCACATTTTGAATACAGCATGGCCGATCTGGGCGGCGGCCTCATCCAGGAGTACACCGCGGCCCGCACCGAACAGGTGCGCAAGGACCTCGAATACTTCCTCGACGAGGAGTTGAAGATGTTTAAACTGCGCCGGGTATTGTTGGAAGGGGACCCCGCGCGCAAACTCGTGGAATACGCCAACAGCCACCAGATGGATCTCATCGTGATGCCCACCCACGGCTATGGTGGATTCCGCCGCTTCATGCTGGGCTCGGTCACCGCCAAAGTGCTCCATGACGCCGATTGTCCGGTATTTACCGGCGTCGCCATGGAGGACGTGCTCGAAACAGAGAAGCCCATCCATATCCGCAAAGTGGGTGTTGCCCTCGACCTCTCGCCTACGAGCAGCAAGATCCTGCAATGGGCCGCGGAGTTCACCAAAGCCTGCAACGTATCCCTAAGCGTCTTGCACATCACTCCGTCCGTCGAGGGGATGTCCGGCGAATACTTCGAACCGAACTGGCGGGAACGCTTCGCCGAAGAAGCGGGGAAGACAATCGCGGATTTGCAGCAAGCGGCAGGCACGAACGCCGAAGTGCTGTTTGAAGCGGGGGACCCCGGCTTCCAGGTGAGCGCCCTTGCCCGCAAGCACCAGCTCGACATGCTCATCATCGGACGAGGTTCCACCAGCGGGGTATTCGGCCGCATTCGCGCCCACGCCTACAGCATCATCCGCCAGGCCCCCTGCCCCGTGATCAGCGTGTAAGCAATCGAGGTCTTCCCCAACACTCTCCGGCCAGACAGCCGAACCGGGCGCCAGGCTTCTCTCACCTGGCGCCTCCGGCCGTAACCTGCACTTTCTCGAACGCCTCATCGAGGGCAAGCACAAACTGATCGGCATCGCTCTTCGAAATATTCATCGGAGGCGACATGCGCAGCACATTGCCGTACAGACCGCCCTTCCCGACAAGGACCCGGTTTTCGCGGCAGGCTTCCATCATCTCCGCCGTCTGGCGTACGGCGGGCGTCTTCGTGACCCGGTCTTCCACCAACTCGAGCGATTGCAGCAAACCCATGCCGCGCACGTCGCCGATAAGTGAGTGCTTATCCTTCAGTTCCAGAAGCTTCCCGCGCAGGTAGGCGCCCACCTCGGCGGTATGGATGAGCAGCTTCTCCTCCTCGATGTAGTCCAGCACTGCTTTCGCGGCCGTAGTCGTCACGGGATTGCCGCCGAACGTCGAGATCGTCACTCCCTTCATCGCATCCGCCACCTCGGCTCGCGCCGTGGTGATCCCGATCGGCAGCCCGTTGCCAAGCCCCTTCGCGCTCGTGATCACATCCGGCGTCACACCCCATTGCTCGATGCCGAACCACTTCCCGCCCGTCCGTCCCCACGCGGTCTGCACTTCGTCGCTGATGAAAATGCCGCCGTACTTGCGGACAATTCCCGCCACAATCTGGAAATACTCCTTCGGGGGTGTGATAAATCCGCCCACGCCTTGAATCGGCTCGGCGATCATGCCCGCCACGCGCCCTGAAGTGGTCGTGCGGATCACCTCCTCGACGTCCTTCGCGCAAGCCACCTCGCAGGACGGATACTCGAGATGAAATGGGCAGCGGTAGCAATAGGCGTTCGGAGCATGAACAATGCCCGGAGTGGTGACTCCGCCAAGCCGCCAACTCGCCTGCCCCGTCAGCGTCATGGCCATCGCGCTCCGGCCGTGATAAGAATGCCGTAAGGCGATGATTTCCGGCGCTCCCGTGTAGCAGCGTGCCGCCAGAATCGCAGTCTCGTTGGCCTCCGTCCCACTGTTGGTGAAGAACGATTTTGTCAACGCCTGCCGCGGCGTGATCTCAGCCAGCTTCTTCGCCAGGGCCGCCTGCGGCTCGGTGGCGAACACTGTCGAGACGTGCACCAGTTTGTCCATCTGCTCATGCACGCGCGCCGTCACTTTGGGGTTCGAGTGCCCCACGCTCACTGTCACGATGCCGCCGAAGAAATCGAGGTACTGATTCCCATCCGCGTCCCACACATACTGGTCCCTGGCGTGGCTGATCACCAGTGGCTCGCGGAAATAATGAAACACCGAAGGAAACAGAAATTCCTTCTGCGCCAGAATGATTTCATCCTTGGTCATCACGGACTCCTCCTGTGCGTTCCTCACCGCATGGGCGGCGGGCGGCTTCGACGAACTGCTCTGATTATGACAAGGCACGCAGCGGAATGTCGCCCCAGAGGGGTGTCGCCCCCTCGACTTCCAATATCCGCGCGGGATATCCTTCGCCAATGCGTACCTTGATCGCTCTTCGCTTCCTCTGTTGCTCACTCGCCCTTCTCGCGCCGCTTCCCGCGCAGGTTCGCAAACTCCACACCCGCGACATGACCCGCCTCAGCCAGGTGCAGGTTGCGGATTACCTTCAGCGCAGCGATATCATCTTCATCCCCGTCGGCGCGGTGGAGACCAACGGCATCCTCCCGAGCGACCGCGACTACGTCTACCCGCTCGCCATCGCCATGACAATGGCCGAACAGACGGACGCGCTCTACATGCCCGGCCTCATCTGGTCCTACCCGGGAACCACGGTGATCGCGCCCTCCACCGTCTACCTGCCCATCGAGTCCGGCATCACGCAACTCAAGATCCTCGCCAAATCCCTCCTCCGCCAGGGATTCCGCAGACAGGTCTACCTCTCGATGAGCCAGGGCCCTGCTCCCCTTACGGCCGGCTCCATGGTCCGCCAGTTCTACGACGAGAAGCACGTGCCCATCCTCTACATCGACATGGACGCGTACCTGCCGCGCCTCAAACTTGCCGATTCGGCGCGCGACAAGGTCCTCTTCGGAGCCCACTACATCACCGGACGGCTCGAAGATATCCCCCTCAAGGGCGATTACGGTCCCGCTGAATCAAAAGCGGCCGGACCCGTGCCCGAGAACACGGGACTCGCCACCCTCAGCAAACTCGGCTTTTCCGGCAGCCTCTTCCTCGGCTCCTGGGTGCCCGACGTGATGGCGCACGGCTCCACCGAACCGCTGCTGCCCGCCACCGCGGCCGAACGCGAAGCCTGGGGCAGGCAGGGCCGCGATCAGATCATCGCCATCGTCCGCCAAATGCGCATCCTCGACGCCATGGAAGCCCTCCGCCGGCACGACCGCTTCACGCAGGAGGTGCTCGTTCCCAAACTTGGGAAATACCTCCCCTCCACCGGCGACGATCACGATTGAAGAAACGCGTCACGATCACCTTCGGTTCTCCCTGACCCATCAACCGGCGAACCTGCGGTAGCCACCTTGCCGATGATCCCCTTCACCCTGGGCAGGCCGAGGGTCGCGGGGCTTGCACGGGGTTGATCTTGCACGGGCTCGGGCTTGCGGGCTTGCGTATTGTTTGTAGTATTTTCTAATCGAACGATGAGCCTGAACGACGGCGTCAGCCGGCGTTCAGGAGAGGCCTCCTTTCTTCTTCTCTGATCCATATGAGGCCGCGGTGGGAAAGTGGAAATCCTGCTTTTGGATT
>JADLBD010000112.1 GCA_020847975.1 Bryobacterales bacterium | reverse complement strand
GGGCGAGCAGCTTCGGTTCCGTTTGCGGCAGGTTGGCCTTCATCGCGAAGCCGGTCTTCGGCAGATTGACCGTCTTCTTCAAATCCACTTCATTGGTTGACATGAGAATTTCCGGGCCGGGATGGTTTTATCGCGGCAATCAGGGCTTCTATTTTTATCCTACACGAGCGGTTGTGTGGGGTATGCTTTGACAAGCAGATGATGACCCTTCCCGAACACCGCGTTCAGGCGGTAAACACGGCCGCGGACCACGAGAATCGCATGCATGGCGACGAGGTGGCCGGCCAGTTTGGATTTCGCGGCGGCCTGGTCCCCGGCGTGAATGTGTATGGCTACATGACCGTGCCTGTGGTTGCCCACTTCGGCCACGTCTGGCTCGAGCGGGGCTGGATGCGCGCGCGCTTCGTGGAGCCCTTCTATGATGGCGACGAGGTTGTGGTTCGCGCCTCTGTCGAGCAAGGCGGCACAGTCCGTGTGGAGGCCGGACGCGCCTGGGCCGAAGCGGGCCTGCACACTGACCCCGCCCCGGCTCCCCTGCTCGAGGCGCTTTTGCCCGGCGTCCGGCCTTCCCCTACCCCGGACCTGATCCGCCCTGGACTCGAACTGGGCAGCTTCACTGAGAATCTGGCCGAGGCCCAAGCCCGCCTGCTCCCCGCGCTCGCCGACCCCTACCCGCTCTATGCGGATTACGCCCATCCCACCGTTCTGCTCGGCCTCGCCAACGAGATCCTGGTCCGCAATTTCCGCCTGCCTGCCTGGATTCACACCTCGAGCGAGGTCTGCCACTACCGCGCCATCCACTCCAGGGAAACCGTTCACGTAACTGGCCGCATCCGCGATGCCTTCGCCCGCAAAGGGCATGAGTTTCTGATCGCCGACGTCACAGTCTGCGGCGATGACGGCCGCCTTGCTCTGCACGCCGTTCATGTCGCCATCTGGCAGCCCAGGAGGAAGCCATGAACCTCCCTCAGCTATTCGACCTGAGCTTCGTTGGCCGCCGCGATAAGCCCGCGCTCGAATTTCAGGGGCAAGTGTTCACCTTTGGCGATATCGACGACCGGAGCAACCGCGCGGCCAACCTGCTGCTTGCCCGCGGGTTCTCAGCCGGCGACCGCCTCTGCGTCTACCTTCCCAACTGCCTCGAGATCATCGATCTTTATCTCGCCTGCGTTAAACTGGGCGTGATCTTCGTACCCATCAACATCCTCTATCGCGAGCGCGAGATCACTCACATTCTCAACGACGCGGAGCCGAAGGCCGTGGTCGCCCCCGGCGGGATGCCGCCGGGCTACGAAGTCTGGCGCCCGGAAGACCTCGCCGCATCCATGCCCTCTACCCGGCCCCAAGCCGCGCTCGATGGCGATACGCCGGCTGCCCTGGTCTACACCAGCGGCACTACCGGAGTCTCCAAAGGAGCCATCCTCACCCACAACAACTTCCTCGCCAACACGGTCAATCTTCTCACCTGCTGGCAAATCACCGCTCAGGACCGCCTGCTGCTGCCGCTGCCCCTGTTCCACGTCCACGGCCTCGGCAACGGCTTGCATTGCTGGTTAGCCGGTGGCTTCCACATGCGCCTCCTCGAGCGCTTCGAGCACCAGACGGCAGCCGCCCGGTTCCTCGATTTCGAGCCCTCCCTCTTCTTCGGCGTCCCCGCCATGTATGTGCGCCTGCTCGACACGCTCGAGGCTGAGGCGCGCCAGATCGGCGCCCGGATGCGCCTGTTCGTTTCCGGCTCCGCCCCGCTCCCCGCCCAGGTCCTCGAAGAGTTCCGCGCCAAGTTCGGCCACACCATCCTCGAGCGCTATGGCATGACTGAGACCATGATGAACCTCAGCAACCCGTACATCGGCGAGCGCCGTCCCGGAACCGTCGGCATGCCCCTCCCCGGAGTTTCCGTCCGTCTCTCGAACGGCGACAGCGGCGAAGTGCTGCTGAAAGGGCCGAACATCTTCGCCGGCTACTGGCGCCGCGAGCAGGCCACCCGCGACGCCTTTTCCGACGGCTGGTTCCGGACCGGCGACCTCGCCGTGCGCAGCGCCGACGGCTACTACACCCTGCAAGGGCGCAAGAGCGACCTCATCATCTCCGCCGGCTTCAACATCTACCCGCGCGAGATCGAAGAGTTCCTCATGGAACAACCCGAGGTGGCCGAAGCCGCGGTGGTGGGCGTCCCCGACCGCGTGCGCGGCGAAATTCCGGTGGCCTATCTCGTTCCTCGCGGCGATTGCGATGAATCCGCCCTCGCCGCCCGCTGCCGCGAAAAGCTCGCCTCGTTCAAGGTGCCGCGTGAGTTCGTGAAGGTGACCGCCCTTCCGCGGACGGCGTTGGGGAAGGTACAGAAGCATCTGTTGCCTCCACCCCGGCCGTAGCTGCGAGCCGATCTCGCCGGGCGGCGGAAAAATTCAGCCGGCTTTTCATTTTTCAGGAACTGATTGCCGTTCATTGCCGTATAGTAGGGGACAGAGGGGAATCCGGCAAGACTCGTAACATTTTTCCGTCCCGTGCGAACAACATTGCAAGTTGCTGTCTGCAAAGGAGTTAGCGGAGTAGCCCCCACAAAAGCAAGCAGGAGTCTCAAGGAGTATGCGTCTTCTCATCGCCTTTTCTTTGGCGGGTGCAGTCTTCGGAGCAACCGTTCCGAAGACAGTTACATTCCACAAGGATGTACTACCCGTCCTACAGAAGAATTGCCAAGCATGCCATCGGCCCGGCGAAGCAGCCCCCATGGCCTTCCTCACCTATCAACAAACTCGTCCCTGGGCCAAAGCGATCAGGCAGGCGGTGATTACCCGGCAGATGCCGCCATGGTTTGCCGACCCGGCGCACGGGAAGTGGTCGAATGACAGGCGCCTGTCCCAGGCGGACATCGACACCCTGGTAGCTTGGGTGGATTCCGGAGCAAGAGAAGGCGACGCCAAGGATGCGCCGAAGCCTGTGGAATGGGTGCAAGGTTGGGGGATCGGAAAGCCGGACATGGTATTCGAAATGCCGAGTGCGTTTTCCGTCCCGGCGTCCGGCACTGTGGACTACCAATATGTGATTATTCCGACGGGTCTTACCGAAGACAAGTGGGTGCAGATGGCGGAAGCCCGCCCCGGCAATCGCAAGGTGGTGCACCACATCATTGCGTTTGTACGCGAGCCCGGGTCGAAGTGGTTTGCGGATCAGAGGCCGGGAGTACCGTTCGCGCCCCGGTCGCAGGTGGAAGAACAGGCGCGCGCGCAAGCCAGAGCAGAGAAGGAAGGGACGCCTCAACCACGCAGGAGCAGGGATGGTGGAGGCTTCACCGCACAGGAGTTCCTGGTTGGATTTGCTCCGGGCTCGCCGCCTGAGGCGCTCGAGCCGGGCAAGGCCAAACTGCTAAAAGCAGGATCGGATCTCGTGCTTCAGCTTCACTACACCGCCAACGGCGAGAGCGGCGCGGACAGAAGCGCGATCGGACTTGTCTTCGCCAAGGAGCCCCCGAAGCAGAGGGTCTTCACATCGGCGGTCACCACGAACCGCTTCTCCATCCCTCCCGGCGCCATGCACCACGAAGTCTCGGCAACGTTGACTTTGCAGGAAGATGCCGAACTCGTGTCGCTGCTGCCGCACATGCACCTGCGCGGAAAATCGTTCATCTATAAAGCCGTCTACCCGACCGGCGAAACCGAAGTCCTGTTGAATGTTCCCAACTACCGCTTCGACTGGCAGCTCTGGTATCAGTTCGCCGAGCCCAAGCGCATTCCCAAGGGGACACGGCTCGAAGTGACCGGAACGTTCGACAACTCCGCCAACAACCGCTTCAACCCCGATCCTACAAAGGAAGTACACTGGGGCGAGCAGAGCTGGGAAGAGATGATGATGGGCTTTTTTGACGCCGCCATCGACGTCCACATGAATCCGGTGAAGCTGTTCCGCGCCGAAAGACCGGCCAAGCCATCCGGAGGCGGCGGCGAATAGCTGATGAGGCGTTGCGGTTCTCTCCTCTCCGCGGTGGCGATCGGTTCCTGTGCCGGCTTGCTGGCGCATGACCCGATCACAACCAGGATCACCTACAGCCGCGAGATCATCCGCATCTTCGAGAAGCGCTGCTTCAGTTGCCACAAGGAAGGCGGCGCCGCTCCGATGTCTCTCACGAAATACGAGGATGCGCGCCCGTGGGCGAAGGCGATCAAAGAGGAAGTCCTCGAGCGGAGGATGCCGCCATGGGGCGCGGTGAAGGGTTTCGGCGCCTTTCGAAACGAAGAGGCCCTTTCTCAGGAGGAAGTAAGCCTGATTGCGGATTGGGTGGAGGGCGGCGCTCCGGAAGGCGAACTGAAGTACTATCCTCTGAAGATCTCGACGGACGGACCTCCCCCGGTCAACCTCGAGGGCAATCGTCTGCTGGTGAAAGACACGGTCAAAGTGCCCGGAGCGGTGCGGCTGATCGGGCTGGAGGCCGCTGCTCCCACGGACCTTGCCTCGGTGCACATCGTCGCCGAGCAGCCCGATGGATCCGTCGAGCCTTTGATCTGGCTTCGCAATTTCAAAGCCGGCTGGAAGCGGCAATTTGAATTCCGCGAACCCATCGCGCTGGCGGCGGGCTCGAAGATCCGCGTGGAGCCGCCCACGCAGGCATCGTTTGCGATATTTCTTCGCGCCGATTGAGTTCCTTTACAACTATTCTTCGATTTTCGATTGAATTTGGCGGGCCAGCAGCCGTATACTCTTCAATACTCTCCCCGGATGTTCGCAATTCCTCGACCAAGGAGCATTCGATGGAACTGGGAGACTTCCGGCTTTCGCGCGATTCCTTCCCTGCTGTATCGCGCCGAAAATTTCTTACCTCCACTGCCGGCCTCGCCGCACTCGGATCCGCGCGGGCGCAACAACGGCCTCTCCCGCGCGGAGGCATGATTCTGGCCTATGCCGGGACGTATACACCCAACGATGTTTCAGATGAATCCTTCCACCGGCGATCTGACGCAGATCAAGGTCTTTCCCACCAATACAAACCCATCGTGGCTGGCGTTTGATCCGGAGGGAAAGTATCTCTTTGCCGCCAATGAGATCTCGAACTTTAACGGAACGACGACAGGCTCGGTGACCGGGTACGCCGTCAACCGGACGAATGGCGATCTGACGGCCATCAACACCGTGAGTTCCAGAGGAGCGGGGCCCGCACATCTGAGCGTCGATCCTTCCGGCAAGTATGTGCTGGTGGCGAACTATGGCGGAGGTAATTGCGCCGTGCTTCCCATCCTCGCGGGAGGCCTGCTGGGCCCTGCCACTGATGTGAAGATGGATGCGGACGCCTGTACTCCGGCGTGCGCGGTGGGGCCGACCCACGCAGAGAAAGCGCCTCCGGGAAGCTTCGCCATCAGCGGACACGATGCACCCCACGCGCACATGATCCAGACCGACCCGGCGGGTAACTTCGTGATCGTCAATGACCTGGGTCTCGACCGCACGATCATCTACAAATTCGACAAAGTGAACGGAAAGCTGCTCGATCCGAAGACTGTTCCTTCCTCGCTGGGAGCCGGACCGCGCCACTTCGCGTTTCATCCCAACAAACGATGGTTCTACTCGCTGAACGAGGAGGCCTCCACTCTGTCCTTCATGCGCTACGACGGCAATGGCGGGTTGACGCCGGTCAGTGAGGTAACCACTCTTCCGCGCGGCTTCACGGGGACGAACTTCACGTCGGAGGTGGTGATTTCCGCCGATGGCCGGTCCCTCTATGCCTGCAACCGGCTCCACAATTCCGTGGCGCTGTTCGATATAGACGGCTCTGGAGAACCCGAACTCGTGGGCGAGACCTGGACGCGCGCCGACTATCCGCGCAACTGCAACATCGACCCCACGGGCAACTTCATGTTCGTGTGCCACAACCGGAACGACAGCATTACCTCGTTCCGCATCAACCGCGGCAACGGGCGGCTTTCGTTCACCGGCCAGTATGTGCCCGTGGGAAGCCCGGCGGTGATTGTGTTCCTGACCTGAGCGGAAATCTTAGGCAAATAACGCCCGTATTCCGTGGGAAGGAGCCGAAAGCGGCCCCGCTCGAGGCCCACGGCGGGCGGGATTCAGGCGCCACGCGCGCGCTTCCGCTCGAGAAGGATGATCTGGCTGTATAGCGGCTTTTGCCCCTTCGCCGGCCGGACGCGCTGATACGTCCCGTCCGGGTTCATACGCCGCGCCTTCACGTTATCCGATAGGTAGACAGCGAGCACCTTCTCGCGCAACCGCCGGACCAGCGATGCCTTCTCGATGGGGAAAAGCACCTCGACCCGCCGGTTGATATTGCGCGGCATGAGGTCGGCTGAACCGAGATACATCTCCTCGTCGCCGCCGTTGAGGAAATAGAAAATGCGTGTGTGTTCGAGGAAGCGGCCGACGACGCTGCGAACATGGATATTGTCGCTGACGCCCGGCACTCCGGCGCGCAGGCAGCAGATGCCGCGCGCGATGAGATCCACGCGGACCCCGGCCTGCGAAGCACGGTAGAGTTGCCTGATGATGGGCGCGTCGACGAGCGCGTTCACCTTGAAAATGATGTGAGCGGGTTTGCCCGCTGTGGCGTTCTCGATCTCCCGTTCGATGAGCGACTCGAGCCGCTTGCGCAGATTGATGGGAGCAACCAGCAGCTTGCGGTAATCCGATTTCGCGGAATATCCGGTGAGGAAGTTGAACAGGTCGGAGGCGTCGGCTCCGATCTCGGGATCGCAGGTGAACAGGCCGAGATCCGTATAGAGGTGGGCGGTGACGGCGTTGTAGTTTCCCGTCGAAAGGTGAAGATAGCGGCGGATGACATCGCCCTCGCGGCGGACAACGAGCGCGACCTTGCCGTGGATCTTGAGGCCGACCAGTCCGTAGACCACATGGACGCCCTCGCGTTCGAGCGCGCGCGCCCATTCTATGTTGCTCTCCTCGTCGAACCGCGCTTTCAGTTCCACCAGCACTGCCACCTGCTTGCCGTTCTTCTGGGCTTCCAGCAGGGCCTCGACCACCGGCGCATTCTTCCCCACGCGGTAGAGCGTCATTTTGATGGCGAGCACATTCGGGTCGCCGGCCGCGGCGTGAAGAAAATCGACGACAGGCTGAAAAGAATCGAATGGGTGGTGCAGCAGAATGTCCCCGCGGCGGATCTGCGCGAAAATATCTTCTTCCTCCACCGGCCCCAGAACGTGGGCGGAAATGAAGGGAGGATCTTTCAACTCCGGCCGGTCCAGCGAGAGCAGGCCGCGCAATCGCCCCAAGGAGAGCGGGCCGGGCATGCGATAGATATCGGCATCCTCAATCTCCAGGTTCTGGCGGAGAATGTCGAGGATGTTTGCCGGCATGCTGTCATCCACGGTGAGCCGCACTACATCTCCGAACCGCCGCTGGCGTACGCCTTCTTCCACCGTCTCGAGCAGATCGCCTGCCTCGAGTTCCTGGATGGCGAAATCCGCGTTGCGCGTGACGTGGAAGGGGTGCGAATCCACAATCTCCATGCCCGGAAAGAGGTGGTGCAGGTTGGCCTCGATCACCTGCTCGATCCAGACGAAGTAGAGCGATTTCCCGTTCCCCTTGGCGTTCTTTTGCAGCGGAAGGAGCTGGGGAAGCGAGTCCGGGACTTTGATTCGCGCGAAATGCTCTTCTCCCCGGCGGTCGCGAATAAGGACCGAGAGGTTGAGGCTGAGATTCGAGATATGGGGAAAGGGCCGGCCCGGGTCGAAGGCCAGCGGGGTGAGGACAGGATAGATGGTGTCGGCGAAGTAGCGGTTGGCGTATTCCTTCTGGGCCTCGCTCAGATTGTGGTAGTTGAGAACGCGGATGCCGTGCCCGGCGAGACACTCGAAGACGCGCTCCCGGCAATGATGGGCCTTGGTGATCAGAGGCATCATCCGGTGGCGGATGGCGTCCAATTGCTGGCGGGGCGTCATGCCGTCCGGGGTGGATTCGTGGATGCCGGCATCCACCTGGTTCTTCAGTCCAGCCACGCGCACCATGAAGAATTCATCGATGTTGGAGCCGAGAATGGAGAGGAACTTCACCCGCTCCAGCAGCGGATTGGATTCATCTTCGGCTTCCTCGAGAACGCGCTGCTGAAACTCGAGCAGGCTCAATTCGCGGTTGAGATAGAGGGAGGGGTCGTCGAGGTTCGGTTTTCTCTTGCTGAGGGCAGTTTGCCGCCGGGCGGCATGAGACGCCATAATGCTTACCTTCTCGCGTCGTTGTGGCCGGCTGTGAGGGGCGTCACCGCGCGGTGGGATACTCGCAAAGCCGCATTCTAGCACCGAAGCCGGGATGGATGCTCAGGCTGCCTTCGGGAGTTCCTTGACGATTTCCGCCACGAACTGCTTGGCGTCGCCGAATAACATGAGTGTCCGGTTGTCGTAGTAGAGTTCGTTATCGATCCCGGCGAATCCCGGATTCATGCTGCGCTTGATCACCATAACCGTGGTGGCCTTGTCGACGTCGAGAATCGGCATGCCGTAGATGGGGCTGGTGGTGTCATGGCGGGCGGCGGGGTTGACCACGTCATTGGCGCCGATCACGAGCGCGACATCCGTTTCGCTGAAGTCCGAGTTGATGTCCTCCATCTCATGCAGGCGCTCATAGGAAATATCCGCTTCGGCCAGCAGGACGTTCATGTGGCCGGGCATGCGGCCGGCGACGGGGTGGATGGCGAACTGCACGTCAACCCCACGCTTCACCAGCATATCGGTCAGTTCCCGCACTTTGTGCTGCGCCTGGGCGACAGCCATGCCATAGCCGGGAACAACAATCACTTTGCGCGCGTTGGCGAGGATGGAAGCCGCGTCTTCGGGCGTGGCGCTGCGGACGGGCTTCGCCGTGGCGGCGGCGCCGCCGGCAGCCTGCACCTGGCCGAAGGCTCCGAACAGCACGTTGGTAAAAGACCGGTTCATCGCCTTGCACATGATGACGGAAAGAATGAAGCCGCTGGCGGCGTTGAGGGCTCCGGCAATGATCAGCAGCTTGTTGTTGAGCGCAAAGCCCATCGCCGCCGCCGACATGCCCGCGTAGGAGTTGAGCAGCGCGATAACGGTAGGCATGTCGCCGCCGCCGATCGGCAGAATGAGGAGCACCCCGAACAGGAGCGACAATCCGGAAAACGTGGGGAAAGCCCACGCCGGAGCCGTGCCCGCAATGACCCACCCGGCGAGGAAGATCGCGAAGGCGAGCAGGCCCAGATTGACGAGGTTTTGCCCCTTGTACGTCATGGGCCGGGTGGGCACCAGTTCCTGGAGTTTCCCGAACGCCATGACGCTGGCGGTGGCGGTGAGGAACCCAAGTAATGTCTCCACCACCAGGGCTCCCATCAGGAAACCCGTCGGGGCGTGCTGATAGTATTCGGCGGTTCCCACAAGCGCGGCTGCGAAGGCGCCAAAGGCGTGCGACAGCGCCGTCAGTTGCGGCAGCGCCGTCATGGGCATCAGGTAGGCAAGCGGGACGCCGATGCCCGAGCCAAGAACCAGCCCCACGGCCACCCATTCAAAACTGACCACCTCGTGCCGCAGCAGCGTCCCGATGATGGCGAACAGCATGCCGATCTGCCCGGCGTGCACGCCGCGCCGCGCCGTGGCCGGAGAGTTCAGCCACTTGATGGAAAGGACGATCGTAACCGCGGCAACCAGGTAGGAAAACTGCCAGAAGTTTTCGGTCATCTACTTCGTCTCTTTCTTGCCTTCCTTGCGGAACATCTTCAGCATGCGGTCCGTGATGAGAAAGCCGGCGACAATATTGATGGTGGAGAACGTCACCGCCACCACACCGAGGACTTTGCTCAGAACCGTCGCCTCGCCGGAGCCCGTGATAAGAATGGCCCCGACTACCGAGATGGCGGAGATCGCGTTGGTCAACGACATCAACGGAGAGTGCAGCAGAGGCGAAACGCGCTGCACCAGTTCCAGACCGAGAAACCCGGCAAGAATGAAAACGTAGATACTCAGCTCAATTTCCGTACTCATGCATTCACCACCGATCCGAGAAGCGCCTGCACCTTCGGATGGACCACCCTTCCCCCTTGCGTGACCAGAGTGTCGCGCACGATTTCGTCGTTGGTGTCGATGCGCAACTGCTGATCCTTGACCATGTTCTTGAGAAACGCCACCAGGTTGCGGGCATACATCTGGCTGGCGTGATAGGGCACGCTCGATGGGATGTTGACCGGCCCGATGATGGTGACGCCGCTATCCACAATAGTTTCTCCAGGCTTGGTGAGTTCGCAGTTGCCGCCGCGCTCGGCGGCGATGTCCACCACGACGGAACCGGGAGCCATGCCCCTCACCATCTCCTTGGTCAGCAGGATAGGAGCTTTCTTTCCGGGGACGGCGGCCGTAGTGATGACGACATCCATCTCACGCAGGGCGGCGGCCATCTGTTCCCGCTGGTTTCGGATCTGGGCTTCGGTAAGCTGGCGGGCGTAGCCGCCTTCGCCTTCGCCGCTCCCTTCGATGGTGATCTGGAGGAACTTCGCGCCCAGGCTTTCAATCTGCTCTTTCACCGCCGAACGCACGTCGTAGCCCATCACCACGGCCCCCAACCGCCGCGCCGTGGCGATGGCCTGCAATCCGGCCACGCCCGCCCCGAGGATCAGCACTCTGGCCGCGGCGATGGTGCCCGCGGCTGTCATCATCAGTGGAAACATTCGCGGCAACGCTCCGGCGGCGAGAATCACAGCCTTGTATCCGGCGATCGAAGCCATCGAGGAAAGCGCATCCATCGATTGAGCGCGCGTGATGCGCGGGATCAATTCCACGGAAAACAGCGTGGCCCCGCTTTCGGCAAATGTCGCCGCGCGGTGCGGTTCGGAAAGCGGATCGCAGAATCCAATCACCACGTGGCGGGCATCCAAACCCTGCGGTTCCGGCGCCCGGACGCACAGCAGAACCTGGGCTTTCTCCCGGACCTCGGCGACGCTCGAGGCCCAATGGACGCCCTTTGCGTCGTACTCGGGGTCAGGGAAACCTGAGTCATAGCCGGCGCCCTTCTCGAGCCATACTTCCGCGCCAAGCTTGGTGAGCAACTCCACCGCCTTGGGCGTCACCGCTACCCGCCGTTCGCCGGGGGCCGTTTCCTTCGCGACACCTACTGTTAGAGACAAGTCTGCGGGACCTCCATCGTTCCTGCACACCTCCGGGACAGTCTTATGTGAACCACTCCATCAGCGAAGAACGGGCCGGTTCGGCGACAAGGCGGACCAAACCGCTGTTCCACAAAAGCGCTCCCTTGGTTATCATTATGCGGCATTTCGTCGAGGCGCGGGTGGATGCGTGATGGAGGATTCGCGGCGTTCCATGGAAGGCAGTGAAGGCGGCGGTTTACAGATCTTGGGTTTTCTGAAGAGTTGCCAGAGAGCGTTGCGATCCATACGCGGTTGCAGCGCGGCTAGCGAAACTCCCGCAGGAATCGCTTCACTTCATCATGAGTCCCCGCGAACATGAATTCCACTTCCGATGGCTGAAGGCGAAAAAGCAGCCGGATGGAGAGACCGGCCCGCACTTCCCACAGCCCGGTAGGATGGAGTTTCCGGAGGCCTGCTCCTGTATGGCGTTTCGGCTGCTTCAGAACGCGCTCGAGTTCCAGAATGAGTTCCAGCAGCGTTGACTTCTCCGCGCTGGCGAGGCTGCTCACACACGCGCGGAACCGCTCAGAAAACGAGTAACTTAGCGCCGTTTTCTTGTCCCCTTTCGAGGGCTATCCTTTTCGAGAAAGCGAATCGCGGTGGAGGCATCCGGAAAAGTCACCATCGGCTCGCGGTCCAGCCAGCGGTGAATCTTCGCTGCTTGCCGGTCATCGATCCTGGTTGTGAGCTCCAGATCCTCCGGTCCGATTGCGGAGAGCATCGCTACAGGTTTGGAATCCTTGATGATGACGATTTCCTCGCCCTTGTGGGCCAAGTCGATCAATTCACCTAGCCGGCGCCGGGTGTCTGACACGGAAAACGTAATCATAAAATTACTTTATCACACAGAAATTCGTAAGCTCGCGGCAGAAGCCGTACCGTATCCCTTTGTCCCCGCGCAGGCAGACTGCTAGACTCAAGCCAAGGACACGGATGTCCGCTACTTCCCCTCGATTGGCGTGTACGCTCTGCGGGATTCCCCTGCTGAATCCCGTCCTCGCGGCATCGGGCACCTTCGCCTACGGCGGCGAATTCGCCTCCATCGTGGATTTGAATTCCGCCGGCGGCATCGTGGTGAAAGGGCTGAGCGCCGCTCCTATCGAGGGAAACAGGCCGCCGCGGATCTGGGAAACCCATGGCGGCATGATGAACAGCATCGGTTTGCAGAATATCGGTGTCCGCGCGTTTGTCAGGGAGAAACTTCCCGGCTTGCGCGGGCTGCGCACCAAGGTGTTCGCCAATGTCTTCGGCTACGCCCCCGAGGACTACCTGGAAGTGATCCGCGTGCTCGAAGATGCCGAAGGGCTGGCAGGCTATGAACTGAATGTCTCGTGCCCCAACACGAAGCACGGAGGAATGTTCTTTTCAAGCGATCCGGCGCTGCTTTCGAGCCTCGTCACGGCAGTGAAGAAGCTACGGCCGAAGCGTCCGCTGATTGTGAAACTGTCGCCCAACGTGGCGAGCATCGCCGTGATCGCCAAAGCAGCCGAGGACGCGGGCGCCGACGCGGTATCCCTGGTAAATACGTTCGTGGCGCTCGCCGTGGATGCGCGCACACGCCGCCCTCGCATCGGCGCAGGGTTTGGCGGCCTTTCCGGCCCCGCCATCAAGCCCATCGCGCTACGCATGGTCTACGAGGCGGCTCAGGCGGTGAAGATTCCGGTGATCGGACTGGGCGGTATCGCCTCAGGCGAAGATGCGGCGGAATTCCTGGTGGCCGGAGCATCCGCCGTGGAGGTGGGCACCGCATCCTTCTGGGATCCGCGCGCGGTGGTCCGCATCGCAGACGAACTGGACTCGTTCCTTGCAAAAGAGGGAGTGGCTGCCGTGTCCAGCCTGGTGGGAACGCTGCGATTTCAGCGAGACTGATCTTTGGAGGAAACGAACATGAAACGGATCATTGCAACAGGCGGCGCGCCGAAGGCGATCGGGCCCTATTCGCAGGCCGTCGAATACAACGGGCTGGTGTATCTGAGCGGCCAGATCCCGCTCGACCCCGTGACCATGCACATCGTCGAGGGCGACATCGCCTCGCAAACCGAGCGTGTGATGGAGAATCTCAAAGCCGTGCTCGAGGCCGCCGGCTCGGGAATGGACAAGGTGCTGAAAACCACCGTCTATCTCAAAGACATGAGCGAGTTCGGCAAGATGAACGAGGTCTACGGGCGCTATTTCCCGGACAACGCTCCTGCTCGGGCGACCGTGGAAGTGGCGCGCCTGCCGCGGGACGTGAGCGTGGAAATCGAATGCATTGCCATTGCCGGTTGACTGAATCTCTCATTAGGAAATGTTCATCTAAGAGGGTGATATGGAATACGTAAATATTGGTCTCGAACAAACACAGCGGGAGGGCGTGATCGCGCTGCTGCAAACTCTCTTGGCGGATGAAGAGATACTGTACACCAAAACCCGGAATTTTCATTGGAACGTAACGGGCCCCCGGTTCCACGACCTGCATGAATTCTTCGAATCGCAGTACTCGGAACTGGAGGGGACCATCGACGAAGTGGCGGAACGAATTCGGTCGCTCGGCGGGGTGCCGCTCGGCTCCATGGAAGGCTACCTGCACACGGCACGGCTCAAGGAACATACCGGCCATCCGCTGGACGCCGACGGCATGATCGCCGCCTTGCTGGCCGACCATGAGGCAGTGATCCAATCCTTGCGGCAGGATCTGGCTACGGCCAACGAGAAGCACGGCGATGCCGGCACCAGCGACTTTCTCACCGGGTTAATGGAAGACCATGAAAAAACCGCCTGGATGCTGCGTGCGCACCTGTAACCCGGCCCAGGGAGCCTCATTGTTCTCCCGGCGGCTACTTCTTCATCAGAGCGCTGTAAACCTCGCGCTTTGAAAGCCCGCGGAGCCTGGCCACCAGTTTCATAGCCTCCATGCGCTCCACGCCTTGGGCCTCCAGAGCGGCGATGGCTTCTTCGAGCGGCCGCTCATCGGCAGCGGGCTCCGCCGCCTTGGCGATGAGCAGCGTGAACTCCCCCTTTATCGCCGGCCGCGCGGCAAGCTCCGTGAGAACTTCCGCAGCCGTCCCGCGCAGGAACTCCTCATGCACTTTCGTCAGTTCCCGCGCCACGGTGATCCGGCATTCCGGGTAACAGGCGCAAATATCTTCGAGGGTGTCCAGAATCCGGTGTGGCGCTTCATAGAAAATCAGCGTGGCGGGAAGCGGCTTCAACGCCTCGAGCTGCTTTCGCCGCTGATTTGCCTTTGCGGGGAGAAAACCGCCGAAATAGAACGCGTCGGTGGGTAGCCCGGAAGCGCTGAGGGCCGCAATCGCGGCGCACGGACCGGGTATGGGGACAACAGGAATGCCGGCCTCCGTAGCGGCATGAATCAGGCGGTAGCCCGGATCGGAGATGAGCGGGGTGCCGGCATCCGACACCAGCGCAATCGACTTCCCCGCCGCAAGCCGTGCCGCCAGTTCCGCCGCCCGTTCCCGTTCATTGTGTTCGTGAATCGCCACCAGCGGCTTGTGGAGGGAAAGATGCGCCAGCAGTTTGGCCGTCTGGCGCGTGTCTTCGCAGGCAATGACATCCACCTCTGCCAGGATGCGCGCGGCACGAAAGGTGAGGTCCTCGAGGTTGCCGATAGGCGTGGCGACGATATAGAGTGTTCCCGGCATGACTCGTTCACCCTCGGGCTCAATTCTACCCGACATGTCTCCCTTAAGGTTTTTGCGGTTGTCAACCGATAGGTAAGGTTGAGTTGGTGTATAGCCCGGGACTACCATGGCTTATGGTAGAGGCCCGAAAATTGACCGGACGCTACCGATGGATACATTACAGGTGAACCCTGAGCAAATTTCACAATCGACCTGCTACGTCTGGGAAGTACCGGAAAAGCCCATTGTGGTTCACCTGTCCTTCGACGTAGTAGACCGCATCCTGGTCGAAGTGATGCGCGGCTTCGGAGCCATCCCGAGGCGCGGCGCCGAGGTGGGGGGCATCCTCCTCGGCAGCGTGGAAACAGGTGAGAAAACCGTAGTCCGCGTGGAAGATTTTGAAGCCGTCGCTTGCGAACACAAGCGCGGCCCTTCCTATTTACTCTCCGAAGGCGACGCTGCCCGTTATGCGGAAGCCCTGGCGCGGCGGCGCCATAGTCCGGAAAAGCGCACCTACGCCGTTGGCTGTTACCGCAGTCACACGAGAGAAGGTTTGTCGCTCTCCCCGGAAGACCTGCAACACTTTGATGCCTACTTCCCTTCTTCCAATGCTGTCATGCTGCTGGTCAAGCCCTATGCCACAAGGGTGAGCGTGGGCGGGTTTTTCTTCCGCGAGGCGAATGGCTCCATGGTGACCCAGGCTCCCTATCTGGAATTCCCGTTCCGCAGAAAGGAACTTGGCGGCGGAGCCAGCACTATCGGACGGGTGAGGGGGGCTAGTCCGGGGCCAGTGTCTTCCCCTCCTCCATCCAACGGGAGGGCGTACCCCGGGAATGTGGAAGAGAGCGCAAGTGATCAGGTGGAGTCCTACGCATATGATGAGGAGCAGCCGCGGGAAGCGGCTCAGGAACCACCGCCCGCGTTTGGCTACCCACCGGAGCCCGTGGCTCCCTCTGAACCCGTGCGGAAAGTCCGGCGTACGAATGTGTGGATCCCCCTCTCTTTCATCTTCTTGTTGTTAGGCGTGCTTGTCGGATTCCAGGCTTCTCTCAGCTATCGCCCCGCCAGGAACGCCGGCATCCTCACCGACGCCTACAGCATCTCCCTCGCCGCCAGCCGGTCCGGCGATTATCTCAGGATTCATTGGGACCGCAACTCTCCGGCTGTCCGCGCTGCCCAGCGCGCCGTCCTCACCATCTCCGAAGGCGCGTACAACAAAGTAGTGGACCTGGATGTTTTGCAATTACAGAACCCAACGGTCTACTACAGGAACATGTCCGATTCGGTACAGTTTCGCCTCGAAGTCTTCCTCAAGGAACGGGTCAGCGTGGTCGAGACCTTCGATTGGAAGAAGTAGGCTTCCCCCCACTCGGTTGACTGCCTCCCGGCCCCTCGCTATCATGAGAATGGTTTCACACCGTTAGGGAGGTTTGTCCAATGTGGTCGCTGGGCTGGCAAGAAACAGTATTTATCTTTCTGCTGGCTCTTCTTATCTTCGGCCCGAAAAAACTCCCGGAACTGGGAAAAAACCTCGCAAAAGGACTTGCGGAGTTCCGTAAGCACTCCCATGAGCTGAAGGCCACCTTCGATCGTGAGATGGCTAACATTGAAAGGGAAACGGGATCGATCCGTCAGGATCTCAATCAGCACGTGAACGAGATCTCGAACTACGATTCCTACTACGAGAACTCCTATTACGACTCCGGCTATGAAGGGAGTCACACCGAGTCCACGACGCAGGAACACTCCACCGTCAGCGCATCCGCAACTCAGGGCGCTGAATCATCGACGCAACCGGCGCAGTCCGCCAACGGCCAGACGCTAACGGCTTCCACCGAGCATGGATCCGGGACGCAGGCTGCACAGGCTACCGAACATTCGGCGGCCCATGAACCGGAAGCGAAAGCAGAAACCGCCGCCAGTGGCGACGCCGGATTGGAAGGTAAGCCGGTAGCCCGCTCTTGAGGCCCGTTTCAACCTGACTGGGGATGTCTTCAGACGCTGATAAGCAGGGTGCGCCGGAATCGGCGCAGCCAAGTGAACCTGCCAACACCTCGCAAGAGGTGTCTACCACCACCAGCTACTCCCCAACGGTCGATGATTCTTACGGTTATTACGACGATCCCTACGCATACGAGTCCAACACCGTTCCGGTAGTTCAGGAGCAGCCGGCGTCGCCGCCACCGCCACCGCCGCCGCCTCCTCCTCCACCGAAGGATGAAGAGGATATGGAAGAGGAATCGATGCTCCGGATGTCGTTTCTGGAGCACCTCGAGGAGCTGCGGACTCGCATCATCAGGGCGCTGATGGGCTTGGCCGTGGCTTTCATCCTCAGCCTGACATTTTGCAACCAACTGTGGCTGATCGTACGCGCCCCGGCGAAGGACGCCTTGACGCAGCTTGGAGTGAATCCCCCGAACCTGGTGCAGATCACTCCTATGGAAGTGTTCTCCATCGTCTGGGTGAAGCTTCCGCTGCTCACGTCGGTCTTCCTGGCATCGCCATGGGTACTGTGGCAGGTCTGGGGATTCATCTCCCCAGGCCTGTATCGCAAGGAGCGCCGTTTGGCGGGGCCGTTTATTCTGGCCTCGGCCGGGCTTTTCGTGACGGGCGGATTGTTTGCCTACCTGGTCGCCTTCCGTTACGGATTGGTATTCCTGCTGGGAATCGGCAGGGGCCTCGATATCGCGCCGATGGTCACGGTCTCCGAATACTTTGATTTGTTCGTCAACGTGACGCTGGGAGTGGGGCTGGTATTCGAGCTCCCGGTATTGATATTCTTCCTCACACTGTTGCGGCTGGCCTCACCGCGATTCCTCCTCGAGCATTCCCGCTACGCCATCCTGCTCATTGTCATTGTTGCCGCAATCGTCACCCCCACGCCGGATATCTTCAACTTGCTGATCTTCGCCGTGCCGATGGTGGCACTGTACTTTGTGGGCATCTTTGCCAGTTACCTCCTGGTGCTGAAGCGCGAAAACAAGCGCTTCCCGTGGAAGGTGACCCTTCTCATCCTGGCTGTAGTGCTGTTGGCGGCCGGGGGCGCGCTCGCGTTAGCCATCCTCAAATACGGGTATAAGGTAGTACCTTCGTGGCCGTTTTTGATTCGATAGTACCCTTTTTATCCTTCCTGAATTCGTTGTCCAATTAGGTGAGAAATCCATTGACACACATTCAAGGGAAGGTACTGTATTTGATGGATCTGTTCAAAGCCATTCGCGAGTTGTACGAAGAAAAACAACGCATCGACGAGGTGATCGCGCACCTGGAGTTCTTGTCCGCCGACCGTGGCGCCTCTACCGGGTCGTCAACCGTTCCCCTCGCCGTCCGCCATCGCCGCGGCAGAAAAAGCATGGGCGCCGAAGAGCGCCTGGAGGTCTCGCGGCGCATGAAAGACTACTGGGCCAGGCGCCGCAAGGCGCCAAAGGCCAAAGCTCAAAGCGCCTAGCTTAGCAAGGCTAGGGGGCTAGGGGGCTAGGGTGGCTAGGGGAGGCTAGGGGTACGAAAGGGTCGTCCAGCCGCCGACGACGAGGTCCCTGATCTCGGGTGACTCTTCTATCTGAAGCGATCTGGGCATACCCTCCCTCCCGGAAACTCAGTATCTCCGCTAGTCGGTACACACAGGGGCGCAATTGGCGGCCGAAGGGGAGGCGGTCTTCAACGAAACCCCAAAGCGCTCTCTGGCATCGGCACGCAAAGTGGTGCCCGCACCTGGCATCTGCGGCGGCACGAAATGTCCGTCGCGGACCGCCGCGGAATCTTCGATGCTATCCCGCAGCCAGGGGATATACTCGAGAATACTGCAGGCGGGGTGCGCCAAAGCGAGATGCAGATGAACCTGCACCATGTCTCCCGCATGCGGCGCCACAGGCAGCCGGTGGCTTAGCGCCAGATCCGCGACCTGCCACCACTCGGAGATGCCCCCCAGGCGCACCGCATCCGGCTGAACATAGTGAACAGCCTCGGCGTCGATGAATTGGCGGAACCCGTCCAGCGAGTAGATCTGCTCCCCAAGGGCGATCGGTGTCCGTATCGCCCGCGCCAAGCGCGCATGGCCCCGGCAGTCGTCGTACCACAGCGGCTCCTCAAACCACGAGATATCGTAGTCTGCCAGCCGGTCGCCATACCGTAACGCGGTGGGAAGGTCCAGGACGCCATTGGCATCCACCATCAAGCGGATGTTCGGACCGACCGCCCGGCGAACGGCGCGCAGCCGTTCAAAATCGTGTCGCACGTCCGGGTGGCCGATCTTGATCTTCAGCCCAAGCCAGCCGTCCTCCTCGGTGAGCTTCCGGCAACCGTCCACCAGTTCCGAAGTGGGAACGCTGAGCCAGCCGCAATCCGTGTTGTAAGCCTGAATCCCTTGCGGGCGCACCCCGCCCAGCAACCGCCACAGCGGCAGGCCGCTCGCTTTGGCCTTCAAATCCCACAGGGCTATATCCACCGCCGCCAGCGCCATCTTCAGGATGCCAGCGCGGCCCACCCATTGTGCAGGCGGAAAGTGGTGCAACTTGCGCCAGAGGCGATGGACGTCGTTCGCGTCCTCGCCAGCCAATAGCGGCCCGTAAGTGTACTCGATTGCGTCAGTGATCAAGCGGTCGGTGGGCAGGTGAGCATGAGTGCCGGTGTACCCGTAGCCCTGGAGTCCCGAGTCCGTGCACAACACCACGCCTGGCACGCCCCAGTGACTCACCTCGTGGAGACTGTCCGCGACATGATTACTTGTAACCGGTACGTGAAGAAGGAAGGTCTCGACTCTGCAAATCTTCATTTTGCGCTCTCTTCGTAGCGTAGCGGCCTCGTCCAGGTTGTTCACCGGCTTCTTGTGGCAGAGCAGACAAGTTTGCATTGTAAATACCATTCTTGTAGTCGGAGTCTCTTTTTGCAACGTTCATCCCGGGCGGACGCCGCCTCGCCCGGAGAACGGGACGCAATCGACGAATCTGCAATGCAAACAGCCTGCTCGGGTGAACGGGATTTCAGTCGCGCGGCGTCGCCAGAAGCGAATCGTTGGGATACAGCTTATCGACGTTCGCCGGCGTGAGCATTTCGTGGCGCGTAAACACAGCCGGCGGAACATGACGCTGGTTTAGAATGTCGAGGGCCAGCCGCACCAGGCCTTCGCCGTACGACTCGGCGAAATAAGCCACCGAGCCAACCAGCCGCGTGTTCCGGCGGCGGAGTTCCATGCGTGCATCCAGGGAGCCGTTTTGCGCGCACACGGCGCAGTCCTTGACCCGGCCCGCTTCTTCGAAGGCTCGCAGAGCTCCCAGCGCCGCGTTGTCGTTGATCGCGCCCACCAGACAACGGCGGCTGCGGCCTATGCGCAACTGTCTTCGCATGGCCTCCCAGCTTTTGTCGAATTGCCCCTGCCCATCAATAAACAGGACGTTGGTAGCATCTGGAGCCTGGCGCAAGCTTTCCCGGATGCCCTCGACCATGCCGTGCAGCCGGCTACGTCCGATGGCGGTCGAGCGCTTCAAGTCGATCATCAAAATCTGGTCCGCAGTGCCGTCCCAGTTCGCATTCGCCCAGCGGCCGAGGGCGCGCCCGCCCAGCAGCCCGGCATGGTAGTTGTTAGCCCCGAAATAGGTCGCCCCGGGGATGGGATTGTTGATCGCGATCACTCGAATGCCGGACGACTCGAACCGCGCCGAAAGCGAGCCTGTAGCCTCTTCATCCAATTGATACTCAATCACTAAGTCAACATGCTCGTTGACGAACCGCTGTGCGTTCTTCAGTGCCACTGTAGCGCTGAATTAGTTATCCAGCAGCAGGAGTTGCAGAGCCTCTTGCTTGTCTGCCGCCAGTTGCAGGCCTTCGCCCACCTCAACCGTAAACGAGGTCTCAAGCCCCGGCGCGGCGTACCCAATTTTCCAGCGCCGTCGAGGCGGACGGCTCAACATCGAGTGATAGAGGTTGGGCGCGGCCTTTGCAACCAGGCCCGCCTTCTCCAGCGTGTACAACAGCCGGAAAACGATGCCCCGGCTCAAGCCGGTACGCTCGATACCTCACGCAGAGGGATCTGTTCGCCGGGTGAGCGGAACGCCTCCAGAACGCGGGCCGCCTGGGAAACCGACTTGACGAGGTACGGATCGCGCATGACCTCCAATGATACGCCCCGCAGATCTGCAATGCAAATTTTCACACGAGATGAGCGGCGGCCGGAAATATCCGATCACACGGCAATAACTGGTTAATTTTCAGTTATGTGGCTTTCATGAGGGCCCGTTGGCGGTTTGTTGCCATGCAAACATTGTCCTTGGGTCGATGATCTTGAATTCGGACGCGCGCCGCCGGTTTAAGTTTATGGCTACGCCTCGGAAAAAGGCGTAGGAGTGTGGGTAAGGAGGAGTCATGAACCGTCGTAAGCTGCTTCATTATGTGATGGCGGGTATTTTGGCGGGCGCGAGTCTGTTTTCCGCGTTTGGACAGAACATCTCGAGTTCCGTCAAAGGCATGGTTGTCGATCCCTCCGGCGCGCCCGTGCCGGATGCCGGCTGTGCGCTGACGAACCAGGCGACCGGCGCCCTGCTGCGCGCGGTGTCCAATACCGACGGAGCGTTCACATTTCCCAGCGTGCTGGCCGCGACATACGGGCTGAAAATCCAGTCCAAAGGCTTCAAGACTCTGGAGTTGAAGCAGATCGTCGTCACCGCCAGCGAGATCCGGACACTGGGCGCTCTTCGGTTGGAGCTCGGCGAGGTGGTCGAAAGTGTCCGCGTGACCGCTCAGGCACGCCGGTGCAGTTGGCGAGCGGCGAAAAAGCCGGGCTCCTCACCAGCCAGCAGATCAATCAGATCGCCATCAAAGGCAGAGACTTCTTCGGCCTCATGCTCACCGTGCCCGGAGTCGTGGATGATTTCTCCCAAAGCCGGGAGGCGACATCCTATACCGGAATGCAAGGCATATACATCAACGGCGGCCGCGGCAACCAGAAGAACTTTACGGTCGATGGCGTCACGGCGATGGACACCGGCTCGAACTACGCCACTCATTACGAGCCCAACATGGACGCCATTGCCGAGGTCAAGATCCTGACGAGTAACTTCCAGGCGGAGTTTGGACGAAATTCAGGCGGGGTGATCTCGGTCATCACCAAATCTGGGACACAACAGTTCCATGGAAGCGCCTACGACTTCTACCGCCATGAAAGCCTGAACGCGAACAACTTCTTTTCCAACCCCACCGGCACGCCCAAACTCCCGTATCGATACCGTATCAGCGGTTATTCACTGGGCGGCCCGGTCTACATTCCCAAAACGTTCAACACGGACCGCAGCAAGCTGTTCTTCTTCTGGTCGGAAGAGTTCACCGGGGTGAAAAAGGACTTTGGGACACGGTTTGTGAACATGCCCACGGCGGCGGAGCGGGTTGGAGACTTCTCCCAGAGCTTCGACGTGAACGGCAGGCTGCTCCCGGTCGTCGACCCGTTGACCGGGGCCCCATACCCTCGAAACGTCGTTCCGCAGAGCAGGATCAACAAGCTTGGCCAGAACATCCTGAACTTCTTCCCGTTGCCGAATTACTTGGATCCCGACCCGTTGAACCGTTATCGCTGGAACTACCGGGCGGCTTACAGCGGCAACTATCCCCGGCGCCAGGAACTGGTCCGGGTGGATTGGAACGCGTTGCCGGGCTTGCAAATTTACTACCGTTACGTGCAGGACAAAGACGAGCAGATCACTCCTTGGGGAATTTATGTAAACGGCTCGACGAACTACTTACTGGACCCGGTGGTGTTGGGAGTGCCGGGCAAGGGTCACGTGTTTCACGTGACCAGGACCTTCTCTCCGACGCTCGTCAATGAGTTCAGCTTTGGCAAGGATCGAAATCAGATCTATACCAGATACACCGACCCAAGCCTGGTCGACCGCAGCCGGTTGGGCAATCCGGCACAGTGGTTCCAGGATCCTCCGGGGAATCCGACGAACTACTATCCGGGCGCCAATCCCATTCCGGACCTCGTCTTTGGCGGGCAGCCGATTAACCCGGTAAATGCCGCGTAAAGCAACCGTCCGCCGAATCTCTGGTTCAACAACGTTTATAGCGTGAGGGACAACATCAGCAAGGTCTGGCGGTCACACACCTTCAAAGCCGGCCTGTACCTTGAGCATTCCCGCCAGACGGGCTGGTCTGACAGCGCTTACAGAGGCGCGTTCAACTTTTCCGTCAGCACCAACAATCCGTTAAACACCGGTCATAGTTACGCGAGCGCACTGCTCGGTTATCTCACTTCATACTCAGAGACTACCTCTCGTCTCTTCGCCGATGTGCGTTTTTGGAATGTGGAGTTTTATGCGCAGGACAACTGGAGAGTCACACGGCGGTTGACACTGGACCTGGGCCTCCGCTTCTACCACCAGCCTCCGATGTATGATGCCAACCAGACCATCGCCGGTTTTGACCCTGGCGCTTACAACCCGGCGGCGGCTCCCGTTCTTTACCGGCCGGTGCTAGATGCCTCGCGGCGGCGCGTAGCCCAGAACCCTCTGAGCGGCGCACTGGCTCCCACGCCCCTGATTGGCATGTTTGTGCCCGGCTCCGGCAATTTCGCGAACGGCATGCGGGTGGGCGGCAAGGATGGTTATCCCAACGGACTGCTCACTCTCCCGTGGCTGGTGCTGGGACCGCGTTTCGGTTTTGCTTACGATGTGTTCGGCAACGGCAAGACTGCCTTGCGCGGCGGGTTCGGGCTGTTCATGGACCGGCTTGAGGGGAACCCAACTTTTTGGGCGATCGGAAATCCTCCCGTGGCCTACACCCCAACCCTGTATTTCGATACCCTCGATACTTACGCGCAAGGTGGCGGCGCGATCGGGCCGAGCAACGTCCGGGCCTTGTATGGCGAGGCCAAGCCGACGACCACGGCGAACTTCAGCTTCGGAATTCAGCACTCCATCGCGGGGATGACCCTAGATGCTTCTTACGTCGGGTCGCTCGCGCGCCACCTGCCAATGGGAGCCGATATTAACCCGATCCCAATGTACGCGCGTTTCGATCCGAAGAATGCGGATCCAAGCCAGCCCGCCGTTCCCCTGCCAGACAACTTTCTACGGCCTTATAAGGGCTTTGGTTCGCTGTCGATGGTCACGTTCACCGGAACCTCAAACTACAACGCCTTGCAGATGGCGGTCAACCGGCGGTTCACAAGCGGACTTCAGTTCGGCGTTTCGTACACCTGGTCGAAGGTGCTCGGTGTGGCCAGCCTCGACAGCAGTTCCGTGAGCTCATACTTCCCTGCGCGACAGTGGAATTACGGTCCGCTCAGTTACGACCGGAGCCACTACTTCGTGGCGAACTACGTCTACGATCTTCCAAAACCCGGCCGCCGGCTCGGATTCAAACCCGCCGGCTGGGCGCTCGACAACTGGCAGGTCAGCGGAATCACAGTGTTCTCCAGCGGCGCGCCGTTCACGCCGGGTTTCAGCACCACGGATAATCAGGATGTCACCGGATCGAGCGAGGGCGCTCGCGTGATCGTGGCCGGCAACCCGGTTTTGTCGAAGGGCGGCAAAACCTTCTTCCGAAACTTCGACACCAGCGTATTCCGACGGCCAGCCAAGGGCAGCTTCGGAAATGCCGGGACGGGCATTCTGCGCGGCCCAGGCGTCAACAACTGGGATATCTCGGTGAGCAAGCGGTTCCCCTTCAAATCTGAAGGGCGGTTCCTGCAATTCCGCACCGAGATGTTCAACGCCTGGAACCATACGCAGTTCTCTGCCCTGAACACAACCGCCCGCTTTGATCCGGCGGGCAACCAGATCGATTCCACGTTCGGCACGTTCACCGCCGCGCGCACCCCACGGATTATCGCCTTATCGTTGAAATTGTATTTCTGAACTACGACGGATCAGGAGATTGCGAGATGGCTGGAAATAACAAAAGAATGAAACCGTTATCCGACGAGATCGCGCGGCTGCCATCTAGACGAGGTGCCTTGAAGGCCGGCTTAGGCGCGGGACTGGTAACGAGCGTGACGGGATCAGGCGATGCCGCGGGCTTCGCTTCGCCCAAGCAGCAGGGCGCGAAGCCGAGCGACTATTCGGCCGTGCGAGGTTTTAACTACATGCCCAGCTACGCCGCTCACTCACTGGACATCTGGCGGCGGTTTGATGCGAAGACCGTTAAGAAGGAGATATCTTCGGCCAAGAAATACTTTCCGCGCATTAACACCGTGCGGATCTTTCTATCCTGGGATGCGTTTTATGTGGAGCCCGCGGCGTTCATGCGGAACTTCGATGCCATGCTAACGGCGTTGCATAGTTTTCAGTTGCGCGCTATTCCAACGATTTTCAACGCCTGGCATGGCATTCCGGATTTTGGAGGCGTTACCAACGAGCATATGCGGAAGTGGCGCGGCGAACGGCCGGTTTGGGATGCCCCTTTCCTGAACTACCTCAAAGCGGTTGTCGCGGAGCACGCCAACGACGACCGCATTCTCATCTGGGACCTGTGTAACGAGCCTTGGACTACGGACGAAACCGCGCTGATGTGGGTCTCCTGGCTTTACGAAACAGCCAAGTCCCTGGGCCCCAAGGCGCCCGTATGCGTCGGCAATATGCCGAATCTTTCGTTCGTCAAAGCCACCGAACGCGTCAGCGATGTCCTGGCGTGGCATCCCTATTGGTCATACAACAGGGGAGCCAAACCGATGACGCGTGAGCAGCACGTCAAGTACTTGGACGAGTGCGTGGCGTATGCGCGGAGCGTGGGCAAGCCGCTGCTCGCCACCGAATGTTGCTGGGGTTCGTTGGACGACAAGCAGCGTGCCGACGTGGTCGCGTTCGAGTTAAGCGAGCTCAAGGCCCGCGGGATCGGTTGGACGGCCCACGCTATGGTGCACTCCCTGGTGGCGGACTGCCACCGGCCCGAATTCGGATTCATCGCACCCGCCCAATATATGGCGTTCATCGAACGCGACGGCTCCCTCCGCCGGTATCACGACGTTTTCAATAAATTCGTCTAACGGAACAGCTCCGGATGAACCCCGAGAATATTGCTATAACGGGCGTCTGCGGCAATGAGACCGCGGAACACCGCCGTCGGGACTTCCTCAAGGTAGCGGCGCTCGCGGCCGCGCCGGCCCCGTCCCGGCCGCCGGCTTCGATCGTGGTGGAAGACGCTTCCACGCCGCATCGCCAGCTCGCTTCGCGCGAACTGCTGCGCGGCCTGCTCCGCCTGCTGCCGCCGGGGCGCGCGCGTTTCGGCGCCGCCGGGCCGGGGGCGCTGGTCTTTCGCCTGCTCGTCGAACCGGGTTCGTTCCGGTCGCCGGAGGCTTATCGCATCGCGCGCGCCGGATCCACGGTCAACCTCGCCGGCGCTTCCGAGCGCGGCCTGCTTTACTCAGTCTTCGATTTCCTCGAGCGCCAGGGCGCCTTCTTCGGCATCGACGGCGAATCCTATCCGCTCGAGCGGCCCGCTGCGCTGTCGCTGCCGCCCGAGGGCGCGCCCTGGGAAGCCACGCCGCGTTTCCAATTCCGCGGCCTCCTTCCCTGGCCGGACTTCCTGAATTGCATCACCGTGTACAACGACGAGGATTTCCGCGCTTACTTTGAAGCCATGCTGCGCATGAGGTTCAACACCTTCGGCATGCACGTTTACACCAACGTCAACCAGTGGGTGGAATCCTATCTCTCTTACGAATTCGCCGGCGCCGGCCATCTGGCTTTTCTCGATACGACCGCGACGAATCGCTGGGGATATCTGCCGCGGCGCACGTCCACATTTACCATGGGAGCGAGCCAGTTCTACGACGGCGAGGTCTTCGGATCGGACGCCACCAGGCTCGGCCGCGATCCCTGGGAGATCGCCGCGCGCACCCGCGTGTTGCTTCGCTCGGCCTTCGCGCACGCGAGCCGGTTGGGCATCGCCACCGGCATTGGCTTCGAGCCCTACCGGATTCCCGACGAGATCCTTCGCGCCTTGCCGCCGGAAGTGAAGTCTGCGGAGACGCTCTCCAAACACGCGCCGCGCTTCAACGTCGAGAGCTTAACCGCCAGGCGCATGCTCGAGACACGCCTCGGCCAGTTGCTCGAGGCCTATCCCGGCGTCGAGCACGTCTGGCTCTGGGAAGACGAAGGCATGAGCTGGGAGAGTCACCGCACGCGGGTGCCGCTTTCCGCCGCGCCCTTCCTCCAGGCACATGATTTTCTCCGCCGCCACGCGCCGAAAAAGCGTCTGGTGGTGGCCGGGTGGGGCGGCGTGGCGCGTCACTTCGATCATTTCCACCGGCTGCTGCCAGGCGACGTCATCTTCTCCTGTCTCAGCGACACGGCCGGCCGGGACCCCGTCAACGAGGTCTTCGGCCGCCTGGAAGGGCGCGAGCGCTGGCCCATCCCCTGGCTGGAAGACGACGGCACCATGTGGTTGCCGCAGTTTCACGTTCATCGCTTCGAACGCGACATGAACCTCGCGGAGCAATACGGCTGCCAGGGCCTGATCGGCATCCACTGGCGCCACCGCATCGTCGATCCCAACGCCGGATT
>JADLBD010000111.1 GCA_020847975.1 Bryobacterales bacterium | reverse complement strand
GGTGAAGATCGCGCGAAACAGTTTGCTTCCTCCCTGTTTCCGTGGTAATAAGGAAGTAGGTCGTCCTAAACCAGGGGTTGCGGATTCCCTGGAACCAAGTTCCCCGGCCTTCCGTTATTTCCTATAGACCAGTTCGGTGGCGCGGACGCTAGATTCCGCCAACCTCCTCCCAAACTCTGGTCCCCTACCGGACGACAATAACCAAAGGAAACGTCAGTTTGCACGTTTTCCTTCGAGGATAGCGCCTGCCTGCTCACTCGCCTGGAGCATGGTGGGGTGGGTTCGTCCCGGGAAACACGTCAGATACAGTTTCCGTGCTACGTGTATTGGGAGCGCGTAGGTTTGATCTTTAGTTTCGTTACTGCGAACCAAGGAGGCCTCTACACGGCCATGGATAGTGATCGCAAGTATCGTCAACGCGGCTACCAGGACTCGGAACGCGAACACCCCGTTCGCGACCAAAAACCGAAGGGTCCTCGTCCCCCCATTGACGTAACCGGTCCCCGGTTGCCCCGCATGGTGCAAGCCGTAACGGCAGCACGCTGCTGGAACTGCGCCACCACGCTGCCAACCGATGTGGACTTCAAGGGGAGTTGCCCCAAGTGCAATTCCCCGCTGCACTGCTGCAAACAGTGCGCGCATTTCGAGCCTTCGACGCGCTTTCAGTGTCTGAAGCCCGTACCGGCTCGCATCGCGTACAAGGATAAACCCAACGAGTGCGAGCTTTTCTCGCCTCGAGTCACCGTGGCCCGGGACGCCGCCAGCCCGCAGGCCAATGGCGGCGGATTCACTCCGCCGAAGGTGTATGAGCCTCGCTCGCCGAGCGATGCCAGGGCGGCATTTGACAGCCTCTTCAAGAAGTAGAATAAGAGCATAAATGCTAGTTGCTGAACTCGCCGGCACGCGTCAGTTCCGGCTTCACGAACAATCTGTGTGCGACCCCGCGCCCGGTGAGATTCAGGTGACTGTCAAGTCCGTTGGGATCTGCGGCTCTGATCTCCACTACTACTTTGAAGGCGGCATCGGCGATACGCCTTGCGTCTACCCGATGGTGCTTGGGCACGAACCGGCGGGAGAAGTGCGACAAGTAGGCGCCGGGGTGACGGGATGGTCCCCCGGCGACCGCGCCGTGCTCGAACCGGCTGTCTACTGCTACCACTGCGAATACTGCCTCACCGGCCGGCACAACGTCTGCGCCCATCTGCGGTTCCTGAGCACGCCGTCCGACCCCGGCTTCTTCCGCCAGGTATTGAATCTCCCGGCACGCAACGTCGCCCCGCTGCCCCAGGGTCTCAGCTTTGAGGAAGGCACGCTCGCCGAGCCGTTGGCTATCGCCCTGCATTCGATGAAGTTCGCCGCCCCGCGTCCGGGCGAGACTGCCGTCGTCTTCGGAGCCGGACCCATTGGCCTGCTGACTCTCGCCGTCCTGAAGATTTCCGGCGCAGGGCGTATCTGGGTTGTGGAGCCTTTGGCCCACCGCCGGGAACTGGCTCTCCGCATGGGAGCCGATGCCGTCCTCGATCCGAAAGCCGTGGATGTGGTCAGACAGATCATCGAGGATACGGGACGCCGCGGCGTCGACATGGCCATTGATTGCGCCGCCAAGGATGGCACCATGAACCAGTGCCTCAAAGTCACGCGCAACGCCGCCCGCGTCGTTTACACGGGGATCCCCTCGGAAATCTCCATCGCGCTCGACTTCCACGATGTGCGCCGGAAGGAACTGATCCTTTACACTGTCCGGCGGTCGAACCATGAAACGGGCCCGGCCATCCGTCTTCTGCGCGAACAGCGCGAAAGGTTCTCCCCCGTGCTGACGCATCGCCGGCCGATGGAACAAATCTCGCAGACGTTCGACATGCTGGAGCATTACGGGGACAATGCCGGCAAGGTAACAATCTCGCCGGCGTAGTTCTCACCGCTGGCCAGATCCAAGCTGATATTCTATTTCCCTCATGCTTCGAAAGATTCTTCTTGCAGCCGTGTGCCTGCTCGGCGCAGGGGCCGCTTATGTCGCCTTCCTGCTTCCTTCCCACCGCCCTGCTCCCGGAATGAGGGTAGACGGCACGGAGGCTCGCCTGGCGCGCGGCAAATACCTTTATGAGCACGTCACCAACTGCGGCGATTGCCATTCGGAGGTGGACGAATCACGATTCGGCTTTCCCGTGATTCCCGGCGGGTCTGGAAAAGGACGCGTCATGCCCGCGGGCATGGGGCTTCCCGGAACGGTGGTGGCCGCCAACCTCACCCCAGATCCGGAAACGGGCATCGGGTCCCTCACGGATGGCCAGGTCATCCGGGCGATCCGGGAAGGAATCGGTCACGACGGCCGTCCTCTCTTTCCGCTGATGCCCTACGCCGAGTACAGCAGCCTGAGCGATGACGATGTGCAGGCCCTCGTGGCTTATCTGAGAACCCTGCCCGCCGCCCGCAATCCACTGCCGGCGACGAAGGTCAACTTCCCAATGAACGTAATCATGCGCTTCCTCCCCAAGCCGGTGGACAGTGTGCCGCCAGCGCCGTCTGATCAGGCTGGCCGCGGAAAGTACCTCGCCCAGGTTTCCGGATGCCGGTTCTGCCACTCTCCCTTCGAAAAAGGCCGGCCCGTGGAAGGCCGCGATTTCTCCGGCAGTCATGAGTTTCAGCTTGCCGCCAACGCGCGCGTGGTCAGCGCCAACCTCACGCCCGATGAAGAAACGGGCATTGGCCGCTGGTCCGAGCAGGAATTTATCGATAAGTTCACACAGTTCAAGGATTACGCCGCCGGCACGCCGCCGAAAGTGGACTATCCCTACAACAGCATCATGCCGTGGCTCGGTCTTTCCGGCGCTTCCGAGGATGACCTGAAGGCGATCTTCGCCTACCTGAAGACGGTGAAACCGGTGCGCAACGCCGTAGTAACCCATCCGGATGCGCCGGAAGAACGAAACATACCCGGATACAGGAAACGAGCCGGGCTTTCGCCCCGCTGACTTAACTCACCACGATGTCCCAGCCCCAGCCCGGCCGGTCGTGAGGACGCGTGTAAATACCTTCGGGTCCTCGCGAGATGACGTACTGCTCTTCGAACATCTTGTAGGCTTCTTTCGGTCCGCCAGGCGCCGGCATGAACAACTCCGCCCAAGGGGCATTGACGTTGGCGATGATCCAATGAATGGCTCCGTTCAGGCCGCCGCCGTGAGGGATCACCGGGATGTCATAGGCCGCCGCCATCGCGCCGATACGCCGCAATTCCGTGAGGCCGCCGCACCAGTTGAGATCGGGCTGCCAGATGGAGGCGCCCCTGGCCTCGAGCAGGTAGCGGAACCCGTAGCGGCCGTACTCGTGCTCTCCGGTGGCGATGCGCGTCGATTTCAGGGCTGCGTTCAAGCGCCCGAAACCGGCGTAATCGTGAGGCTGGAGCACCTCTTCCATCCAGTAGATGCGGTACGGCTCCATCATCCCGGCCATCTCGAGCGTGTATCGCTCCGTCCACGCCATCCAGCAATCGAGCATGATGTCTCCATCCGGCCCCAGCGCCGCCCGCGCCCGCTTCACCAGTTCCACGTTCTTCTTCATTCCCTCGCGTCCGTCCGCGGGGCCGTGCGGGATGGCGAGTTTCAACCGCTTATAGCCGAACTCGACGTGCTGCTCGATATCATTGCCGGTACAGTAGGCGGGGACACGGTCCTTCACTTCTCCGCCGATCAGGCGGTAGATGGGCATGTCGAGCGCCTTACCGATAATGTCCCACATCGCCACGTCCACACCGCTGATGGCGTTCATCGTCACACCCATGCGGCCGTAGCTCATTGTCGACCGCCAGCAGATATCCCAGTTGCGCTCGATGTCGAATGGATCGCGGCCCATCATTAGCTTCGTCAGGTGTCCCATGACGATCTCACCACCCGCCGGTCCTCCGTTGCCGTAACCCTTGATCCCCTTATCCGTCGAGATCTCGACCGTGAACCCTCCGAGCTTGCCGGGATCGGGGAAGAACAGCGAACGGGTCGCCTTGTATTCGGGATAGATCGACATCGGGTTCGCCACTTCGACGCCCTGCGTCGACCACGAGCCCGGCGATGGCGTGTATTGGGGCTGCGGGTGGGCCGGACGCGTCTCTACGAGGCGGATGCCTGTGATCTTCAGGCGGCTCTTTTCCCCGGCGAAGGGGAGCGGCGGGGCGGCCGCCGCGTCCGGCATCCACTGCCGGTTGAGGAGCATGCCGGCCAGAGGGGTGGCCCGAAGCAACTGTCTGCGATTCATGGGATGGAATTTCCTCCAGAGCGTAAACCTATTACCTTCTTCTGCCGAAAGTCAAGAGCAGGGAGTCCGCTTTACGGTAGGTTTACAAACCGTAATGATTTTTGACGGAATTTTTTGTCGCATTTCCGCATCTATAGGTGTGAGGCCAATCAAAACAGGGCAGTTCGGAATAGAGGCCAGACTAGGAAGGAGGGCGGCCATGAGGAGTATCAAGGAGCGTTTGGAACAGAGCGTCGCCACTCTCGGCACGCTGGAGCGCAAACGGGAGGAGATGCGGTCACCGGCACTCGGCAATGATACCGAGTGGTCGTTGATCGAACGCGAATTGCGCGAGATTGAAGAGGACATTTTGCAGGACCCCGGAGCACTGGAAAAGTTCCTCGTTCGCAATAAACGATCGGAGTAGGACGAACCGCGAGATTCGCCGGCGGCAGGCCGGTTGGAGAGCGGCGTTACCCCCGCATAGTATGCTGCTGACCTTACGGGGAAGAACGCGACAGCCACAATAAAAGAAGAGGCGCCCGGTACAAGCAGACCCCACCCCACCGGCCCACCACGCATCCTCTGCAACCCATCGCGATTGCCGGGCGCCTCTTCACGATTTCTGTTCTCTTCGAACTTCCCTTCCCCTCCAAACAAATAGATGATGCCATCAGCCTCCCGTTTCTCGCGTACCTGGATAGAGAGGCAAAAAGGAGAACGGCAATGACGAGCATTCAACAGCGGCTGGAACAAAGCGTAGCCATTCTCGGCGCGCTCGAGCGTAAACGGGACGAGATGAGATCCCCCGCCCTTGGCCGGGACACGGAGTGGCTGTTGATCGAGCGCGAACTGAGGGACCTCGAGCAGGACATTCTGCGGAACCCGGGCGCGCTGCACAAGACAGCGTCTTAAGCCTTCATGCCGGCGAGGACGCCGCGCATGTACGAGAACGAGCGCTGCATGCCGGGGAGCGGATTGTCGGCGTCAATCTCGTACTCGAGCATCACCCCTGCCGTGTACTTCATCTTCTTCAATTGCTTGAAAATGGCCGGGATGGGCAAAGCGCCGTCGCCGACAATACACTGGCTTCCTTTTTCCTTCGGATCGCGGAGGTCCTTGATGTGCATATCGTGCAGGCGGGACCCGGCTTCGGCAATCGATTCCACGACATCCACGCCCGTGCGCGCCGTGTGACCGACGTCGATACACAAGCCCATCAGGGGATGCATATTCCTGATTTCCTTGAGCACGCTCTGCGGGGTGGGAAAATGCCTGTCCTCGGGACCATGGTTGTGAATCGCCATTCGGATGTTGTATTGGATGGCGAGTTTCTCCACGGCCGGCAGAGTCTCCTTCGTGGGCGCGCACACCATCACCGGCATGCCAGCGGCTTTGGCGTATTCGAAGTAATGCCGCAGTTCGGCCTCGTCGTTCTTCGCCAGGCCGATATTTCCGCCGCCGAGGATGGTCAGGCCGGCTTTCTGAAACTCGGATCGCGCTTTGGCGATCTCCTCGGGCGTGCTGCGATAGGAGAGGTGAAACTCCTTGATGTTGATATACGGAGTCCCGATCTGCTTGGTCATCTTGATGGCCAGCGACCGGCTGAACTCCCGGAACGAGTAGCTGGCAACGCCGAGTTTGAAGCCGTCGGTGAACGAGCCGGTAACGGACGCGTGCAGGTTCACCGATTGTCCAGCCATCGCGGCGCCGCTCATCGCAAGCAGAGATCTGCGGGAAATCTTCATATGGCGATCATTATTCCATACGGACGCGCTGGTTGGCAGGCCATGTGCGCGCTGTTTCTCAACACACGCAGGCCGTGTTATCAGTGAAGGAACGCCATGGAGCCCATCTGTCTCACCTGCGGAACCCAATACGCCTCTTCGGAATCCACGCCTGCCCACTGCCTCATCTGCGAAGATGAGCGGCAGTACGCCGGCTTCAACGGCCAGCAGTGGACCACGCTGGACAACCTCCGCAAGGCCCATGACAACGAGTTCCTACCTCTCGAAGCGGACCTCACCGCCATCCTCACCCAGCCGGCGTTCGCTATCGGGCAACGGGCTTTGCTACTGGAGACCTCATCCGGCAACATCCTTTGGGATTGCCTTGCCCTTATTGACCAGAAGACCGTCCACCAGATCCGCGAGCGCGGCGGGCTGGCAGCCATAGCCATCTCGCATCCGCACTACTACACCGCTCTCGTCGAATGGAGCCACGCCTTCGGAGACATACCCGTCTACCTCCATGAGTTGGACCGCCAGTGGGTGATGCGGCCCGATTCCTGCATCCGCTTCTGGCACGGCGATAGCCTCCGCCTTCATGACGGTATCACGCTCATCCGCGGAGGCGGACATTTCCCCGGGGGAGCCATACTCCACTGGCCGGCAGGCGCCGGGGGCCGCGGCGCGCTGCTATCCGGCGACATCATTCAGGTGGCGCCCGACATGCGATGGGTGAGTTTTATGTATAGCTACCCCAATCTGATCCCGCTCAATGCAGCCTCGGTGCTGTCTTTGGCTGCGTCGGTCGAGGAGTATGCTTTCGAGCGCATCTACGGGGCATTTCATCCGCGGCAAGTGATGGCGGACGCCAAGGGGGCGCTGCGGCGTTCCGTGGAGCGGTACCTGGAAGCGATCGCGGAATAGAGTTACGTCCCGCCCTCTTGACAGACTAAACTGAACCGTTCAGTATTGAATCCAAGGGGCCTATGATCCGCGTCCACAACCTGATCAAGAACTTCGGTGAGTTCCAGGCCGTCCGTGACATCTCCTTCGAGGTGGCCAAAGGTGAAATCTTCGCCTTCCTCGGTCCGAACGGCGCCGGCAAAACCACCACCATCAAAATGCTCACCACCCTGCTGACGCCGACCGGCGGCAAGGTGGAGATCGACGGGCTCGACCCGGCCACTCACCAGGAAGAGGTCCGCAAGCGCTTCGGCATCGTCTTCCAGGACCCGAGTCTCGATTCCGAACTCACGGCCTACGAAAACATGGATCTCCACGGCGTCCTTTACGGCGTACCGAGGAAACTCCGGCACGCGCGCACCGAGACGCTCCTGAAGCTGTTCGAACTCTGGGAACGCCGCAAGGACCAGGTGAAGAACTTCTCCGGCGGCATGAAGCGGCGGCTCGAGATCGCCAGGGGTCTGCTGCACACGCCGAAGATCCTCTTCCTCGATGAGCCCACGCTCGGCCTCGATCCGCAAAGCCGCAACCAGCTTTGGACCCATGTCAAACACCTCAACGAGACGGAGCAAGTCACCGTCTTCCTCACCACGCACTACATGGAAGAGGCCGACCGCGTTGCGCACCGTATCGCCGTCATCGACCACGGCCGGCTGGTGGCGCAAGGCGCCTCGCGGGAATTGAAACAGCAAAGCAATACCCAAACGCTCGAGGAGGCGTTTCTCGCGCTCACCGGGACCACCATCCGCGACGAGAGTTCCACTCCCGCCGACCAGATGCGCCAGATCGCGAAAATGTGGCAGGTGAAACGATGAGCGCGATCTATATTCTCTGGCTGCGGGAGATCAAGCGTTACACGCGCTCGCGGCCGCAAATCATCGCCTCCATGGGCCAGCCGCTGCTCTATCTGCTCGCCCTCGGCTTCGGCTTCGGGCCTATCTTCCAGAAATCCGGCAACGGCAGCTACATCCAGTTCGTCGCTCCGGGCGTCATCAGCATGACGGTGCTCTTCTCGGCCGTCTTCTCCGGAATCGCCCTGATCTGGGACCGCCAGTTCGGCTTTCTCAAGGAAACGCTGGTGGCGCCCGTGCCGCGTTTGCACATCATGATCGGGAAGACGCTCGGCGGCGCGACTGTCGCCATGATGCAGGGGATGCTGGTGGTGATTGTCTGCCTGCTGGCCGGCTTTCGGCCCTCCAGTCTGTCCGCGCTGCCGCTCGCCTTTTTGTTCATGGCGTTAATCGCCACGCTGTTCGCCGCGCTCGGAACGGCCATCGGTTCCGTCCTTGTCGATATGCAGGGCTTCCAACTCGTGATGAACTTCCTGGTGATGCCGATCTTCTTTCTTTCCGGGGCGCTCTTCCCGCTGACCAATCTCCCCTCGGTGCTTCAGCTTGTAACCAGCGTGGATCCGCTCTCCTACGGCGTCGACGGTATGCGCACGGCTCTGATCGGAGTGACGCATTTCGGCATCCCCACGGACCTCGCCGTGCTCGCCGTGCTCACCGCCTGCCTGCTTGCCATCGGCAGCCGGTTGTTTTCTAAGATTCAACTTTGACGCATGGCCCGACCCCGCAGCGCCCGCGCTCACGCAAAAGTCCTGGAAGCAGCACTGGAGCTTTTCGCCGAACGCGGCGTGGACGCTGCGAGCATGGACGCCATCGCCGATAAGTCCGGGGTCAGCAAAGCCACTATCTACAAACACTGGTCCGACAAAGAGGCGCTCTGCCTGGAGGCGGTCGCCCACATCTACGAGCAGGATCTGCCTGCTATTGACACGGGCGACGTCTACGCCGATCTCGTTACAGCCCTCCGCCAGCAGCCGAAACAACAGCGCCAGGAACTCAAAGCCCGCCTCTGGCCCCACTTCCAGGCCTACGCCATGCGCCATCCGGACTTCGCCAAGGCCATGCGGGCGAAGGTGCTCGAGCCGCCGCACGCCCGGCTCAAGTCCATCCTGCGCCGGGGCATGGAAGAGGGAAAACTCCCGCCCGATCTGGATCTCGACCTCAGCGTTGCACTGTTGCACGGTCCAATGATCTACAGCCATCTCCAGACCCTGCTGAAACGCCCGCTCCCGAATGACATGCCGCAATCGGTGGTGGACACATTTTGGAAAGCCCATGCCGCGGGCAAGCCGCCAGGGAACCCCGAGTCTTCCGCCCGGCGGCGTTAGCAGCGGAGATCGCAAACAGCAGTGCGGATCTCCCCCTACTACTTCACTTTGCCCGCTGCCCAGAGAACCGCGTTTCGCACGAGCTTTCGATAGCCCGGATGGCGCATCGTGCTCTCGTCATGCCCCAACTGGATGTAGATCACTCTCGCCGTGGGATGCGGGCCAAGGTAGACCACCGGCTTGTCGTTGAGAGGATGATCGACTTCCATCAGCGGTTGGATGGCCGGTGAGAGCCACATGCCCTTGTAAGCCTCGTCGACGACCGGTAGCGGCCCGACGCCGCGAATCACCGGATGGTTCGCCATCCCCTTCACCGGCTTGGCCACCATCTCCACGTCGTGCTGGTAGCTTGACTTGGGGTGGGAGCCGAGAGCGTTGACGAAGAACTTCCCCCCGACCACCTCCTCGTACCACCAGGGCCAGGACGTGTAATCGACGATGGCGTGATGGGTAGAGACGATCCCCTTGCCCGCTTCCACGAACGCCCGCAGGCTGGCCTGTTCCTTTTCGCCGAGCGTCTCCGCCATGTCATGCAACAGCACGACATCGAATTTGTCCTTCATGGCGGGGTGGAAGGCTTCCGCCTGCGACGCGGCATGGGTCCAGACAATGTCGTCGTAGCCTTCAAACAGGGTGTAGAGCGCTGCCGGGTAGCTGTGGCCGCCGGTCACCACCAGCAGGCGCGCGGCGTCCTGCCGCGGTTGCGGACGGCTGGATATCGACGAAGGAAGCGTCACGACGCCCGTGGCGGCCCACTCCGTTCCACGCGCGAAGGCCGCGAGGAATCCAGGCTGTGACATCGCGGAAAGATCGTGCCCCAGCGTCATGTGCACCGTGCGGCCGGAACCGAACGGCGCGATCCAGATGATGGGCTCATTCTTCCCGGTTCCGCCGGTCTCCGGCGCGCTGTAGGCAGTGGCCAGCACCTTCGTCCGCGGGAGCAGATCGAGTTTGTGGTAGAGTTCATCGTTCGCGAGGAATGTCTCTTCGAGCCCGCGGCTGATGGGGTGCCCGCGGTCGACCCACTTCACCGGGAAAACGTGCCGCGCGCCATGCCCGATGTTCCCGGGTTTCCATGCCGCGCCGATTAATTCAGGGTATGCGGCCCAACCCTTGTCTCCCCTGCTGGAAGCCGACCAGCGCCTGTGGAACTCCTGCCCGAAGAATTCGCCGTAGGTCACGCCGTGGAACGAAATCAGGCCCTTCCCTGATCGCACGAACTCTTCAATTGCTGATTCAGCCTGGGGTCCCCATCGCGGGCCGTTGTAGTTGAGCACCAGTACGTCATACCCCGCCAGGGCGGCGGCGGTGAGGCCTCTCACCTCCTCCATCACCTTCACGTCGAAACGGCCAGTGTTGGTCAGAACCTGTCGAAGATACGGCGTCGATACCCGCCAGTCGTGATAAGCAAGGTCCGATTCACCGGTAAGTATCAGCACCCGAACCCGGTCTTGTTGCGCTGCGCCGGCAAGGGCCGCGCAGATCGTCATCAGCAGGGCGAATCGCATGAACAACCTCTCGTTAGCGCTGCCGGCCTGCGTCAGCGAATCGCGCTTCCACCAGACCATTCGCGACTATCGTAGCATCCGCAGCGGCGCTGCCACAGATTTTCCCGACCAGGAAATCCGCCATTTGTGTTGACATTCCGGCCTTCCAAGAGTAGGTTTGAAGCTGAATCGGCCTCCCGCGGCCTACTACTGATTCGAATCCTTTATGCAGATCGGCTTTCATACCGACGCTTTCAACAGTTCCTACTGGAGCTTTCACCAGTGCCTGGACTGGGCGCACAACAACGACATTCATTTCATCGAGTGCGGCGTCATCGACGGCGTGTCGTGGATTCACGGGCTCGGCTATCAACCGCATATCGCGCTTTGGGAAGACCCGCTCGCGCTGCGCCGGAAGATGGAGAAACTGGGAATTCAGTTCTCCCAACTCGATGCGGCATTTCCGCTCTCCCGCCCCGAAGGCGCATCGCTCGGAATCGAGTACGTGCTGCGGTCTCTTCGTTGGGCCCACATCGCCGGGTGTCCCTGCATCGACACAACCGATGATCGCTTCAAGCCGGAATCCATGAGCGAGCGCGAAGCTCTCGACCACATGCGCCGCATCTACGCGCAGATCGTCAGCGCCGCCGAGCGTTATCAGATCGTCATCAACATCGAACCGCACGGCCACTTCACGACCAAGCCGGAGTTCATGGAGGAGATGCTGGGCTTTGCCGATTCGCCCTTCCTCCGAATGAACATGGACACCGGCAACACCTTCATCGCGGGGCAGGATCCCGTGGCGTTTCTCGAAAAGTTCAAAACGAGGGTGAGCCATGTCCACATCAAGGACGTCAGCGAAAGTCTCGCCGCGGCTTCGCGCGGTGATCTCACCGGAATCGCCGTGAGCCAGTGCGCCATCGGCGATGGGGTGAACGCGGCCAACATCCGGACGTGTGTGGAAGTGCTCGCTGCCGCGGGTTATGACGGCGTGCTCAGTCTCGAATGCGAAGGACAGGGCGGACCATTGATCGAGCGCAGCCTGGAGTGGGCGCGCCGGCTATTGAAAGAAGCCGGCGCCTCCGTTGCCGGGATCTCATGAGTATGAAAGACATCACAATCGATTCCACGGCCGCGCCCCGGCGCGACTTTCTGAAGGTGGCCGCCGGCGCGGTTTCGACGAGCGCGCTGGCCGGCTATGCCGCCGGCAGCGACATCATCAAGGCCGGCGTCATCGGCTGCGGCGGCCGGGGCGAAGCCGCCGCCATGAACGCAATGAATGCCGGCAAGGACATTCGCATCGTGGCGATGGGCGATATCCGCCTCGACCGCGTCCAGGAAAAACGGGCCGCCCTGAAGCTGAAATATCCGGACCAGATGGCCGTCAGCGACGACCATTGTTTCAAAGGCTTCGATGCCTACAAGCATGTTATTGCGAGTTCGGATGTCGTCATCATCGCCAACGCCGCCAAGTTCCACCCGCTCCATGCCAAGGCAGCGATTGAAGCAGGCAAGCACGTTTTCCTCGAAAAGCCCCACGCCATCGACCCGTACGGGATCCAGATGCTGCGCTCGGCCGTCAAAATGGCAGCCGCCAAGCGGCTATCGGTCGTCAGCGGCCTTCAAAGCCGCTACCATCCCGGCTACAAGGAAACAATGCAGCGCGTCCACGACGGCGCGATCGGCGACATCGTGGCGATTCAGGAAACCTGGCTCCGCCCCCCCTACGTGATGTACCAGCGCGCACCCGGACTCACCGAGGTGGAGTATCAGGCCAGCAACCAGTACCACTTCCACTGGCTCTGCGGAGACGATGTGCCCCAGACCCTCATCCACAATCTCGACCGCTCGAGTTGGGCGCTGCGCAACGCGGCCCCCATCCGGGCTTATGGCATGGGCGGACGCTCGACTCTCAAGGGTGAGATCTACGGCGACGTCTTCGATCACCACGCCGTCGTGTACGACTTCGCCAGCGGTGTCAGAGTCTATGCCTACTGCCGCACGATCGATAACTGCTACAACGAAAACTCGAGCCTGATTCTCGGGACTAAGGGCCGCTGCGACCTGCTGAAGCTGACCATCACCGGCGAAACCAATTGGAAAAGCTCCGGTCCGGTGTCCAAAAACAATGCCTATGATCTCGAGCATGTCGCCTTGTTCGACGCCATTCGCTCCGGCAATCCGCTGAATAATGGCGACTACATGGTCCGCAGCACGCTCATCACGCTGATGGGTCAATTTAGCTGTTACTCGGGCAAGGAGGTCACCTGGGAGCAGATCTCGAACTCGAACTACGCTCATCTGCCGCGGCCCGAGGACGTTCGCGCTGACATGGAGCCGCCGGTCCGGCCGGGTCCGGATGGCAGCTATCCCGTGTACTTCACGCCGGGGGTTTCGAAGCTTCTCTGAGTCTGCCGCGCGGAGCATTCGTTAGAGGCCGAAAGCTTCCACCCAGGCTGCGCGAGTCGCCGTTTGCGTGGGAGTGTGGACCAGGATGAGGTTGCGTCGAAGGATTGGCGCGCCTCGGGAGACGAATCTCAGGAGAATTGGCCGTTTTGGAGTCCGCAAGCTCTTTGCGCATTACGGCCGGGATGCGGCGGATCCGATCCAGTTCGACCGGCTTATTTCCCTCCCTGCGCATGCCTCTGGAAACTGGTTGAACTTCGATGTAGACTATTTGAATATCGCAATTCGTAAAATCGGTTGGGGTTCAAAGAGAAAGGGGATCTCAATGAAATACGCGAAAATCATCTTGTCATTGCTTGTGCTGTTGACTACGCTCACCATGAGCCTCTCCGCGCAGGCAATTTACGCAACACTGACAGGGGTGGTCACCGATGCATCCGAAGGACTCGTCGCGCGGGCCAACGTAAAGCTTCGAGACACGCAATCCGGGTCCATGCGCGAGACCGTAACCAACGCGCAGGGCTATTACACGTTCGCCAGCGTGCCTGTGGGCACATACGAACTCACGGTCACGGCGCCCGGTTTCGCAACCTATACGGATACCGGCATCGCGTTGGGCGGCGGCGAACGGCGCAACGTGAACGTGACGCTCAAGGTGGGCAGCACCGCGGAAAGCGTCGTAGTAACAGGCGCCTTGGAGGAACTGACGCCGGTGGACTCGGGCGAGAAATCCACCACTCTGAACATCAAGCAACTCGGGAACTTCGTCCAGGTAGGCAGCAACGCCGCGGAGTTCATCAAGATCATGCCCGGGTTCGGGATCAAGAACGGGACGCAGAACGCCGCCAACTATAACGGCGCCACCATCGGCATCAACGCCAACGGCAACGCCGGAAGCCAGAGCCCGTTGAACGACGCTTACTCCTACAACGGGTTGCCGGGCAACACGCTGGATATCGTCGCCGACGGCGCCCACGTTTCCGACCCCGGCTGCAACTGCGACACGCCCGTGAACCCGAACTCGGACATGATCACCGAGTTCAAGATCACGATGTCGAACTTCAGCGCGGAGACACAGAAAGGGCCGGCGGTGATCACCTCGGTGGCCAAGTCGGGCGGCACCGGCTTTCATGGGTCAGGGTTCCTGTACGCGCGCGACTATAACCTGAACGCCAACGACTGGCTAAACAACGCCAACAAGGTGCCCATTCCGCAGAACAAGTACTATTATCCCGGCTTCACGCTGGGCGGGCCGGTGATCATTCCGAAGACCCCGCTGCGGAAGTCAAGCAACAAGCTGTTCTTCTTTACCGGCTACGAGTATTTCTACCAGGTGCTGGACACGGGCTTGCTGCGCGCGGCAGTGCCCACGGAAGGCATGCGCAACGGCAACTTCTCGCCGGAAGAGCTGGCAAAAATGGGGCGGATCACGGCTTCTGGCGCGCCTCCGGGCCAGATCAACGCGCGGAACCTGGCGCTGTACCCGGGGGGCATCATCAGCGGCGCGGCCATCGACAAGAACATGCAGGCGCTGATGAACCTGTACCCCAAGCCCAACGCCGACCCCAATGCCACAGGCGGCTTCAACTGGACCGACGATCTGTTATTCAACCAGAACAACCACCAGTGGCTGACACGCGTCGACTACAACATTAGCGACAACACGAAGGTGTTCGTGCGCTACAACCTGCAGCGCGAGGTGCAGCGCTTCCCTATCCAGCTTTGGGCCAACACGACCACGCAGCAATTGCCCTACCCGACGCCGGTGCTGGGGAAGAACCGGTCCGATTCGGTGACGGCCTCGCTGACGCACGTCTTCAGTCCGACCATGACCAACGAGACCGTGTTCGGATACACCTTCATCGGGTTCCCGAACGTGTTCGAAGATCCCGCCAAGGTGGACCCGGCCAAGATCGGCTTCAACTACAAGCTGCTCTACAAGAACAATGTTGCCCAGTTCCCCAATTTCGCGGGCGGCAATGAGATGGCGCGCATCGCCAATTATGGCGGCTTCGAGGTGGGCGGCGCCGGCGCCGGACTGTACGCCAACAAGTACATGCCCAGTTTCAGCGACACGGTCACCAAAGTGTGGGGCCGGCACACCGTCAAGGGCGGCTTCTTCTGGGAGTGGATCCGCAATGCCCAGCCTGCCAGCAGCGCCGCGCAAGGAGCTTTTGTCATGAGCAATGGCAACTCCAATACGCTCGGCAACGAGTACGCCGATATGCTGGTGGGCAATCTGAACTCCTTCCAGCAGTACTCGTTCAACCGCATCAACGACATTTCCTACAACACCGTGGAGGGCTTCGTTCAGGACTCCTGGAAGGTGAACAAACGCCTGACGATCGAACTCGGGTTACGAATGACGCACTTCACGCCGTGGATCGACCGGCTGTCTTACGGCTTTTCAGTTTTCGACGGATCGAAGATCAATCCCAGTTGCGCGCCCGTGAACTATTGCGGCTTCTTGTGGAACAAGCGCGACTCGAACGTTCCCATGGGCGGCTTCCCCACCAGAGGTGTGTTCTGGCAACCGCGTTTCGGGCTGGCCTACGACGTGTTCGGCAACGGCAATACGGTGATCCGGGGAGGCTGGGGCATGTACTACTTCCACTCGGGGCAGTTCACAACCGGCCTGGATGTCGCCGCGGGAGTGCAGGTGATCAATCTCAGCAACAACCAGGGGGGCGGGCCGTCGCCCTACGTGGCCCAGCCGTCCTCGACCGCCAAGCCTCTGATGGCGCGCGATCTGGACACGATGAACTTCTCGAGCGCCGCCCTCAGTCCGGGCGCGGTGGACAGGCTGGACGACAGGCAGCCCTTGACCAAGAGCTACAGTTTCACCATTGCCCAGCGGCTGCCGTGGTCGAGTCTGTTTGAAATCGCCTATGTCGGCAACACGAGCACTGACCTGGCGTACTCCGGCGGCTTCAACAGCGGCATCAACCTTGTTCCCGTGGGCGCCATGCTTTCGTCGGCAAACGGGGGAGTGGATCCCAACTCCCTGGTGGCGAATAATTTCCGCCCGTACAAGATTTACGGCGGGGTCAACCTGGCCACTCACGGCACTTACGCCAACTACAACTCGATGCAGGCCACCTGGCAGCGCACCAAGGGCCGGTATACCATCATGATGAACTACACATTCTCGAAGGCGATGGGATTCGTCAGTTCCTCTTACGACCCCTTCAACTTCCGGAACAACTACAGCGTGCAGAATGGCGACCGCACGCACCTGTACAACGCGGCTTACTCCATCGAGTTGGGCAGCCCGTTTCATGGCAACAAGGTCGCCGCGGGCCTGGCCAACGGCTGGCAGGTCTCCGGGATGCTGCAGTTGCAGAGCGGGGCGAACCTGACCGGGATGCGCGGCATGAATTTCGGCATGAACACCAACAGCTTCAAGATCCCCGGCACGGCGTTCAACGTCAGCAGCACATCGCTGCTGGGGACACCGGAGATCGCCCTGCGCCCGATGCTGACGTGCGACCCCAGAGCCAATCTGGGCGACCACCAATACATCAACGGCGCGTGCTTCGCCATCCCGACGCAGATCGGCACAAATGGACCGACGACGCTGCCGGCGATTTACGGGCCGGGCTTCTTCAACACGGACCTGGGGCTGTTCAAGAACTTCGACATCAAGGAGAAGATGAAGCTGCAGTTCCGCGCCAACGGCTACAACTTCCTGAACCACCCGTTGTGGTCGTTCTCGAGCGCGACAAACACCACGCTCAGCTTCGATGGAAGCACGGGCAGACTGAATAACCCGATCTTCGGCTACGTCACCCAGAAACAAGGGAAGCGCACGATCCAATTGGCCGTCAAGTTCATGTTTTGAACTCGCTGACGCAAGGGCGGGCAGGCCGCGAGCCTGTCCGCTCACAAATTCCGGTGACCCTTTTCAGTTGCGCGGCTCCTCGACGCTCAACACGCGATCAGCGGCGATATTCTTGAGTGTCTGCACAGTCCCGCTTGGCCACCGGATCTCGACGGAAGCGATTCTGGTTTCCTCGCCGAGGCCGAAGTGGACCCGCTTGTCGCTCGAGGACATGAATCCAACGCTGATCGCCACGTGGTTGTAGAGGGTGCGGCCGGATGCAGTGGTCAGTTTCACCTGGGCCCCGATGGCGTCGCGCGCGCTCTTGCGGCCGGTGAGCGCCACGATCAGCCAGTGGTTGCCGCTGCCGGCCGTGTTCATCAGGATGCGAGGCGCCTGATTGAGCGAGGTCACAACGATGTCGAGCGCGCCGTCGCCGTTGAGGTCGCCGAAAGCAGATCCGCGCTGATACCCTTTGGGCAGGAAGTCCTCGCCCATCTCGCCGGATACGTCCACGAACCTCTTGCCGCCGTTGTTTTCGAACATGGTATCGTGCTGCGGGCTGTTCGGGCTGACCATGTCGACGTCGCCGTTGGCGGAGTAGATGTCCTTCCAGCCGTCGTTGTTGTAATCGATGAAGCCGGCGCTCCAGCCCGAGTACGTCATGCTGAGTTTCTGCACGGTCGAGATCGAGGAGTAGTACTGGAAGAGGCCGCCGCGGTTGCGCAGCAGTTGCCAGATCTGGCCCATCAGGTTGTTGAAGAAGATGTCGATCTTGCCGTCGTTGTCGAAGTCCTTGGCGTCGCAGCCCATCGAAGAGCCGGCCCGCGCGTTCTGGTCGTAGGCGACGCCCAGTTCGAGCCCCTTCTCCTCGAATGTGCCGTCGCGGCGGTTGATGAACAGCGAATTAGGCTCAGTGTCGTTGGCGATGAAGACGTCCATCCAACCATCGCCATTGAAGTCGGCGATGGAAACGCCCATGCCCTTGCCCGGATAGCGCGCCAGCGCGGACTTCACGGTGACGCCGGTGAACCTGCCGTTGCCCAGGTTGCGGTAAAGACGCGGCGGCACGCTCGGATAGCGATGGGGATTGCAGTAATAATCCTGGTCGTTCATCAGGCAGCGCACATCGGTGGCGGGACTCCAGATGGTGTAGTCGGAGACGATCAGATCGAGTAAACCGTCGTTGTCGTAATCAAACCAGGCGGCGGCCACGCTCAGCGTGTTGGCGGGTTTTCCCCCAATGCCGGATGCGGCGGTCACATCGGTGAAGGTTCCGTCCCCGTTGTTGTGGAACAGGGCGTTGGGCCCCATGCTCGTAAGGAACAGATCCTCGAAGCCGTCGTTATCGTAATCGCCTACGGCGGCGCCGAAGTTGTAATCAAGCTCCTTGCCGGTGAGGCCGGCTTTTGCGGTAACGTCCTCGAAGGTTCCGTCGCCTTTCTGCCGCAGCAGGCAGTTGAAAAACGAAGGGCCGGTTTTCTTCAGGTCCGGCAGTTTGGCGCCGTTGGCGAGAAAGATATCCAGCCTGCCGTCCTGATCGAAATCGAAAATGGCGACGCCGCCGCACATCGGCTGGGGAAAGTACTTGCGGCCGGTGAAGCTATTATTCGTTTTGTACGGGATCTTCGATTTCGCCGCGACGTTGACGAAGTGAGGCCGCTTGGGCGGTGGCGCGGAAAGTAGAGAGAGCAGGCATGCCCCGGCGACCAGCAGACACAGCACGCGTCTCACGGGATCGATCTACTCCCTGCTCTTCGACGCCGTCGCGCCGGCCGTGAGCTTCTGCGCGATCGCCCGTTCGCGGTCGCCGTCGGCTTTGCGCTGGAGTCTGTAATAGGCGGTGGCGAGCGCGATGTGCGCCTCGACAAACTGCGGCGACTGCTTCACGATATCCTCCAGTTCGAGCCGGGCACGATCGGGCCTGCCCGCCTCCAGTTCAGCCGAGGCGAGTTGGAACCGGGCGCGGATCTCCCCGGGACGCACCCTCAACGCCCGTTCGAGCAGTTTGCGCGCGTCCTCGGCATGCCCGTCCTGGCGCAGGAGGGCCGCCAGGTTCAGGTTCGATTCGAAATCGTTCGGGTTGCGCTCGAGTTCGCTCTCGAATGCCGCCCGCGCGGCCGTCGTGTCGCCGGTCTGGATGTAGGCGCGCCCCAGATATGCATGGGCTTCGGGCAATTGCGGATTCAGATCGACCGCCTTGCGGAAATCGGCGGCGGCGGCCTCAAATTCGAGCGCATTCAATTTGGCGGTTCCCATCAGCAGCCGCGCTTCGGCCGATTCGCCATTGCGCAAAATCCGGTCGATGACCTGCTCGCCGCTGGTGATCTGGTTGTCGCGGATCAGCGCAGTCCCGAGCAGATAGGCCACAGCCAGATCATCCGGGTTCCGCTTTCGGGCCAGATCGAGCAGTTGGATCACCTGCCGATTTTCGCCCTGTCGGAGCCGGCAATCGGCCAGAAGCAGCAGGATCTGCCGGTCCTCGGGCTTGGCCGTGTGAAGAGCAGTGAGTTCCTTCGCGGCGTCAGAGATCTCGCCCATTTTGTAGTAGGCAAGGGACAGGTTGAGGCGGATGCGCGAATCCTCCGGACGGCCCTTCATCGCCGCGCGGTATTCGGTGATGGCCTCCCGGTAGCGGCCCGTGCCGGCCAGCGCCGCGCCCAGGTTCGAGCGCGCGTCAACATGATCCGGCCGCAGCTTCAGATATGCGCGGTACTGTGGGATCGCATGCTCGGCGTCGCCCGCCTGGTGCAGCGCGATGGCCTGTTTCAGGATCCGCTCGGGATCCTGCTGCGCGCCCGTGGCGCACGGGAACACGATCAGCGCCGCGAGTGCCAACAACTTCGCCATGGCTTTCCACCACCAAGAATACAACGACAACTCCACCACGCCCAAATCCGCAGGCGAGGAGTACACGGTTAGAATGAGAGGCGAATGCCGGTTGTTCAGAGCGTCCGCCTCGCCTTCCGTCTCTTCCGGCGCGATCCCGCTCTTACGGGAATTGCTTTGGCGTCGATTGCGCTCACCGTCGACGCCTCCGCTGTTGTTTTCGCCGCCGTCAAATCCGTGCTGCTTGAGCCGCTTCCTTTTGCTCGCTCCTCGGAACTCGTGCAGCTACGCAGCGAATTTCCGCGCATGCGGCAGCAGTCGCACGGGGATTGGGTGGTGTGGAATGATACTCGCGAACTTGGCACGAGGTCGCGCACGCTCGGCCCGATAGGCGCCTATTCCAATGCCATTTTCGATCTCGCCGGCGATTCCACCGCCAGGCCGGAAGCGCTGTACGGCGTGCGGATGAACGCTCGTCTGTTCCCCGTACTGGGCGTCTCCCCTCTGCTCGGGCGCAACGTCCTTCCCGAAGAAGACAGGTCCGGCCAGCCTGATGTCATGATTCTCAGCTACGGCCTTTGGACCCGCCGGTTTCACTCGGATCGCTCCATCGTCGGCCGGAGCGTCACCATCAACGGGCATGGCTGTAAAGTGATCGGCGTGATGCCCCCCGGATTCAACTTCCCGCTGCGCAGGGGGGCCGCGCACACGCCCTCGCCTTACGTGGAGTTTTGGGCGTCGCCGCTGACGGCGGCGGCGAATCCCAACGCTGGAATGGGAGCGGTGGCGAGGCTGCGCCCCGGCGTTCCCATCGAAGCTGTGCGGCGCGAGCTGGCCTCCCTCAGCAGTTCTCTCGCTCACGATTTCCCGGCAACGAATCGAGACCGCGTGCTCACCGCAAGCCCCCTGCTGGACCGGGCCGTTGGAGCCGCCGGTAAGAGCCTGTGGCTCCTTCTGGCCGCGACCGCGATCTTCCTCCTGATCGGCTGCGCCAACGTCGCCAACCTGCTCCTGGCCCGCGGATTCGCGCGGCGGCGGGAGATTGCCGTAAGGCTGGCGCTCGGAGCCAGCTATTGGCGTATCCTCGGGCAACTGCTTACCGAGAGCTGCCTGCTGGCCCTTGCCGGCGGCTTCGGCGGATACCTCCTTTCCGTATCGGCATGGAGCGTCCTGCCCCTGTTGACGCCCGCGAGCATTCCGCGGCTCGCCGCCTCTCGAGCCGATGGCACGGTGCTCGCCTTCGCGCTGGCAGTCTCCATCCTGAACGGCATCCTCTTCGGGCTCGCGCCCGCGCTCCGGCTGGCCGGGGAAAATCCGCCCGCCGTCTGGACCGGCTTTGGTTCGCGCGGCGCCGCATCGGGCCGGCAGGATGGGCTGCGCTCTTTGCTGGTTGCCTCCGAAGTAGCCCTGTCCGTCCTTCTCGTCGTCATCGGAGGGCAGGTTTTGGTGAACTTCGCGGCTTTACTGGCAACCGATCCGGGCTTCGAGCCGGAGCGTGTTCTCGCCTCCGTCGTCCTCCCTGCTCGCGAGCGATACCCCACCGATGAGCAGCGAGCAGCCTTCTACCGCCGCATCCTTGATGCAGTCCGTGCCGTGCCTGGCGTGGAGAGAGCGGGAACTGTTGACGCCCTGCCGTTCAGCGGCGAGAATCATGGCGGAACGGTCAGCGGAGGCTCGATTTCCCGGGAAAAACCACTGACAGCGGAGATTGACGTTGCGGGAGGAGACTACCTCCAGGCGATGGGAGTGCGGCTGCTGCACGGCCGTTGGTTTCGCGAGGAAGAGATGCAGGCGTCGAACGGCGCCGCCATCGTGAACACCTTTGTAGCGGACCGTCTGTGGCCCCAAGCGAGCGCCCTCGGGCAAAGAATCTGCGTGTTCTGCACTCCGGAGAATCCGCGCAACTGGAAGCGGGTGATCGGAGTGGTGTCCAACGCCAGCCACGGGGCGCTCGACGAGCCCGAGAAAGGCAATGTCTATCTGGCCGCCGGCGCCATGGAGAAAGCGGCGTTCCTTGTAGTGCGAACGGAGCGGCCCAAGGAAGTGGAGAAGGCCATCCGCCGTGCGATCGCCGCCATCGACCCCAACCAGCCGGTGTTCCTCACTACTTCGATGCGGGATCTGATTTCGGATTCCATCGCCGGCCGGCGCTTCCTTGTTACGCTGCTCACCGCTACGGGTTGCCTCGCACTGTTGATGGCGGCGGCCGGCATCTATGGCGTGATTTCGTACACGACGTCGCGCCGGACGCAGGAGATCGGAATTCGCATGGCCATGGGCGCGACCTCCGCCAGAGTGTTTTCCCTGATCTTCCGGCAGGGTTTTCTCACGGCCGGCGTCGGGCTGGTGATTGGACTCGCGGGAGCAATGGTTGTGCTGCGAATGTTGGAGGGGATGCTGTTCGGGCTTGCCCACTCGCGCCCGGCATACCTGTTGGGGGCCGCCGCCCTGGCCGCCGTGACGGCGGCAATCGCCTGTTGGGTCCCCGCACGGCGCGCTACCAGGACGGACCCAATGGCCGCCCTCCGGCAGGAATAGCGGCGCCATACCCTTGCTCTGGCCGCCGCGTGGCGCTACGGTGAAAACGACGGAGGTCTTCCATGACCGTCACCAGTCTTCAAACAGTAAACGAATTCCTCTCCTCGAAACGCATCGCCCTCGTCGGATTGTCCCGAAATTCCCAGGATTTCAGCCGCACCATCTTCCACGAATTCCTCAACCGCGGCTACGATATGGTGCCCGTAAATCCCAACGCGGCGGAAATCGAATCACGACACGCCTTCCCTTCGGTGAAGGATGTCTCCCCGCCTGTGGAAGCCGCCCTCATCATGACCCCCGCGAAAGCCGCGCCTGATGCCGTGCGCGATTGCGCCGCTGCCGGCGTCCAGCGCGTCTGGCTCCATCGCGGAGCCGGCCAGGGCGCGATGAATCCTGAAGCCGTGCGTCTGTGCGCGGAAAGCGGCATCCACGTTGTTGCCGGAGAGTGCCCCTTCATGCATCTCCCGGATACTGCATGGTTCCACCGCGCCCACCGCCTCATTCGCCGTATCACCGGCAAGCTTCCGAAGTAGCTACCGCACCTCGCGCCCAATCCATTTCGCCGCCGCAACCGGGTGATGCGCAGCCATCCGCTCCAGCAGTTCCCCCGGCTCCCCTGCCACCACGAACAACTCCCGGTTTGCCTGCTTCAGCAGGCCCGCTTTGACAGCGCGGTCCAGAAACGCAAACAGCAGATCGAAGAATCCGTCTACGTTCAGAACGCCCACCGGCTTCGCGTGAATCCCCAACTGCGCCCATGTCAGAATCTCGAACAGTTCATCCAGCGTCCCATACGCCCCCGGCATCGCGATGAAGCCATCCGACAGATCCGCCATCAGCGCCTTGCGCTCATGCATCGTCTCGACGACACGAAGCTCCGTCAATCCCGTGTGGGCGATCTCCCGCTCCCGCATCGACCGCGGAATCACCCCGGTCACGCGCCCGCCCAGTTCGAGCACCGTATCCGCAACCATCCCCATCAAACCCACATGCGCCCCGCCGTACACCAGGTCATGGCGCCCGCGCACCAGCGCCTTCCCCAGTCCCCGCGCCGCCTCGATCAAATCCTCGCGGTAGCCCGCGCTGGACCCGCAGAACACGCACACCCGCTTCATGGACGCTCCACCACCCGCGCCGCCAGTTCTCCTTTCGCCAGCCGCACACGGAGTGCAGTGCCTGTGGGAGCCTGCCCTTCTTCCTTCACGACGGCCCCGTCACTGGTCTGCACGATCGCGTAGCCGCGGTCCAGCACGCGCAACGGACTCAGTTGTTTCAGATGCGCCTCGAGGGAGTCCAACCGCCGCAGCGCCCCGGCCACTTTCCAGCGCACCCGCTCCTCCAACCGCGCCGATGCCGCTTCGAGCCGCCGCCGCCCTTCCGCCATCCTTAGCCGCAAATCGAGGCTCCGCAATCTCGCCTCGATCCCATTCAGGCGCTTCCGCCGCGTCGCAACGGCTGCCCGCGCCAGTTCCCGAGCCCTCCCGTCCATCTCATCTACCCGCTGCATGCTCTTCCCCAGCATGCGGTGCAGCGTCCCCCCGGCGCGATCCACGCCGAACTGATGCAATCGCCGCCGTGCCATCGCAATCCGGTATCGCGCCGCCTGATGCAACCGGTTTTCGACCGCCTCCAGCCGCTCCGCCACCTGAGCCCGCGTGCCCACCACCAACTCCGCTGCCGCCGATGGGGTGGGGGCCCGCAGGTCGGCGACGAAATCCGCGATGGTGAAGTCCGTCTCATGGCCCACGGCCGAGACCACCGGAACCTTTGACCCGGCAATGGCCCGCGCCACCGGTTCTTCGTTGAACGTCCACAGATCTTCCACTGACCCGCCGCCGCGGGCGACAATGATCACATCCGCCCAGCCGCCTTCACTGAAATACTGGATGGCGCGGCATACCTGTTCCGCCGAGCCCTCGCCCTGCACCTGCGCCGGGTACAACCGGATGTGCAGCCCGGGAAAGCGCCGCGTCAGTATATTCAGCATGTCGCGGATAACCGCTCCCGAGGGCGATGTCACCAGCCCGATTCGCTTCGGATACGGCGGCAGCGCCCGTTTCCGCGCCGCGTCGAACAACCCCTCCGCCGCCAGCTTTTGCTTCAGTTGCTCAAAAGCGAGTTGCAGCGCCCCAAAGCCTTGAGGCTCGATCGAATCCACCAGCAACTGGTAGCTGCCCCGCGGGGCATACACGTCAATCCTGCCCCGTACCACCACTTGCAGCCCGTCCCGCGGCTTGAAGCGTAGAAACCGCGCCGTCCGCGCGAAGAGCGCACACGAGATTTGCGCCCCCTCATCTTTGAGGGTGAAGTAGATATGGCCGCTCGGTCCCGCCTTCGTTCCCGAGATCTCTCCCACCACCGAGACGGAGCTGAACTCCTCTTCCAAAGCGGCGCGGATTGCCTCGGTTAAGTCGCTGACAGTAAATAACTTTCTGGGAATATCCCATGCCAGGGGAATCTGCACCTTCTCATCCTAACAATTCCCCGCCGGCCCTATCGACCCCATAAGCTTTTTCTATTTGACGGCCTTTTTCCCGTTCGCTACCATCGATGCTTGTACAGGACCATCCCAACGTAGTCTACTGCCGCACAACAGAATACTACGCACCACAAAGCACGGCACACGCGCCGTTTTGTGTGCTGGCGGGAAGGGCGTATCGCAATTAGGAGAGGAAACCCAACTCATGACCCCGAAAGAAGTTCTAGAGTTTGCAAAGAAGAACGAATGCAAGCAGCTCGATATGCGCTTCACGGACCTTCCCGGCCTCCAGCAGCATGTCTCTTACCCCATTTCCCAGCTCAGCGAAGACTCCTTTGAAGAAGGCTTCGGCATAGACGGATCGAGCATCCGCGGATGGGCCGCCATTAATGAGAGCGATATGCTCCTCATCCCCGACCCCGCCACCGCATTCATCGATCCGTTCTTCGAGATCCCCACGCTCGTGATGACCGGCACCGTCATCGACCCCATCACCCGCCAGCATTACGAACGCGACCCGCGCTGGATCGCTCAGAAGGCCGAAAACTATCTTCGCAGCACCAACATCGCCGACACCGCCTTCTTCGGCGCCGAAGCCGAGTTCTTCATCTTCGACAACATTCGCTTTGATCAGAACCAGCACTCCGGCTTCTACTTCATCGACGCCGAAGAGGGCCGCTGGAATTCGGGCCGTGAGAAGGACAACCTGGGCTACCGCCCCCGCTACAAGGAAGGCTACTTCCCCGTTCCTCCCACGGACCACTACCAGGAACTGCGCGGCGAAATGGTCGAGGTCATGCAAAAGTGCGGCCTTCACATCGAATGCCATCACCATGAAGTCGCCACCGGCGGCCAGTGCGAAATCGACCAGCGCTTCGATACGCTCGTCAAGTCCGCCGACAACATGATGACCTACAAGTACTGCATCCGTAACGTAGCGTATCAGTACGGAAAGACGGTCACCTTCATGCCGAAGCCGATCTTTGGCGATAACGGAAGCGGCATGCACTGCCACCAGAGCCTGTGGAGAGAAGGTAAGCCGCTCTTTGCCGGCGACAGCTACGCGGGCCTCAGCCAGCTCGCTCTGTGGTACATCGGCGGCCTTCTGAAGCACTCTCGCGCGCTCTCCGCCATCATTGCCCCCACCACCAACAGTTACAAGCGCCTCGTTCCGGGCTACGAGGCTCCGGTCAACCTCGCTTACTCCCGCCGCAACCGCTCCGCCGCGGTCCGTATCCCGATGTACTCGTCCAGCCCGAAGGCCAAGCGCGTCGAGTACCGGCCGCCGGATCCGTCTTCGAACCCTTATATGGCCTTCTCCGCCCTCCTGCTCGCCGGCCTCGATGGCATCCTCAACAAGATCGACCCCGGCGAATCGCTCGACAAGGACATCTACGATCTCTCCCCCGAGGAAATGAAAAACGTTCCCTCCATGCCCGGCTCTCTCGATGAAGCCCTCACCTGCCTCGACGAGGATCACGGCTTCCTGCTCAAGGGCGACGTGTTCACCGAGGAGTTGATCGAGACTTACATCAACTACAAGCGGAAAAACGAAGCCGAAGCCGTCCGCCTGCGGCCTCATCCCTACGAGTTCTCGCTATACTACGACATCTAAGACCAGATCCTGTTCCGGTTCTCCGAAAGCGGCCCGCGAAAAGCGGGCCGCTTTCTTGTCTCTAATTGCTCCATATGAGCTGCGGCCCTGCCCATCCTCTCAAGCCCGGCATCGGTCGGCGGGCGTGATTGACGGTGAGATGTGGACGCCGGACAAGGCAAGCCGGATCAAGGCCGAACTCCGAGCCGAAGAAGTCCCGCATGCGCTCGCAATGCTCTGGGCAGAGAAAGAGCTGTGCCAAATCCCGGTCGTTTCCATCTTCGAACACCTGGCTCCGGGTCTTGAAAAAATGTTGATGTAGCAGCGGGGATTCCTCTCGTCAACGGCCTCGATCGCGGGCTCGATCATGCCGTTGAACAGTTCAGTGGCGCTTCGGATCGTTGCAAGATCACCGTTCGCGAACCGCTGGAGAATGACCGCCCGATAGCCGCACAGCATATCACGAGGGTGTAATTCAGCGACGGGTGATTCGCGGCCCTCGTTGCTGAGCACGGAACGGAAGATCGCTACCTCGTCTTCGCACAGTGAGGACAAAATGTGAGGGGAAGTGGTGGGCTCGAGAAGACTCGAACTTCCGACCTCCTGCGTGTCAAGCAGGCGCTCTAACCAACTGAGCTACGAGCCCAAAGAACTGACCGATGAAGTGGAGTCCAAATGGCGTCCACCCGGAGTCGAAATGGCGTCCAAATCGAACGGCGCGTAAACCACTCAAAACCCTGCACCCGCAACTCCTTGATCTCGTGACCGTATCGAGGTAGCGCTCTGACCAACTGCGCTGCGGGCCCGCAGGAAGGGTAACCCACAGTGTAACATACGAGAGTTATCATGCAGATCAATTTCACAGGAAAAACAGCCGCCGTGACGGGCGGAGCAAATGGGATTGGGAATGCGGCCGGGCGTGCTTTTGCGGAGGCCGGGGCAAAGGTGTTCCTATTGGATCTGGAGAAAGAGAACCCGCGGGCGGCTGCGGAGAGGATAGGGGGCGAGGCGCGGGGCATTTCGATCGATGTGCGGCGTCGCGAGTCGATTGAGAGCGCGTTCGCGGAGATCGGAGCACTGGACGTAGTGGCGGTGAATGCGGGAATTGCTCCCATGGCGACGATTGAGGACACGAGCGAGGAACTGTGGAGGCGGATGCTCGATGTGAATCTGACGGGAGCGTTCTATACGGTCCAGGCAGCGGCACGGCGGATGAAGGAGCGAAGGGCAGGGGCGATTGTATTGACCGCATCGACGAACTCGTATGACGGTGAGGCGTCGCTAATTGCGTACAACGCGTCGAAGTCAGGAATCCTGGGGATTCTGCATACGGCGGCCAACGAACTCGGACCATACAGGGTGAGAGTAAACGCCGTCTGTCCGGGCTTGATTCATACACGGCTCACGGAGCCATATTACGCACAGCCGGACGCATTGCAGGAATATTTCCGGCACATCCCGATGGGAAGGGGCGGGTCACCCGAGGAAGTTGCGAATGCGATCCTGTTTCTCGCTTCTCCGGCAGCCAGTTTCATTACCGGCGCGGCTTTGCTGGTGGATGGAGGGCAGATGGCGTGCAAGTACAGCCTGTGGAATGAAACGACGGCGGAGTTTCGCAAAGATCACTGGCAATTAAGATAGAGACCCGAAGGGCCTCCGGTTTGACGGGAGGCCCCTGCTCAAAGCGGATTACTTCTTGCGATGGACGGGAGCTTTCCGAACGCCCGTGGCCTTCTTGGCGGGCGGCGGGGCCGCAAGCGCGGGCCAGCCGTCCACATCATCCTTCTGAACCTCGAAGGTCAACATGAAGGGATCCTTGGTGAAGGCCTTCGCGACGCCCTTGAACTGAACCTCTGTTTCGGGTTCCGCCCTGCCCTTGAGGGGCGCGTCGAGTTTGAGAGTGACTTCACCAGCGGACCCCGCGGCGCTTTGATCGGTATCGAGGAGCAGAACAAGTTCCTTGGGGTTCACCGCGGGCTTCATTGAAACGATCTTTCCTTTGAGCTTTTCGTATTCGGTATCAGGAATCTTGCCGGGCAGCAAAGCATCCTTCATGGAGTTAAAGAACTGGTCTCCGTTCTCTCCGGTGAGTTCCTTCTTGAGGTGCATCCAGTATGCGAGTTGAGGGTTGCTCTTCTTGAACTGCTCTTCCTTGTCGAAGGCGATCTGCGCAGCAGTCTTGATGACAAACCCACTCGGGGGAATCGCTTTGTCCATGGCCAACTGCCGCAAATCCTTAAGCCCGGCATCGTCCTGGCCGTGGTAGCTGGTGTAGGCCTTGACGAAGAAGTCATCGACCTGTTTGCGATTGGCATTCGGGAGTCCCCCTTTGTCCTGAGGGAGGGTGGCGGCGCGGGCGAGATAGAAGAGCGCATCAGAGGAACGCTCGGCCTTCTTCATGGCGCGGATGACGGTGTACATCCAATAGGCAATCTCGCCGTCATTGGGGTTCTTTTCGAGCGCCCTCTTGAACATGCCCTCGGCTTTTTCATTATCCTTGCGGGACATGGCAACCCACCCGAGGGTCTTGAGGCCGAGAACCTCCATGTCGGCGCGGGCTTTCTTCCACTGGTCATCGGTGGATCCCGCCGGCTTGCGGTCAGCAGCGAAGACCTTGTCGGCGTCGTCAACGAGCTTGGAGGCAGCTTTTTCGCCGGTATCGAGGGCATCGGGCGACGTGTTGTTCAGCTTGGGCGTCATTGAGGTGATCCAGTAGAGGGACGTCACATCCAACGGATCGATGGCCAGGATTTGCTGCGCCGTGCTGATGAGTTCAGGGAACTTGCCCAACTGGGCGTAGGCATTGACGGTGAGAGTCAAGCCTTCTTTCTTAAAATTGGACTCGGGATACTTCGCTTGCCAGGCCTTGATTTTTTCCAACTTCTTGTTGGGATCCGGCTCTTTGGCCATGTCCTGAAACATGTCGAATTCCGCGCGGTCCTTCCACTGTGACTTCTGCTCCTGGGCCGCCGCAACGCTTAGCAGCAGACAGGTGATCCCTAAGATCCTGACAGCTTTCAAGAACACCGTAACCTCCTCACAATCCGATCAACTTTGTTATCGCTCGCCCAAACATCGCCAAATGCGGCGGTTAAGCCTCTCGTGAGCAACTGCTTGCGCAAATGCGGAGTATACCGGAATCACTGGAAAGTGTGCAACCTGGAGACAGCCGCGTCGCGGCGGCAGCGACAGAAATCCCGATCACATCCTTCCCCCTATACTCACTTAGATGTCAACCACTGTTTCCGGGTTCCCGAGGCCACCCATCCGCTCGCGACGAATTGCCTGGTAACCCAAAAGCGCCAGCACTGCAACCCAAGCCACCACGCTGACCCCAGCCGCAAGAAGCGTTTCCGCCGGCGGCCGGTAGTCGAGAACAATCGTACCTTCAGAACCCGCAGCCGGCTGCAGGAACAGGTAGCCTACGCGGTCTCGCTCCACTTTGACGGGGCGGCCTTCCTGGAAGGCGCGCCACCCCCTATCATAATTCATCAGGACGGAAACGCCCATGCCCGTGGGTATGGCGCCCCCGGAAATGAGAAGACGCGAGGGGCCATCCCAATCGGCGACAAGGACAGGGCGGGCGGGATCGTCGATGGCGGAAAGAAAATGCGCCATGGCAGCGGGGTTCCAACCTTCGGCGAGTTCCTGAGGGCGCACGTAGTGGGCAAGGGAGCGGAATGGGACGCGGAAGATGCGGTCGCCGGAGGCGTCATAGACCTTTTCGAGAGCGGACTCAAAACGCGCCGGATTCTTCAAGTCGCGATAGTACTCTTCGGAGCCTTCACCGTGCACGACGAGATATTGAACGCCCATGGCATGCAGAATGGCAAGGGAATCGGCAACCGCATTGGCGGGATTCACGCCGGCGAGCGATCGAAATCGATAGTCCCAGTCGACGGGGATGCGGTTGGTGAGACCGGACTCAAAGGTTCCGCTGGTCTGGTGGAGATCGAACCACGAGTTGAGATGGAAGCGGAGGCCTCCGGAAACATAGGCGCGGCCGCTAGTGGGATGCGCGGAGAGCCAGTGGGCGATGCGGTATTCCGCAGTTTCTTGCTTGGGCCGCAAAGCCCATCCCGAGTAGCCCTCGCGTAGGAAACGCCCGGTCTGGGGGACAGCCTGAATCACGAGAAGAGAGGCGGCGAGAATGACGCAGAAACGGTTGACGCCTCCGCCTGCGTTCCATCCGGAGCGGAGCCATTCGACGACAGCAAGCGTGAGGAAAAGTTCCATTTCGAGGGCATAGCGGCGCGATTCCGGAATGACATCGATTCCATGCGCATAGAAGCATTCGGCGAATGCGGCGAAGACGAAGGCGCAGAGAGTGACGAAGCAGAGGTAGCGGGATTGTGGGGCTTGGCGGAACCCGAGCCAGATGAGGAGCGCTCCGGCGGCGATGAGGGCGAGGGCAAGCCGCTGATGATCTTCGATCTTGTAGCCGAAAGAGTCTTTGGGCCAGTTGAAGGCAACTGTTTGAATGAAAGTGGGAGTGAGCCAAAAAGCCGCCAGAGCATAGCCCAATGCGGCGGCGGCGAGAACTCGCGAGTGGCGAAAATCCTTTGCGCGGGCGTATGCGGCCATCAGGAGGAGGACGCTGATAGCCAGAGCGAACGCGGCAATCCACTGGGTGAGTGCAACGGCGGCGAGACCAAGCGCGCCGGCTGCCAGCGCAGCGAATCCCGGGGTGCGCGCCGCCTTGAGGACACCAATGAGGGCGAGCGGGATCAGAGTGAGGCCGGCATTGTGAGGACCTTCTCCGTACTTGACCATCACCTGGAGGCGCCATGGGATGGAGAGGATGCCGCGATCGTTGTCGATGGTCTGAAAGAGATCGTAGGAGGGAGAGCAGAGTGAGTAGCCGGTGGCGGCAAGAAACGGCCACCAGCGGCTTCCGGAGGCGTAAGCGGCAAAGAGGAAGAGTGCCACAGGACCGAAAGAGGCGAAGATGGCGGTGACAATGCGGTAAGCATGCAGCGCATCCAGTTGAGGATGGATCCACAGCAGGCCAGCCACCAGGTAGGGGACAGTGGGAAGGTATGTCTGATTGGCGGGAAGTCCGCAATAGATGGTGGGATTCCATCCCCAGGGATTCGGATTGACGGAGAAGAAGCGGGCGATTCCGGCATAGCCGCTTTCAATAGACCCGCGATAGGGTTGCTCGCCGCCCCGAAACAGTGGGCGGTTGATCCACACATTCCCGGCAAAAAGCAGACCCGCCAGCAGTGCGATGAGGAGATTGTCACGGCCTCTCACCAGACCCTCCGCGGCCGCCGAAGCAGCCAGAATAGAGCGAGCGCGGTGAGAAGTGTGACGATGCGGCCGAACACGTTTTCGAGCGGGAGTTGAAAAACGAGTTCAATGTCATGTGCGCCGGGGGGCGCGTCGATGCGCAGAAAACCAAGCTGCGTGCGGCGAACGGGGAGTTCGCGGCCATTCGACCAGGCTCGCCACGGGGAGTTGTAGGCAACCTGCACAAAAAGCGTTTGACCTTCGCGGAGCGCGGCCTGAAGGCGCAACTTGTCCGTGCCTTCCCATCGGGTGTGCGTGGGCGAATCGGGACCGTTCTCGAGAAGATTGGCGAGAGCGTTCAACTGCTCTTTGTTGGGGTCTTCGGGAAGCAGAGGCAGGGCGTCGAGACGAGCCGTTTCCACGACGCGCGCGAGGCTGGGATAACGGCGCGGGACTTTGTAGACAAAGTCTCCCTCGCCGTTGTCATAGACAGTTTGAAGGAGCCCCTGGAATTTCTTCGGGTGGACGACATCTTTGTATGGTTCCTGGCTGCGTTGATCATGGATGATGGCAAGATCGACGCCGGCGCAAAGCATCCAGGCGATGCCGAGTTCGGCGTCGTCACTGCCGCCAAGTTGCCAGGTGGCTGGTTGGACCACGGGATTCAGAAGGCCCTGCTCCGAACCTCCGCCGAGTTCCGCCAAATCATACCAGGCGTCGTACCAGAAGCGGACGGAACCCGTGGTATAGGCGCGGGCAGCCGGCATGTTCTTCGCGATCCAACTGGTAATGCGATATTCGACGCGGGCCTGGTAGTTTTCGTCAGGCAGGTAGATGTTCCAGGCGCCAGTGATGTACTTGCGGACGGAGTGGAAGAGGAGGAAGACGAGCACGGCCACCAGAGCATAGCGCAGGGCAGGCCATCTCAATATTTTTTGATAGAGGGAGCCGAACTCTCCCGCCCAGAGCCGGCGCAGAATCTCGGCTCCGGCGAGAATGATGATCAGGTCGAGTTCCGGAATCATGCGGGTGGGTTCGCCAATTACACGGAATTTCAGATAGTAATTTCCGATTACATTGAGAAAAAAGAAGACGAAGGCGCCCCAGAGGAAGACCGCGTAGGCGCGTTCCCGGCGGCCCCGCGCCCACCTCTCGGTGAGCTTCATGTACACAATAGCGAGAACGAGAACGGCCCAAAGGGACCAGCGGTTGCCGCGCTCGGAGACGAACCGCATGTTGTTCAGGGTCACATGAACATAACTGGGCACAAGCCAGAAAGCGCACAGTCCGTAACTGATAACGGCGATAGCGAACGCACGCAGAAAAATGCGGTTGTCGAGATGAGTGATCCACCAACTCCAAACCAGGATTGGAAAGAGAATGGCCAGGGCCGTGGCTCCGTAGAAATTATGGGAGACGACGAGGGCAGCGGCGATGGAGGCGGCCGCAATCCAGCCTGCTTTACCGGAGCGGAAGGCAAGAATAGAGAAGGCCAGCGCGAACCCGAGGATAGCGACAGCCGACATGTGCGGGCCTTCGCCGTAACGAACGAGCGCGCCCAGCCTCTGCGGTTCCGACCAGGATGCCTTGGCGTCGGCGCGAATTTCGCCGATGAGGAGGAACGTTGGGCTAATGGCGGCAACGGCGAGAGCGGCGACGATTGCGAACATTCGCGACTTGCCGCCGGTGCGGGAGAGCACGTAAACGCCGGCGATGCCAAGGGCGTAGAGGAGTGCGACATAAAAGTGGTAGGATTGCGCGGGCGTGCGGCTGGGAAAAAGCACGGTCTGTACGGCTGTGCCGTAGCGGAGAGCGGGCGGGTAGATGTAATCGAAACGGGTTCCGGTATACCACAGAGGCTGCCAGCGGGGATGGGGCCAGTGGTCCCGCAGGAAACGGGCATCGGAAATGAAAGTGCTCTCGATGGAGGACCACCTATCGGAATAGTTCGTCTGGAACAGGGGCCAGATGAGAGCGGCGGCGAAGGTGAAGACAAGGAGGGAATCGAGCACCCATCCGAGGGTGCGATTCCTGAGGATGGCAGGAAGCATTATTTCTTTTCCGAGAAGGCAATCTCGACGCGTGTACCTGTTTGCGCCTTGCTAAGAGTGACGAGGGCAAAGCGCCCGAGTTCGGCATTCGAGACGTTGAGGATGGCGGTGGTAATGGAATCGTCGAGATTCATGAGGTTGCTGGAGACTTCGAAGCCTTTGTTGCGGAAAGCGTTTTGATAGAAGAGGACCACGCGGACGAGATCGTCCGTGGAGAGCAAGGTAGCGTTTCCGGAAAGCCCGCCCGAGGATGGCTGTTCCACGCGAAAATCAGGCTTCACCGGCACCCAGGATGGGACAACATGCCCCCTAGAGTGAGAAACGAGGGGAAGGGCTTCGAATTGTTGCCTGCTACGCTGCTGATAGAGGAGCCCGGCAAGGAATCCGGGCATGGCAAGAAAGCAGGCGCTCCAACCGGCCACCCAAATCCAGGCTCGCCGTTTGCGGACGGGCTTCGGCCGCGGTTCCCACTCATCGGGAGGATGAGGCGGCACTGCGTTCGTCATTCATGAATGATAGCAATGGCGCTCAGGCGAGCGCGTGCGCGTGATTCTGTATCTTACGCATGCCCTCTGCGATGCGGTCCATGTCTGTGCGGGGACCAAGGAGCACAGTCTGCGTAAACCAGACGGCGTCGTCGCAGAGCTTGTCGTTGTCGGGACAGTGGTTGCGAGCAGCCCAATTTTTCAAGTCAGCCTCGGCGAAAAGCCGCTGGAATCCGCGGGAAGCGAAGGCGGTTTGGATGAGACGGGCTTTGTTGAGCGGCCGATATCCGGAGGAGGTCGGGATGCCTTCGGCGGCGAGCGCCTTGAGGAACTTGGAGCGGGGGAGATCCGCAAACTTCGACTTATCGTAGCGGAGCATGTAGAGATGCCAGGCATTGCGAGTGCAGCCGTCATGGAGGCGGGCCGGGATAATGCCGGGAATCTCCTTCAGGAGGCTGGTGAGGTAGCGGGCATTGGACTCGCGGATCTTGTACTGCTCCTCGAGGCGGGTCATCTGGGCAACGAGCAGAGCGGCCTGAAATTCCGTCATGCGGAGGTTCAGACCTGGCGCGCGATACGAGTCAAAACCGGATGGGCCACCGCCGTGGCTGCTGTGACTGTTGTTGTGGAAGGCCGAGCAGCGCTGGAAAAGGTCGCTGTCAGCGGTAAGAACCGCCCCGCCTTCGCCGGAGTTAAGATTCTTGGATGCCTGGAAGCTGAAGCATCCGGCGAGACCATAGGTGCCAACCTTGCGATCCCGCCATTCGCCCAGATGGGCCTGACAGGCATCTTCCAGCACCGGGACGTTGTGCCTGGCTGCGGTGGCGAGGATGGCATCGAGATCCACGGGAGCGCCGCCCACGTGGACCGGGATAATCGCCTTCGTGCGCGGAGTGATGGCGGCTTCCAGTTTGCGGGCGTTCATCTGGAAGGTGTCGGGGTCGCTATCCACGAAGACGGGCATGGCGTGCTTTTCGAGGATGACGTTGAGGGTGGCCACAAACGTATAAGGCGGAAGGATAACCTCATCGCCCGCCGTGACGTCCATGGCGGAGAGGGAAGTGAGGAGCGCGGAGGTGCCGCTGGAGGTAGCGAGGCAGTGCTTCGCGCCCGTGAGTAGTTCGTATTTCTGCTCGAAGCTACGGACAGCATTGCCGCTTCCGCGGTACCAATTGCCGCTGCGGAGGACTTCCAGCAGAGCCTTCTCTTCAGTCTGGCCGAAGATGGGCCATTTGCGCGAGCCTTCGAGTTTCACAGGAGCACCGCCGAGCAAAGCGGGCTTTCCGGTGGTATTCGCCAGGGCACTGGCGGAACTGAGGGCGGCGGTTGCGCCCAGGAAGCGACGACGGTTCATGGGGCCATGATAGCGCGATGGCGGAAATAAGCAAGGGCCTCATCGACAGACTCATGGAGAGGCCTGCCGGTATCGATGCGGCAGGCGGGGTAAGGTATCGGTTCCCATTTGGCGAGTTGATCGTGCAGGAGGCGGGCGTCACGATTGCGGGCTGGGTGGGAGCCGGAGAATCGATCGGCTTCCATGCGGGCGAGGGCGGTTTCGGGCGGGCAGACGCATTCGATGATTTCGAAATGCGTGGGAAGGCTCAATGCGAATTCGCGAACCAAGTCCACCTGGTTGAGCCGGGAATGGGTACGGCCATCCAGGAAGATGACGCGGTGCGGGTTCTTTTCGAAATGCCAGCGAACGGCCTCGAGCATGAGGCGAATGACAAAATCGTCCTGGGCAGTGGTGTACTCGGTGGTGTCTCCGGGAAAGAGCGCAGCGCGGACGAGATCCTTATCGAGAACAATGGCTTGAAGATGGGGCGCCAGGGCACGCGCGAGGGTGGATTTGCCGCTGCCGGGAAGGCCTCGCAAGAGGACGATCATTCAGGCAAGCATACCCCGGATGACTTGGCCGTGCACGTTAGGTGAGACGGCGGCGCAGGCCGTTGTGATTAGATAGCCGGGCCCAGGGCATGGGATTATTTTTCTATGCTACTCCGGCGCGGCATTCTCTGGCTGACTTTGTGCACCTCTCTGTATGCAGAGACAGTAGCGGGGCTGTGGCACGCCGCGGTGAAGGCGCCATCAGGGGAGGAGGCGTATTTCGATCTGGAGGTGACCAGCCAGGATGGCGGGTGGCAGGGGATGCTGATCAATGGCCGGGATCGCAATGTCTCGTCATCAGGGACGTTCGATGGACGGAAGCTGCGGCTGGACTTCAACTACTGGGATGGGCGGTTGGAGGCGGACTTTGAAAACGGAGAGTTGCGGGGAGCGTTCACGCGGCAGTACCGGAAACAGATTCTGGTACGGCCGTTCCGGGCGCGGCGTACTCCGCTGGCGGTTCCGGCGAGCGCGCCGGAAGTAGACGCTGGCGGGGAGTGGCTTCTGGATGTGGTGGAGGACGGCAGGAAAGAGTTCTGGCTGGCGTCATTTGCGCAGGACGGAGCAAAGCTACAGGGAGTGTTGATCCCGGTTTCGGGCGATTACGGGATGCATACCGGTTTTGTGGACGGGAATCGGATTGTGCTGACGCATTTCGACGGCATCCGGGCGACGATTCTGGAAGCGCGCGTCCCGAGCGGGCGGTTGGAGGGAACACTGAAAGGCAGCGTCAACGCGACGGTGACGGGGCGGCGCGCGGACAAGGCAAGCGATCAGGAACTGGATTCGAGTTCGTATACCACGATGAAGAATCCGAAAGAAGCCTTTCGGTTCTCGTATCCGGATTTGGAGGGGCGCACGGTGTCTTCCAGCGATGCCAGGTTCCGCGGGAAAGCGGTGGTGGTCGCGATTACAGGATCGTGGTGTCCGAATTGTCACGATGAAGCAACGGTCCTTCGTGAGTTATATGAGCGCTACCATGACAGGGGACTGGAGATTGTCGCGCTGGGTTTTGAATACACGGGAGAGAAGGAGCGGGATTTGCGGCAGTTGCGGCTTTTCGCAGAGAAGTACAAGCTCCCGTATCCGGTGCTGCTTGCGGGCGCCACGGAGAACGCGGAACAGGCGCTCGAGCAACTACACAACTTCCGCGCATACCCGACGACGCTGTTTATCGGAAGGGACGGGCTGGTACGGCGAATCCACGCGGGTTTCGAGGGGCCGTCCACAGGGGCGCGCTACGCCGGATTGAAGCAGGAAATGACGCAATGGGTGGAGAGCCTGCTGGCGGAATAAAGTATGAACCCGCTGGAAATCATTTTCGGACTGGTTCTGGCCGGTCTGGGGGTTGCTGTTCTGGCCAAGCGGCTGGACCAGCCGTATCCGATCGCGCTGCTGCTGGCGGGACTGGCGCTTGCATTCCTTCCCGGAGTGCCTACGGTGCGGCTGGACCCGCAATTGGTCTTTTACGTTCTGCTGCCGCCGATCTTGAGTGAGGCGGCCTACTTCACCTCATGGCGGGATTTCGTGATGTGGCGGCGCCCGATTCTGCTGCTGGCTTTCGGATTGGTGACGGCGACGAGCGCGGTGGTGGCGGCGATTTGCGTGTACTTCATTCCGGGGATGAACTGGGCCACGGGATTCGTGCTGGGAGCCATAGTCTCGCCGCCGGATGCGGCGGCTGCTACATCGATCATGCGCGGATTGGGCTTGCCGCGGCGGATTGTACAGGTATTGGAGGGGGAGAGTCTTGTCAATGACGCCGCGGGGTTGACGGTGTATCGCTTCGCGGTGGCGGCGGCGGCGACGGGGGTGTTCTCGTTGTCGAATGCGGCAGCTACATTTGTGTGGATCGCGGCGGGTGGAATCGCGGTGGGCATGCTGCTGGGGTTTCTTAATGTGCGCATCTATCCCTGGCTGAAGGACCCGGAAGTGGAGGTGCTCTCGACATTCATCCTGAGCTACCTCTCTTACTTCGCAGCGGAAACGATGCACACGTCGGGAGTCCTGGCCGTGGTTGCCTCCGGCCTGCTGCTGGGATGGCACGCACCGGAGTTGTTCAGCGCCAGAGCACGGATTCGCGCGGAGGCGGTGTGGCAGACGGTGATCTTCCTGATCAACGTGATCATCTTCATCCTGATCGGACTGCAGTTGCCTGAGGTGGCGGGCGAGTTGCAGGGCTATCCGGTGGAACAACTCGCAATGTGGTGCGTCGTGGTTTCGGCCGGCGTCGTTGCGATCCGAATGATATGGGTGTTTCCCGGCGCGTACCTTCCGAGGATACTTTTCCGCAGGATCCGGGAACGGGAACCGCGCCCCTCGTGGCAGCAGGTGACGGTGGTGGGGTGGACGGGACTGCGCGGAGTGGTTTCGCTGGCCGCGGCATTGTCGCTGCCGCATGAGACGGCGGGCGGACTTCCCTTCCCTTACCGGAGCCTGCTGCTGCTGCTGACGTTCGCGGTGATTGTTTCCACGCTGGTGGTGCAGGGACTCACGCTGCGGCCATTCGTAAAGATGCTGCGGCTTCCGGTGGACCGATCGAGCGAAGAGGAACAATTGGCGGCGCGCATTCATTCGACCGGGCGCGTGCTGGAGCGCATTGCGGATTTGGAGAATGGCAAAGCTGCCCCGGCAGTGGTGATGGAACGGATTCGCGGCTACTATACGGACCGGTTGGCGGAGTTGAGAGCCCAACTGGAGATAGAGACGGGAACGGACGCCCCACCGAAGCCAGAGGAGTTTCAAAGCATAGCCGAACAGCGGGTGTGGTGGGAACTGGCGCGTACCGAGCGGGAAGCGGTGGTTTCGCTACGGCGCAGCCGGCAGATCGGTGACGAAGCGATGCACCGGATCGAGCGGGACATCGACCTGCTCGAGGCGCGGATTATCCCTCGGTAGCGTCTCCGCGGAGCGCGTTCTTGAACTCCTTGATGCCTTGACCAAGTCCTTTACCGAGCCCGGCGAGTTTGCTGGGGCCGAAGAGGAGCACAGCGATGGCAACGATGACCAGAAGTTCGGGGAGTCCGATGGATTCCATGAGCGGTACCTCACTTTCAGAGTAGCGCCCGCGCCGCGCAGAGTCATCGCTTCAGAGATCGCCTTGCGGGGTTATTTCCCGGGCTGATTTTGGTTATCGGGCGCGGCGGATGGGGCGGCGTCCGGATTGGAAGACAACCTTTGCAGGCCGGGCGGATTGCTTTGACGGCATGACGATGACGGAGGCGTTGGCGTGGGTCTCCGGCAGGATATCGGGAGACACCTCGCGATGCGTCAGGCGAACGTCAAGGGTACGCTCGATGCGGCGGATGTCGGAGCGTTCCGAGCGCGTGCCAAAAGTGGAGGCAACGCCGCGCACGCCGGCACGGCCGGTGCGTCCGACGCGATGGATGAAATCCTCGGGAACCTGGGGCAGGTCAAAGTTCACGACATGGGAGATGCCGTCGACGTGAATGCCACGGGCCGCGACATCGGTAGCTACGAGGACTCGGTACTCCCCTTGCTGGAATCCACGAAGGGCCCGGTTGCGCTGGCTCTGGGTGCGGTCGCCGTGAATGCTGGCGGTCTTGACGCCCGTGCGGGCGAGTTTCTTGGCCAACCGGTCCGCTCCGTGCTTAGTGCGGGCGAAGACAAGGAACGAACCGTCCTCCTGCTTCAGCATGTGCTGGAGGAGGCCGAGTTTGCGATCCTGCTCGACTTCATAGAAGTGGAGATCGACATGATCCGAAGGACGGGTGGTGGAACCGACGGCGACGCGGACCGGATTGGTCAGGTACGCGTGAATGAGATGGGCGACAGAAGTTTCGATGGTGGCGGAGAAGAACATTGTCTGGCGATCGGCAGGCACGGCTGCGATGATCTGCTTGATGGTGGGCAGGAAGCCCATATCGAGCATGCGGTCGGCTTCATCAAGCACGAGGTTGCGGACACCGCCGAGTTTGACGAGTTTGCGCTGGAGAAAATCGGAGAGCCGGCCGGGAGTGGCGATGAGCACCTGGGCGCCCTTGCGGATGTTCTGGAGCTGAGTCTGTTCGTTCAATCCACCGACGACAACCGCCGCGCGGACGCCGGTTCCAGCGGCAAGCTTGGCAAAGGTTTCGTGGATCTGAATGGCAAGTTCCCGCGTGGGGGTGAGGATGACCGCGCTCACGCCGAGAGTCAGCGTCTTGGCGTTGAACGAATTCAACAGTGGAAGGACAAAGGCCAGGGTCTTGCCGGTGCCGGTTTGGGCGGTGGCAACCACATCGCGGCCTTCGAGGGCGGGCGGAATGGCTTGCGCCTGCACAGGGGTAGGTTGGACGAAGCCATGGCGGCTGAGGTTGGCCTGCAAGGCTGCAGATAGAGTGAAGTCAGAAAAAGTATTCATTCAGTAGTTTTGTTTTGGGAAGGGGAATCAGCGACTAGTCAGAGGTAAAACGGAGAGTGCGGATCTACTTCCAGTACATATTGAGTATAACGCGTTTTGGGGCGCGCTGCTCGCCCGGCTACCGGCCCAGTTGCTGCTCAGGCAGCCATGGCTTCATACGCGCTTCGGATCGGGGTGCACCCAGGGACCGCGATAGGGGCGGCGCAGCATAGCGTTGGCTTCATTATCATTGCGGATCTGCCTGGCAACAGGGTCCCAGCTGAGGGAACGGCCAAGTTTCATGGAGAGGTTCGCCATGATGCAACTGGAAGCCGAGATGTAGCCCTGCTCGATGTCGGCGACGGGGCGGGAGCGTGCGTCGATGGCGGCGAGGAAATCGCGCATGTGGCCCCGGATGGCGGGAGCAACGTGGCGTTCGAGGTCCTTTTCGGTGCGGTCTTCGGGGTACTGCTCAAACTCGTAGGTGACGTCTTTATGAACAGGGTCGCCCTTCATGGGGATGAAGTCGTAGCTCATGACACTGGCTTTGAGGGTGCCTTTCTCGCCGTAGAAGGTGGCTCCCCAGGGATACTTGGGATCGGGCGGATGTCCCCAGGAACGATGCTGCCAGACCACCTTGAGTTTGTCGAAATCGAAGATGGCGGTTTGCGTATCGGCGATGTTGGCCTTGCTGCCCTGTTCGACGAGAATGCCTCCGGAGGAGGAGATGGTTTTGGGCCAGCCGAGATCGAGCATCCACCGGACCATGTCGAGCATGTGGACGCACATGTCGCCCATGATGCCGTTGCCGTACTCCATGAAGGCCCGCCAGCGTCGCGGATGGACCAGAGAATTGTAGGGCCGCATCGGGGCGGGCCCGGTCCACATTTCATAGTCCAGATACGGGGGAGGGGCGGTATCCGGCGGGTTCTCGCGGGCGCGCATGTGGTAGTAGCAGTAGATCTCGACCAGACCGATTTTGCCGAGCTTGTCTTCCCTGAGGAATCGGTCGCGGGCTTCGATGAGGTGGGGGGTGCTGCGGCGCTGCATGCCTACCTGAACCACGCGATTGTACTTGCGCGCGGCGGCGAGCATGGCTTCGCCTTCGACGACATCGACGCTGACAGGCTTCTGCACCCAGACGTCAACGCCGGTCTTGCAGGCCTCAATCATGGGTAGGGCGTGCCAATGGTCGGGAGTGTCGATGAGGACGATGTCGAGGTCCTTCTGGCGCAGCATTTCGCGATAGTCGCCGAACGTACGCGGCTTCTTCTTTGAAGCCTGCCGGGTGGAGACAATCTCAGCAGCTTCAGCGAGCATGTTCTTGTCGACATCGCAAAGAGAAACGACTTCGACGGGAGCCACCTGGATGAGGCGCAGCAGGTCGCACTTTCCGTACCAGCCGCTGCCGATCATGCCGACCCGGCGGGGCTTCTGATAGGCGTAGGAGGGAGCGAGCGCGGCGGCTGCCGCGGTGGTGGTTTGAAGGAATTGACGCCGGTCCATGAATCTTACTTCCAAGGGAAAGTATATTCTGTCTGGTACGGAAATGACACCGAAGCAATTGGAATCGCAGGCACGGGAGACGCTGCGAAAGGCGGCGGACCCAAAGGTGGCGGAGGGGGCAAGGATGTATTTCAAGCGTTGGGAGAAGGTGTTCTTTCACGGCATCAGAACCCCTGATTTGCGGTTGATCGAGCGCGGGTTATATCAGCAGGTGAAGGGTTGCTGGAGCCACGCGGAAATTGTGGAATTCGCCGGTCGAATGGTGCGGAACCGCTTCAACGAGGAGAAGGCGGTGGGTTTGATCATGCTGGGGCGTGATTGGAAGCGGTATGAGCGGGACCTGCTGGCGACGGCGCGAGGGTGGCTCGAAGAAGACCGCTGCGGTGACTGGTCGCTGACGGATCTGCTATCCACCAAAGTGCTGGCTCCGCTGATCCGGCGGTTCGACGGGATGGAGGAGGAGATCCGGGAATGGTGGAGAGCAGAGAATCTGTGGGTGAGGCGGGCAGGCGTGGTTTCGTTCGTGCCTCTGGTTCGGGACGCGCGTTATCAGGAGTTGGCTTACGGGGCGGTGACGGCGCTGGCGGGGGATAGGGAAGATCTCATCCAGAAAGCGTGCGGCTGGCTTCTGCGAGAGGCCGGAAAGAAGGATGAGGGGCGGCTGGAACAATATCTGCTGCGGCAGAAAAACGCATTGGGCAGGACGACCGTGCGTTATGCAATTGAACGCTTTCCCGAGGAGAAGAGGAAGCGGCTGCTCGCAGCGACCAGAGGGTGAGTTCACCTTCGTTGGGCACGAAGAGTAGCGAAGACGAACCAGGCGAAAGTCGCACCGAGCAGCAGGTTGCGGTAGGTCTGCACGTCGATATTGCCCCAGAAGTAGGCGAGGGCGGAGTAGAGGCCGGCAGCGAGGGACAGAAGAGCGAGAATCAGCAGCATAGTCAGACGGACCTCCGGTTCAGGTTCAGAGCGACGTAGGCGATGATGGCCGCAAAGTAGCCGGGCAACCAGCGATAGAAGAGGTGCAGCGGCATAACGGCGCAGAGGGCCAGCGTGCCGATCCAGACAAACAAGACTTTCCAATTGAGAACCAGGCCTCGGGTTTCGGCTTCGTACTTGGGGATGCCGAGCTTGGGAAAGATCCAATGTTCGGCGAAGACGACGGCGCCGATGGGCATGAGCACCAGGCCATAGATGGCCACGTAGTCGAGCAGACGGACGAAGAAGACCGGGAAGCAGGCAAGGAAAGAAGTGATGAGTCCGGTGTAAAGCGTAAGTTTCCAGCGTGGCCAGTTTGGGGTAACAGATTGAAGCGCCAATCCGGCGCGATAGATGGTGGGGTTAGCGGTGGTCCACCCGGCGATGACGACAGCGAGGACGCCGGCGAGGCCCGCAGATGTGTAGGCCATGCGGCCGGGGTCCATGGAGCGGTCGACGCCGGCCACCATGATACCGGAGCAAACCCAAGCCAGGAAGTGGCCGGGGAAGATTCCGGTGGAGGTCAGCAAGCCATAGGACCAGTGTTTGGCGTAGCGGAAAAGCGCCATGTCAGACAGCCCGATGTGCATGGCGAGGTTCGCAAACCAGGCGAAGAACGCAATTTGCCAGAAGCCGAATTGTTCCTGGCCGGGGACCGGCATTCCGTTCCAGACCTTCGTCCGCATGACTTCGTACAGATTGTCGAAGTTGGTATGAACGCCGAGCGCGGGAAAAGTAGCGATTGCGCCGGCGATGAAAATGAGAAAGAGCCAAGGGGAGCAGACCTGGGCAAAGCGGCTGAGGGCGGCAAAGCCGAGCACGGCGAGGATGGTGAAGAGAACACCGATGAAGACAGTGATCGCCACCCATTCCACGCTGTTCGGGAGAACATCGTTGAGCGCGGGAGTGGGGATACCGAAGCCGATGCCGATGGCGGTGGCGGAGACGGAGATCATGGCGCCGGCGAGGATGCAGTACAGCAGGGCGTTGGCCACGTTGTAGATGAGAGTCAATCCGGGTCCGGCGGTGCGGCGCAGGTACCAGTAGAGTGTGAGGCGCGTGCGTACGGCGATGGGAGCGCAGATAAAGGTCCAGGAAAGGACAGCCAGGATATTACCGAGGAGAAGGCCGAGCAGCAGGTCGCGGGCATGAACGCCGTGAAGCACGAAGAATGCTCCGATGACGAATTCCGTGGCGGCGACGTGTTCGCCCGCGAATAGACCGGCAAAACGGGAAGCAGGCTGCAATTTGTCCAGGTGAACCGGTTCGCGGTCGAACTCATTGAGTTCATCCATCTTCGCGACGAGGCTGGCGACTTTGGAGGACATGGAAGGGGCCATGTTACCAAATGGCGTGGCGCGGCAAGACCTGGTCAGGCGAGGGAGAGCAGTTCTTCGAGAACCTGTGTGTAGAAGTCATCGGAGGCTCTACGCACTGAGCGTTCCTGATGATCGGGGTAGGCGAGATGTTCCAATTCATGCAGAAGGACAGTGAGGAGGGCGGTTCGGAAATGAGAGTGATCGAAGCCGGCGAGTGATTCGGCGGCGGTGGTCCGCAGGGGGTGAGGACGCCAGCCGCGGATAGCCTCCCAAGCGAGGTCGATTTCACCAAGTCTGCCGCCAAGATCGCCGGCGAGAGATCGCGTCAGGCGGGACTCCGTGCCCGCGGGGTGGTGATGGCCAAGGCATGTGCAGATGTTGTGAGGGCGGAGTTGCACGACAACGATGGTGGGGAGCCTGCACATCATGTCGAGGTAGGGCGTCACGACCGGCGCGTGAAGAGATGGCAGCGTATGGAGCCAGGCATCACGAACTTCCGTGGCAATTGCATTGCTTCCCGCGGGATAGCTGAGCAGCAGGAGCGGCCAGGGTTCGGGTGCGCGAACGAGGGTTTGCTCGCGCCCGCGCAAGTGCTCCACCAGGCTTCGCAGAAGCCCCGGAGAGTGGACCCGGCCATGAGCGGGCTTTCGCATGGCGTTGAGTGATATTCTCAAAATATAGACGAAGCCCGTCCCCTATGCGATACACAGGCCGTACGAGTGGATACCTGAGTTCGGAATATTTCCCCACTGGCGTGAAATGGCTGCTCATCAGCAACACGGCGCTGTTCCTGTTGTATTTTTTCGCCGTGCGCGCGGACTTGGGCGGACTATTCTACCCGTTCGGGCTGATTCCGAGCCAAGTGCTTGGGTCGTTTGCCATCTGGCAGCTGTTCACCTACATGTTCCTGCACGACCCGTACGGGTTTGGGCACATTCTGTTCAACATGCTGACCCTGTGGATGTTCGGGGCGGACCTGGAGCGGACATGGGGGCGGCGGGCGTTTCTCAAATATTATTTCCTCTGCGGGATCGGCGCGGGACTGTGCGTGGTGTTCGGCAACGCGTTGTTCGGAAACCTGAACACGCGCACGATTGGAGCCTCGGGCGCAATCTACGGGTTGCTGCTGGCATTTGGGGTTCTCTATCCGGACCGGATCGTGTACTTCAGTTTTCTGTTCCCGATTAAGGCGAAGTACTTCGTGATGATCTTCGGCGCCATCGCGTTCCTGAGTTCCTTCGGGGGAAGCGGCGGCGGCGTGAGCCATGTGGCGCATCTTGGAGGAATGATCTTCGGATACGCCTACCTGAAGGGCGTGTTGAGCCGCAGGAAGTATTCACAAAGCCTGAATCCAATGGAATGGATGTCGCGGCAATATCAGCAGTGGAAGGTGGAGCGCGCGAAGAAGAAATTCCAGGTGTACATGCGGAAGCAGCAGAATGACCGCGACCGCGGCCCCTATGTGCACTGACGCCGAGGGATGGATGGAATGAGCCCGGATTCCGTCCTGGCGCTTTCGTTGTACATCGGGGGCGGTTCGCTGCTGGCAGGGCTGATCGGGGCGATGACGGGTCTTGGCGGGGGCGTGGTGATTGTGCCGATGCTGACGCTCGGCTTCGGGGTTGACATTCGATACGCGATTGGCGCGTCACTGGTATCCGTAATTGCCACCAGTTCGGGAGCAGCCGCGGCCTATGTACGCGAAGGATTCACCAATATCCGCGTGGGAATGTTTCTCGAGATCGCCACCAGCCTGGGAGCGATACTGGGCGCGCACCTGACAACGGTCGTGAATCCGGCCTGGATCGGAGTCATCTTTGGTATCGTGCTTCTTCATTCGGCATATACATCGCTTTCGGCGCACAGCGATGCAAAGGAAACCGGCGATCCGTCAGGAAGGCTGGCGCAGTTGCTGCGGATGGACGGAACGTATCCGGGTCCGGACGGCCCTAGAAGCTATCACGTGAGATCGATCCCGGCGGGTTTTGGGTTGATGGGGGTGGCTGGAGTGCTGGCGGGCTTGCTCGGTATCGGCTCGGGCGCCGTCAAGGTGCTGGCCATGGATCGCGCAATGAAACTGCCGTTCAAGGTTTCGACGACGACAAGCAATTTCATGATTGGAGTGACGGCAGCGGCGGGGGCAGGTGTTTTTCTGGGCCGGGGGTATATCGAGCCTGGCCTGGCAATGCCGGTGATGCTTGGGGTCCTTGCGGGGTCCCTCATCGGGGCACGGTTGTTAACGCGGATGCCAGCGCGAAAGCTGCGGTTGCTGTTCGCCGGGGTGATTGCAATATTGGCTGTCGAGATGATCTACAACAGCGTGACGGGACGGATCTGATGCGGATGGAAGCAGCAAGCCGGCAAGCACGGCATCAACTCGAGATGCAGTTAGGGACCCTGTTGCGGTTGGGGGTCAGCATGGCCGCGGCGGTGGTGCTGATTGGCGGAGCATTGTACCTGTCGAGGCATGGGATGGACCGCCCGGCGTACCATACGTTTCACAGCGGCCCTTCCGATCTGCGGACGCTTGCCGGAATCTTTGAGGGCGCGGTTCATTTGCGTGAGCGGGAGGTGATTCAGTTCGGGCTGGTGCTGCTGATCGCAACTCCAATCGCGAGAGTGGCTTTCTCCGTGTTCGCTTTTTTTCACGAGCGCGACTGGTTGTATGTGGGGATTTCCGCACTCGTGCTCGCCTTGCTGCTGTACGGTCTGACCAGCGCGGTTTAGACCGTTGCGTTCGGCTGCGCCGGGTGGGCGTCCCACCTGTGAGCCAACTGGTTGGCAAGGTGATGGAGTTGAGGCACGATGACGAGGGGGATATCCCGGTAGGCGGTGACTAAGAGGCTGCCCCAAACGAAGAGGAAGCCGAAATTCCAGGCGAAGCGGGCTTCACCTGCGATAGTTCCCAGAAACCAGGGCGCCGACTCTTCAACAACCCATAGGGCGAGGGCAGCCGTAGCCCAGAACGCGGTGAGCAACATGGAGTGGAACGCGTGAAAGCGAACCGCAAACATACGGCCGTAGTTTCTCAGGCAAAGCATCAGCAGGCCGCTGAAAGGTCCGGCCAGATAACAGAGGAGACGAGCCTCGCCATCCGGAAATCGGCCGGTAATCTGATTACGGAAAGCGGTGAAGATTTTCTTGAATCGGTTATTTGTCATTTAGCGCCTCCACTGATGAACGTGCAATTTCCGTTCCAAAACCGTCGCTCGCGGATTCTGAAGGGCTTAGGATGAGCTATCAGGGAGAAGCAGTGTAGGTTTTACCAGGCAGTCCAACCGCCATCCACCACCAGGTTATGTCCGGTGACATAGGAAGAAGCCTCGGAGGCGAGGTATACCACGGCGCCTTTGAGGTCAGATTCGTTTCCCATGCGGCCGAGTGGAGTTTTTGATTCGTAGTTTCTTACGAACACATTATCGTAGTCCGGGCGGGATGAGAGTTTCGGGTCATAAAATCCGCCGGGAGTGATGCAGTTGACGCGGATTTGATGCGGAGCAAGATAAGTGGCCAGATAGCGGGTAAGTTGGACGACCCCGGCCTTCGCCGCGCCGTAGTTGGGCGGGTTATTGAGGCCGGAGCGTCCGTAGATGCGATGGTCGGGTGATACAAGGCCATAGATGCTGGCTATATTCACAATCACTCCGGACCGGTTGGCGCGCATCGTTTCGGTGACGGCCTGGCTACAAAGGAAAGTGCCCGTGAGAGCTCCGGTAAGGGAGGATTCAAACTCCCCGGCGGACATCTCCTCGAATGGTTTCGCGACTCCGCTATAGGCGTTGTTGATAAGGATATCGATTTTCCCGAATTGGTCGAGAACCGCCCGTGCCATGGAGTGAACAGATTCCCGATTGGTGATATCGGTACTGACGGCGAATGATCTAGGGTGGCCTTGTTTCAGGAGCGCATCCGCCTTGGCCTGGCAGCGCTCGAGATTGCGGGAAGCAACCACGACATGAGCGCCCGCCTCGGCGAGCGCGTCGCACATTTGCGATCCGAGGCGTCCGGCTCCGCCGGTGACGACGGCTACTTTCCCTTGCAGGCGAAACAGGTCCCAGATGGTAGTCATAGGCTTCAGGCGGGGACCCGCGGTCCGGCAAAGGGCATGTCACGAAAGCTGGAGTTTGCGAGGTCGAGGAGGAGTTGCTCTTCTTCGGCCGGGGTCAAGGAAAGCCGTGGGGCGACAGCATCGCCGCAAGGAATGCCGGCCCACTTCATCATGCGCTTGACGGCCGAGATAACCGGGTAACGAAGAACGAGAGCGACGAGTTCATTCACCAGGGTTTGGCTTTCCATCGCGCCCTTCCAGTCATTCGCGTTCGCTTTGCGGTAGATATCGAGGAAGAGTCCGGGGACGAGGTTGTAGAAGGTTCCAATACCACCGTCGGCGCCCATGAGCAATCCAGCCGCGAGCACTTCATCGTGGCCGTTATAAACGGTATAGCCTTGACGCTTGAGCTGCTGGAGACGGAAGAGATTGAAGTCAGTAAACTTCAGGCCAACCACATTGGGAATTTCGCACAGTTCGAGAATCTGACCGGTACTGGTGATGGCAGGCGCGAGAGCAGGAAAGAAGTACACAAGGAAAGGGACTTCGGTGTTCGCGGCGAGAGCCTGATAATAACTCCTGATTTCGGGGAAGGAATAGACGCCGATGGGCGGCAGACTGCTGACAGCGGTGACGCCGATGCGGGAAGCGTGGCGGACGAGTTGGATCGCGTCTTCGGTGCGATGGGCGCCGATGTGGATGATCACGTTCGCCCCGCGCGGAGAATTAGCGACGGAAATCTCCGCGATTTTCATCCGGTCCTCCAGTGAAAGGAGGGGCCCTTCTCCGGTTTGTCCCGCGGCATAAATACCGTGCACGCCGGCGGAATAGAGACGCTCAAGAAGCTGCTCATAAGCCGCGGCGTGAAATTTGCCGTGTTCGTCAAGGGGCGTAAGGATCGCGGGAAGAATGCCGTTCAGTGCCATGTACTTCCATACAGTCTACGACATGGGGGGAGGGCTGCGCGGAACGAGTCAGGTCAATTCGCTCCAATGAGTTGGGTTTACCAGAGATTCCTCTTCCATGCTGAACCTGCTCAGGACGGCGAGTGCACCGTCGTCGAGGGGGCCTTTCGCCGCGGCTCGGACGTTGGCATCGAGTTCCTCTGTGGTGCGGACACCGATGAGGACCGTCGACACGGCATCGTGAGAAAGGCAGAAGCGCAGGGACGTCTCGGCGAGTTCATTCGGGGTGATCGCCAGGGCCGCGCATGCCTCCAAAGCCTTGTCCCGGAGTTTTGCAAGCTGCGGAGGCACCTCATGAACACGACTGGTGAGGACGCCCCGAAGGAAGGCTGACCGAATCAGGATTCCAACACCGGAGCGAGAGGCCTGCGGAAAAACTCTCTGGCTCATTTTGGCGTCGAGGAAATTGAACGGGACCTGAAGAGTGTGGATCTCGCGGTGGTGCAGGGCGCGCATCGCTACTGGCTCCCCGTACAGGCTGGCCCCGGCATGGCGGATTTTGCCGCTCTGACGGAGGCGCAACAAGGCGTCGAGCAGTTCACCGCGGGCGAGCAGGTCCTCGGTGGTGTTGTGAATCTGGAGGAGGTCGATGGTTTCGACACGTAAGGCGCGGAGGCTGCTATCCACGGAATCCAGGATGTGCTGGCGGAGTTGGCCCGGTGGGAGCGAGTCCGGCACTGCGAATTTCGTGCTGATGTGGGGGCGGGGATGGAGGTCGTGGAGAGTCCGGCCGATGATGGCCTCGGAGTCGCCATAGGCCCGTGCGGTGTCGAGGAAGTTGATGCCGAGTTCCACGGCGCGATGGAGAATGCGGGCAGCGTCGGCTGGATCAGGGCGTTTGAAGTGGTCACTACCGCGAAAACCGTAGTCCATGCCGAGTTCCACGGTACCTAGCGAGATAGTGGAAACTCTCAGACCAGTGCTGCCAAGGAGCCGGCGATGCATCACGGAACGTAGTGTATCGCGAACGTTGATAGAATTCCTAGACCTGCATCACGGAGGCCTGTAATACGAAGATGAACCGGCGGCATTTCATACTAACTCCGGCAACGGCCTTACCCCTGGCTGGGGCGCGGCCTCCGATCGGGATAGGCGGAAGAAAGCAACTGTTCCTCGACGGCCGGTTTGTCGCGCAGAGCAGAGGCGTGAAGAGGGCGACTAATCCACCGGTGAGGCGGCAACCGGTTCTATTTCCGGCTCGCGAGTGGGAGAGCACGCACATTGGGAGTTATCTCTCGGTATTGGATGACGAGGGTGTGTACAAGCTGTGGTACATGAGTTTCGCGGGCAAGGGTCTACCGCGTTTGTGCTACGCAACCTCGACGGACGGATTGAACTGGGAGCGGCCGGAACTGGGACTGGTGGAGTTTCGCGGCTCGGCGGCGACGAATATAGTGATTGCGCCGTTTCGCGAAGGCTGTGTAATGCGGGACCCGGTGGCTGCTCCCAGCCAGCGCTACAAGACATTGATGTCTCTGGGAGGTAAGGGCGGCACGCTAAAGGTGCTGGCTTCGGGGGATGGTTTGCACTGGAAGGAAGAATATCCCGTCCTTCCCTTTCATGCCGATAGCATGAATGTGTTGTTCTGGGATGAGCGGATTCGAAAGTACGCAGCCTATCTACGCGGTTGGAATCCGCTGCGGGTGGCGCTGCGGACGGAAATTGAGCGGGAGCGCGTCCTTTCGCCATGGAGCTATGGGAAAACAGAACATGCGCGCGAGTTGTGGGGGGCAAACTCGCCTCCGGCGTTGAGCACCGAGTTTCCAACAGTGCTGCGCTCCGGCGAGCGTGATCCGGAGCCTTGTGACATCTACACTCCCAATGTTCAGTTGTATCCGTGGGCAGAGGACGCGTACTTCGCGTTTCCGTCGATATTCCGGCACACAAAGCGGGCGACGGAGCGCATTCCGCTCTCGGGTGTCGTGGAGACGCAACTGGCGGTGAGCCGCGATGGCATTTTGTTCGACCGCATGGACCGGCGCCCGTATGTGGGGCTCGGCGTGGAGGGGGAAGCCGACAGCCGGAATGCCTACATGGGCTATGGGATGATCCGGCGAGGCGATGAAATCTACATGTACTACGGGGGTGGCGCGGCGGACCACGGCGCGCCTCTGGTGGCGCCTGGCGGCAGAGCTACCGCGAGTGCATTGTTTCTGGCGGCGCAGAGATTGGACGGATTTGTGTCCATGGATGCGGAAGGCGAAGGGGAGATCATCACTCCCCTGCTGAGGTTCGAGGGACACGAACTGCAACTGAACGTAGACACTGGGGCCATGGGGTCAATCGCAGTGGAGATCCAAGATGCGGAAGGACGGCCAGTGAAGGGCTTCGCGGAAGCAGATTGTGAACGGATCATCGCCAACGATGTGGGCCGCGTGGTGCAATGGAAGGGATCGGATGCCGGCCTGATGCAAGGCCGGGCCGTGCGGTTGCGGCTGACGATGCGGCGGACGAAGCTGTACGCCTTTCAATTTGCTTAGGACACTGAGCGGCTAACCGGGCAGTGGAGATGGCGGCGGCAGTTCGCGAGTGAGTTGTCTAGCCGGGATAGAAGTGAAACTCCCAATATCTTCCAGGGGCATTCCACGAGGCCGTGTTGACGATAACGGACGCGACCTTGGGTTTCCCGCTTGGCTGGTAGGCTACATTGATTGAAACGTTGTTGAGAATCGTATTGGATGCGGGCGCCGTGCCCAGTTGGGGGAAGTACGGGACAAGCAGTTGCGCGTAGTTGATGACATCCTGATTGGTCCAATTTTTTGGGAACTTCGTACCTGGAGCGCCCCCATAGCTGGAGAGCCAGGAGGAGATGTGTTTTCGCTGATGGCTGTCCACGAGAATGCTGAAACTGGCCTGGTTGGCGTGCGTGATGACGTAGTTTCCGTCATGCCAACTACCGGCGGGATAGGGGGCTTGCGGGGCGGGCGGCGCATCGTCATAGCGGTCTCCGCTTTTCCATGCCTTTCCGCTGGAAGGATTGGAGGCGGGAAGGCCGGGCGGGGGAGGGGCGGTGACACCGTCATCGGGAGTCCAGGTGGTTCCATACAAAGTCCACATCATGATTTTGTTGCTCCTAGTCATCAGATGCTCTCATGGAGAGCGGCAGGAATATGGGATTAGTCATTAGTTTAGCTGAGGATTGACCAGCCGATAAAGAAAGGAATCCTAATTGAAAATTACGGCAATTACAGATATTATTGTCCCAATTCGCTCTGAAATTCGGAATGCGTACATCAGTTTTTCCGAGATGACGGCTTCCGCCGTGGCGGTTCACACGGACATGGCGCGGGACGGGAAACCTGTCACCGGCTACGGCTTCAACTCGAACGGGCGGTATTCGCAAAGCGGCCTGCTGCGGGACCGGATGATTCCGCGGCTGCTTGCGGCGGACCCGCGCGCGCTTCTCGATGAGACGGGAGAAAATCTGGACCCTGGCAAGGCGTGGCGAGTGATGATGGCGAACGAAAAGCCGGGAGGGCACGGGGAGCGGTCCGTCGCCGTGGGGGTTCTCGATATGGCGCTGTGGGATGTGGCGGCGAAAATGGAAGGCAAGCCGCTGTATCGTGTGCTGGCGGAGCGCTTCCATGGAGGGGAGTGCGACGAGGAGGTCTACGTCTACGCCGCGGGGGGATACTACTATCCGGGAAAAGAAATCGAGGGTCTGATGGAGGAGATGCGCGGCTATCTCGAACTTGGCTATTCCAGCGTAAAGATCAAGATCGGCGGGGCTCCGATCGAGGAGGACTTACGCAGGATTGAGGCGGTGTTGGGGATTCTCGGCCCGGGGCAGGATCTGGCGGTGGACGCCAACGGGCGGTTTGACCGCAAGACAGCGATCGAATACGCGGAGGCGCTGAACCACTATTCCCTGAAATGGTATGAGGAACCCTGCGAGCCCCTCGATTTCGAGATCCACGCCGAGGTGGCGCAAGTGTCGAAGAATCCGGTGGCGACTGGAGAAAACCTTTTCTCCGTTCACGATGCGCGAAACCTGGTCCGCTACGCTCACATGAAACCGGAACGGGACTATCTGCAATTTGATCCGGCGCTGTCTTATGGGGTGGTGGAGTACCTGCGAATTCTGGATATGCTGCG